>RECK01000036.1 GCA_007694055.1 Wenzhouxiangella sp.
TGACGCCCAGCTGCTCGATGACGATTTTCTTGACGCGTTCTTCAATGCTGCTCATTGTTGCTTTTCCTCTAGAAGGGTTTTTCAAAGCCGCCACATTGTAGTGAACTCCAGACGGCTTCGCCAGTTGGAAAACGAAGCAGGCAGATGGCCCTTTTGCTTCCCGAAGTTAATAAAAATTATATTTATTGGTATGTTATAGACTGTTCATGACAAATCATGTCATATACATGCCGCCATTGACATGCAAGGTCTGACCGGTGATGTAAGCACCACCAGCGCCCGCGAGGAAGCCAACGCAGGCCGCAATGTCCTCCGGCTTGCCCAGTCGTCCGAGGGGAATTGTACCCTTTAGGCGGTCGCGCTGTGCTTCGTCAAGCGCGCGGGTCATGTCGGTATCGATAAATCCCGGGGCAATCACGTTGGCAGTGATGCCGCGACTGCCCAGCTCATGGGCGATTGCGCGTGAAAAACCGGCCAGGCCGGCCTTGGCTGCACAGTAGTTGGCCTGGCCCGGATTGCCGGCATAGCCGACCACCGAAGAAATGCCGATGATGCGCCCGAAGCGAGCCTTGAGCATGCCGCGCAGGCAGGCCCGGGTCATCCGCATGGCACCACGCAAGTTGGTATCCATGACTTCATCCCAGTCGTCGTCTTTCAGCCGCATCAGCAGTTGATCCCGGGTGATGGCGGCATTGTTGACCAGGATGCCGATGGGTCCGGCCTGGGCGCTGACCTGTTCAACGGTGGACGTAATGGCCTCAGCGTCAGTGACATCCAGAACCAGGCCTCGGCCCTCGCCCAGTGTCTGGCTGATGCGCTCGGCTCCGGCTGCGGAAGTCGCGGTTCCGAATACCTCGGCACCCAGCTCCTTCAGCCACAGCGCGGTGGCCTGGCCGATACCCCGGCTGGCGCCGGTGATCAGTGCGTTGCGACCATCGAGGCGAAAGCTGTCATTGGCGGTCATGGCTTGGTTCCTTTGAGCTCGTTGAAGGCCGAATCGATCAGATCGGGCTGGTCCAGCGGCATCCATTTCACGCTTCGATCAATGCGTCTGCCCAGTCCTGACAGCACGCGTCCGGGGCCGCATTCGGCCATCACGAGGATACCGCGTGCGGTGAGCGCTTGCACCGTTTCGGTCCAGCGTACCGGAGAGTACATCTGTGTCACCAGGCTCTGTCGAATCGCATCGGCTTGATCATGGCTGTCGACGTCGACGTTGTGGATGACAGGAATGCCCGGCGCGTGAATTTCCACATCGGCCAGGATGTGGGCCAGGGATTCGGCAGCCGAGCGCATCAGCGGGCTGTGCGACGGCACGCTTACCGGCAGAATCATGGCGCGCTTGGCTCCGGCATCGCGGCACTTGTGCATCGCCCGCTCGACCGCTGCCGAGTCGCCTGCGATGACTATCTGTCCGGGGGAGTTGTAGTTTGCAGGCGTTACAACCTGGCCCTCGGCCGCCTCACGGCAGATCGCCGCGACCACCTCGTCGTCCAGACCCAACACCGCAGCCATGGCACCATCACCCTCGGGAACGGCCTCCTGCATCAGTCTGCCGCGCTCGGCGACCACGCGCACGGCGTCTTCGAAAGCGAGCGCACCCGCCGCAACCAGGGCCGTGTATTCACCCAGGCTGTGTCCTGCCATGGCCGCCGGCACAGGGCCATCCAGGGCCTGCCAGACGCGCCAGACGGCAACACCTCCGGCGAGCATGGCGGGCTGGGTCAGTTCCGTGCGATTGAGGTTCTCGGCCGGGCCCTCACTGATCAGTTGCCACAGATCGACAGCCAGGACCTGCCCGGCCTGCTCAAAGGTTTCCTGCACCTGTGGATGGACGCTGGCCAGTTCAGCCAGCATGCCGACCGACTGCGAACCCTGGCCGGGAAACAGCAAGGCTAGTTCAGACATGATCCCTCGCATATGATTTGCTAAACGCTTGATGAAAAGAGACAGATGAGACGATCTTCGTGACGATGCGGAATGCTTCGGCGTTGATCGAAGGCGATCTGCGACCGGTCAGTAAACGACCAGGGCTGCACCCCAGGTGAAACCGCCACCGAAGGCCTCCAACAGCAGCTTCTCGCCGCGCTGGACTCGACCGGAACGAATGGCGTGGTCGAGTGCCAGCGGCACCGAGGCCGCCGAGGTATTGCCATGTTTGTCGACAGTCACGATGACCTGGTCCATGGACATTTGCAGTTTCTTCGCGGTGGCCTTGATGATGCGCAGGTTGGCCTGGTGCGGAATCAGCCAGTCCAGGTCGCTCTTTTCCATCTGGTTGGCAGCCAGGGTTTCGTCGACAATTCGCCCCAGCGTGTTGACTGCGACCTTGAACACTTCGTTGCCGCGCATGCTGACCCGCACGCCGCCGCCCTTCTCTGCCAGGAACCCGCGCGATACGCCGACATCGGTTTTGAGCAGATCGCCGTAACCACCGTTGGCGTGAATATGCGTGGAGAGAATCCCGGGCTCCTCATCGGCACACAGCACGGCGGCGCCAGCGCCGTCCCCAAACAGCACGCAGGTTCCGCGATCGTTCCAGTCGATCATGCGGGTCAGGGTTTCGGCACCGACAACCAGTACCCGCCGGGCCGTGCCTGCGCGGATGAACTGATCAGCCACGGACATGGCGTAGATGAAACCCGAGCAGGCGGCATTGACGTCGAATGCGCCGCATTCCCCGAGTCCGAGCCGATATTGCAGCAAGCAGGCAGTGGACGGAAAAATCACGTCCGGGGTGGTGGTGCCGACGATCAGCAAATCGATATCAGCGGGCTTGAGGCCAGCGGCATCCAGGGCCCGCAGGGCGGCCTGCTCGGCCAGATCACAAGTGGTCTGGCCCTCGGCAGCGACCCGCCGTTCGCAGATGCCGGTGCGCTCGCGAATCCACTGGTCGGAGGTGTCGACCATGGATTCGAGTTCCTGGTTGGTCAGCACCCGTTCGGGCAAATAACTTCCGGTCCCGGCAATTCGCGCATACATTCCGGTATGACTCCCGTTTGAATTGGTCTTGTTCTCGATGTCAAGCCGCTTCGGGCCGATTAGTACCCGGCCAGAAGCTGTCGTTCCAGGCAATCCACCAGATTTTTCCGCGCTTCCAGCGCGGCAAGCTCCAGGGCCCGGGCGAATCCACGGCTGCAAGTGCCGCCGTGGCTCTTGATAACCGTTCCCCGCACGCCCAGCATTGGCGCCCCATTATGCCGCGCCGGATCAAGGCTGTCATGCAGTCGCTTAAGACGCCTGCGGGCCAGCAGGCCACAGAAGCTGCCGCGAAACTCGGCCTGCAGCGAGGCGAACAGCAGCTTGATCGAACCTTCGGCGCTCTTGAGCAACACGTTGCCGGCAAAACCATCACAGACCACGAGGTCGACGGTGCCGCTGAAGACCTGATCGGCCTCGATAAAGCCGGCGTAATCCAGAGCGCTGTCCTCATCGATCAGTCGGGCGGCCTCGCGAATCACGTCTGGCCCCTTGCCGGGCTCCGTGCCGACATTGAGCAGACCGATCGTGGGCGCCTTGCCTTCAAGCACCTGGCAGGTGACATGACCAAGCTGGGCGAATTCCAGCAGGCGGCGGGCGTCAACGTGAATGTTGGCGCCAAGATCAAGCATCCATACCGGATGTGTCAGGGTCGGAATGGCTGCCATCAGCGCTGGACGTTCGACGCCAGGCAAAGTGCCAAGCAGATGGCGGGACAAGGCCATCAGGGCGCCCGTGCTGCCACCGCTGACCACCGCATCTGCCTGGCCCTCCCGGACCAGTTCCAGTGCCTGCCACATGGTGCTGCCCTGGCCACGACGAATGGCGCCGGCGGCGTTCATGTCTGCCGGCAGCGCGTGTTCACAGACCCGGACTTCCACCCGCTCACTGGCCAGTCGAGAGGACAGGCCAGCGGCCTGATCCGGATCGGCCAGCAACACGAAACCAAGATCCGCATGACCGGCCAGAACCTGTTCTACGGCATCGGATATCACTGCCGCACCGCCATCGGTGCCCGCGGCATCGACGGCAATTCGAACCCGAGTGGCCTCGGTCATGGATCAGGACAGGTCAGCCCTGGACTTCGTCTTCTTCTTCTTCGATTTCCGGCGCCACCTCGATGACCTGACGGCCCCGGTAGAAGCCTTCCGGCGAAACGTGATGACGGCGATGGGTTTCGCCGGTTGCCGCCTCTTCCGACAGGGTCGGCGCAGACAAGCTGTCGTGCGAGCGGCGCATGCCGCGCTTCGACGGGGTTTTTCGGTTCTTTTGAACAGCCATGATCAATACTCCAGGACAATCGACTAAGTTTCGCGTTTCTTTCTCAATTCGGCCAGGCCTTCGAACGGCCGATGGGTATCTTCTTCCACCGCTGCGGCCTGGCCGACCGGGCTTGATGCCGGATCAACCGGAACCAGGGGCAGGCTCAGCAACACCTCTTCCTCGACCAGTGAAGCCAGCTCCAGGCGCTGGTCCGGACACAGCACCGGCTCGTAGTCATCCGGCAGCCCGGCCACGTCATCTTCGCTGGCAACCACACCGATCACGGATCGGCTCTCAAGCGGCTGCTCGAAGGTGCCAAGTGTTCTCTGGCAGCGCATCGGAACACTGCCCTTGATCTCCACATCCACCCTGACCTGGCCCTGCTCATTGAGGGAAAAGGCCAGAACGAATTGAATCTCGTTCGTGCCGCCCGTCTCGACCAGATCCTCGACACGTGGCATTCTTGCCAGCGGCATGGTTCCGGCAAACTCGCGGCGGGCCGAGGCGGCTCGTTCCGGATTCACCCAATCGGGAAAGTCTCGCGACATAAGCCGGCCATTATATCATTGGGAGTTGATAATCCACAATCACCCAGACGTCATTCGCCTGGACAATCAGGGAGCATGCATGCCGCGATTGATTCTCGCCTCCGGATCGGTATATCGGCGCCAGATGCTGGCCCGGCTCGGCATCCCGTTCGAGGTCATGGCAGCCGACATCGACGAAACCGCCCGACCCGATGAAGGCGGGCAGGCGCTGGCGCAACGGCTCAGCCTTGAAAAGGCCAACAAGGTGGCGGCAATGGACCGGGATGCCGTCGTCATCGGCGCCGATCAGGTGGCAGAGTGCCGGGGACGTTTGCTTGGGAAGCCGGGGACAATCGAGCGTGCGCGCGAGCAGCTGGCCTTTGTCAGCGGCCACACCGTCGTTTTCCACAGCGCCATGGCCATGGTCAGCGGCGAGCGCTGCCTGCAAGCCGTCGTCCCGACCACCCTGCGGATGCGGCAGCTGACTGAACAGCGGATCGCGGCCTACGTCGAGCGTGACAAGCCACTGGACTGCGCCGGCGCCATGCGCAGCGAATCCCTGGGCGTGGCCCTGGTCGATGCCATGGCAAGCGACGACGCCACAGCCTTGATCGGCTTGCCATTGATTCGCTGCGTGCAAATGCTCGAGTCCTTCGGAATCGACTGCCTGGAATCCCAGTAGTGATAAACTCCATGGATATCACCATACGCACCTGAATGGAGTAAACCTGCATGGCCTCGGAATCTGCCGGCACAAATGGCTGGAAGCACTGGCGCCTGGACACCGATATTGACAATATCGCCTGGCTCTACATCGACCGCAGCGACGAGAAAGTAAACAGTCTCGGCACCGAAGTGCTGTCGGAGTTTGAACAGATCATTGCCCGGCTGGAAAGCGACAAGCCAACCGGACTGGTCCTGATGTCGGGAAAACGACGCAACTTCATCGTTGGCGCCGACGTTCGCGAGTTCGATGCCACCGACAAGGTGTCGGAACTCGAAGAGAATGTGCGCAAGGTGCATGGTCTGTTCCAGCGGGTAGAAGACCTGCCCTTCCCCACCGTGGTGGCCTTCGAGGGCTACTGTCTCGGCGGTGGCCTGGAATTGTCGCTTTGCTTCGACTGGCGGATCGCCCTGGATGCCGATCACACGCGGGTCGGCTTCCCCGAAGTCAACCTGGGCATTTATCCCGGCTTCGGCGGCTCCGGTCGCTCGATCACCGCCATGGGCGGACTCAACGCCATGCAGATCATGCTGACCGGCAAGATGCTGCGGGCGCGGCCGGCGCGAGGCATGGGGCTGATCAACCAGACCGTCGACAAGCATGGTTCGCTGCGCTGGGCCGCCCGCAACGCGGTACTGAAGAAAAAGCGGGCCGGCAAGCCGCCGCTCAAGGCGCGCCTGACCACGCTCGGGCCGGTAAGGAAGTTCCTGGCCGGCCAGATGCGCAAGCAGGTGGCGCGCAAGGCGCGCAAGGAGCATTACCCCGCGCCCTATGAATTGATTGACGCCTTCGAGGCCTGCGGCAATTCGCAGGCGGCCATGATCCGGGCCGAGGGCGACAAGGTGCCACGGCTGCTTGCCGGCGACACCTCGCGCAATCTGCGCCGGGTTTTCCGACTCATGGAAGAACTCAAGGCCCAGGGCAAGCGCAGCGACTTCAAGGCCCGGCGGGTGCATGTTATTGGCGCCGGCGTCATGGGTGGCGACATTGCGGCCTGGTGTGCGGTGCGTGGCCTGGAGGTGACCCTTCAGGACCGCGAGATGAAGTACATCGAGCCGGCCCTGAAACGCGCCAGGAGCCTGTTCAAGCGACGTCTCAAGAAACCCGAGGCGGTGGCTGCGGCGCAAACGCGCCTGGTTGCTGATGTCGAGGGCAAGGGTGTCAAGCGCGCCGACGTCATCATCGAGGCCATCTTCGAAAACCGCGATGCCAAGCGCGAGCTATTCGAGAAACTCAAGCCCGATCTGCAGGCGCATACGCTGGTTGCCACCAATACCTCGGCCATTCCGCTGGCAGAACTGTCGGATGTGTTCGACGACCCCAGCCGTTTGATCGGCCTGCATTTCTTCAACCCGGTTGCGCAAATGCCACTGGTCGAAATCGTTTATGACAAGCAATCCGACCCGGACCGGGTCAATGACGGTTCCAGCTTCGCCACCCAGATCGGCAAGTACGCCCTGCCGGTCACATCCACGCCTGGTTTCCTGGTCAACCGGGTGCTCGCGCCCTACATGCGCAACGCCATGGCCCTGCACCGCGAGGGTGTGCCGCGCGAAGCCATCGACAAGGCCGCCGAGCAATTCGGCATGCCGATGGGACCGGTCGAGCTGGCCGACACCGTCGGCCTCGATGTCGGCCTTGGCGTGATCGATACGCTTATGGGCGAGGCTGCCGGTGAAGACCGGAAAGTGCTGGAGGAAATGGTCAAGGCCGGCAAGAAGGGCAAGAAGACCGGTGAGGGTTTCTACCGCTGGAAAAAGGGCAAGCCGCAGCGCGACCCCAAGGCCCACGAGGGCCACGACCTGGACGAACTGGCCGCAAAGCTCATGCAGCCCTACTTTGATGAATGCAAGGCCTGCCTCGCTGACGAGGTGGTTGAATCGGCCGATCTGCTGGATGCCGGCATGATTTTCGGCACCGGCTTCGCACCGTTCCGCGGTGGTCCCCTGCATTACCTGGAATCACGTGACGGTGAAGCCGGCACGGTTGACGAAAAGGAGTCTTCCTGATGTCCGAGAACAACCTGCGCAAGATCGCCATCATCGGCGGCAGCCGCATTCCGTTCTGTCGCTCGAATTCGCTCTACGCCGACCAGACCAACCTGGACATGCTGGCCGCAGCCATTCAGGGCCTGGTGGATCGCTACGGGCTTGACGGCAAACAGCTGGACCAGGTTCTGGCCGGCGCGGTCACGACCCATTCCAAGGACTGGAACCTGGCCCGCGAAGCCGTGCTTTCGACCACACTGTCACCGCTGACTTCCGCGATCACCATGCAGCAGGCCTGCGGCACCAGTCTTCAGGGCGCGCTGCTGGCCGGCGGACAGATCGCCAGCGGTCAGATCGAGTGCGCCATAGTCGGCGGCACCGATACGACCAGCGACGCACCGGTTGTGTTTCAGCGCCGCTTCGCGCAGCGCCTTATCAAGCTGTCTCGGGCACGATCATTTGGCCAGAAGCTCGGGGCGTTCAAGGGTTTTTCCTTCGGCGAACTGGCTCCGCAAGCACCGCGCAACGCCGAGCCGCGCACCGGCCTGTCGATGGGCCAGCACTGCGAGCGCATGGCCAGGGAGTGGGAAATCAGCCGCGCCGATCAGGACGAGCTGGCGCTGGAAAGCCACCAGAAGGCGGCCGCGGCCTGGGAATCCGGCTTTTTCGATGACCTGGTGATACCGCACAGCGGTGTCATCCGTGACAACAACGTCCGCGCCGACAGTACGCTGGAAAAGCTCTCCAGCCTGAAGCCTGCTTTTGACCGCAAGACCGGCACATTGAGTGCGGGCAACTCGTCCAGCCTCACCGACGGAGCGGCTGCCGTTCTGCTGGCCTCGGAGGACTGGGCCAGGAAGCATGATCTTCCAGTCACCGCCTGGCTGACCTACGGTCGTACCGCTTCGGTCGATTACGTCAACAAGGACGAGGGGCTGCTGATGGCCCCGGCGGTGGCCGTGGCCGAAATGCTGACCAGGGCCGGTCTCAAGCTGCAGGATTTCGACTTTTACGAGATCCACGAGGCGTTCGCTGCCCAGGTGCTTTGCACGCTGAAAGCCTGGGAGTCGGAGCATTTCTGCCGCGACCGTCTCGGTCTGGACGGCGCCCTGGGCAGCATTGATCGGTCGAAGATGAACGTCCGTGGCGGTTCAGTCGCGATTGGACATCCCTTCGCCGCCACCGGCGCGCGGATCCTGTCAACCCTGGCGGCCATTCTCGAAGAAGCCGGTTCGGGTCGCGGCCTGATCTCGATCTGCACCGCCGGCGGCATGGGCGTGAGCGCCATCGTCGAGCGCTGATAAAAGCGATCGCCCGGCGCTTGCTGGGCCCGCCTCAAAGCCTCCCTGGCAGCCACAGGCTCAGGGCAGGCCACCAGGTGATGATCAACAGGGCAATCAGCAGCAGACCCAGGAATGGCAGGGTGGCCCGGTATACCTTGAGGATGTCGTCGCCGAAGCGATGACTGGCCAGGAACAGGTTGATGCCCACCGGCGGTGTGCAGTAACCGATCTGCAGATTGGCCAGGAAAATGATCCCCAGGTGCACCGGGTCCACGCCAAAGGCCAGGGCAACCGGAATGATCAGTGGGGCCAGGATGACCAGGGCTGCGAAAATGTCGAGCAGCATGCCGGCAATCAACAGCACCAGGTTGACCAGCAGCAGGAACACGATGCGACTGTCGATATGCGGTGCGACCGCTTCGAACAAGCGCTGCGGGACCTGCGCATCGATCATGACATTGGTCGAGGCCAGCGACATGCCCAGGATGATCAGAATCGCACCGACCAGCATCATGGCCTCGGTAACGATGTCCGGCAGTCGGGCCAGTGAAATCTCGCGGCGAATGAAAACCAGGGTGATCAGTACCCAGGCGGCGGTGACGACGGCTGCCTCGATAACCAGCAGCCAGCCGCTGTAAATTCCACCCAGGACCACGAACGGGAGCGGTAGCTCCCAGGCGATCGCCCGGGCCGACTTGCCCAGCTCCGGCGCCGGGCGCGTATCCGGCGGCAGGTCACGCTGAACCCACATGGCATAGGCAGCCAGCACGGCCAGCATCAGGATGCCGGGCAGCAAGCCGGCCAGAAACAGATCATCAACGCCAATGCCCTGCCCCGGCGCTACCTGCTGGGCCACGACGGCGTAGAGAATCAGCGGCAGCGAGGGCGCGAACAGCACGCCCATGCTGGAACCGGTGGTGACCAGTCCCAGGGCAAAACGGCGCTGGTAACCGGCAGCCAGCAGTGCCGGCAGCATCAGGCTGCCCAGGGCGACCACGGTAATGCCCGAAGCGCCGGTAAAAGCCGTCATCAGGGCGAACATGAACAGACCCAGGATGGCCAGACCGCCCGGCAACCAGCCCAGGGCTGCCCGGGTCAGGTCAACCAGGCGAGCGGGCGTTTCGCTGTGGGCAACGAGAACACCGGCGAAGGTAAACAGTGGCAAGGCGACCAGGACCGGCATTTCGCCAATGCGCTGAAACTCCATGGCAACCAGGGCCAGGTCCAGCTCGGCGCCATGAAACCCGGCCATGGCGCCCAGCGCGATGACGGCGAACAAGGGCATGCCGACCAGCGCCAGCAGCACCAGGATGACGACGATCATCTCGAATCAGGCCTCGTGTCTTCGGGCAGCTCGGTGAAGGCATGGGCCTGCTCCGAGACCGGCGGACGACGGAACGCGGCAGCAACGAAGCGGACCGCCATCAAGGCAAAGCCGATCGGCACGATCAGCTGCACCATCCAGGTTTGAACCCCCAGGAAAGCCGCGGTCTGGAATTCGTACTCCAGAGCCGCCATGCGCAGACTCAACCAGCTCATGGCCAGGCATACAGCGGCCGTCAGCAGCATCATCAGCACATGAATGATCGTGACCAGTTTCGGCGGCAACAGCCGTGACAGCAGGTCGATGCGAATGTGACGAAAGCGCCCGGCGGCGACGACAGCGGCAATCATGGCCAACCACAGCACCATGGCGCGCATGGCACCGTCAGCCCAGGGCAAGGCCATGCCGAAAACGTTACGCATCACGATCTGGGTCAGGCCCAGCCCGACCAGGCCCAGCAACAGGATAGTCAGTGCCGTCGATTCAAGTCGCTCGAGCTGGCGCTGGACCGACTCGAACCAGTTGTCATTTTGCACGGTAGGCCTCTAGGCGCTCCAGCATGTCGTCCAGGTGCGGCACCTCGATCTGGCCGCTGGTGATCATCTGGTCACGGGTCTGGCTGGCGATCAGCTGCCAGGTCCGGGCATGCTCGGGGTCGGGTGCCGTGATGGTGATCCCCTGTCCGACCAAGGCTTCGCGGGCCGATTCGTTATCGCGCCGGTTGACCGCCTCCAGGCGGACCAGGGCCTGGTTGAATTCGCTTAGCACGATGTCTCGATCCTGCTCTGCCAGACGGTTGAACGCACGCCGATCCAGGCCGATGGTTCCGCCCGTCATCAGGATGGGCAGATCAAGCATGTGGCGGGCCCGGATGTGCCATTGCAGGATGATGGCGCCGGATTCAGTGCTGGCAAAGGTATTGATGGCGCCGGTCTGCAAGGATGTGTAGACATCGGCCAGCGGCAGCGGTACCGGGCTGACGCCGGCCTGCTCAAGGGTGCGGCGCGACAGCGCATCCCCGGCCGGCACCCAGACCCGCCAGCTGGTCGATAGCGCTGCCGGTGCCGGAAAGGGATCGCGACCGAACAGGTAAGCGAAACCGCCCAGGCTAAGGCCCGGAACGATCAGACCCTGCTCTTCCAGCGCTGCCTTGATCAGCGGATCGAAGTGCTCACGCAAAGCCATTATCTCGTCTTCGCTTTCGAATACGAATGGCAGACTGTAGAGGTTGACGGCCGAGGAGACGCCGGCCAGGTCACCCAGGGTAAAGGCTCCTCCCTGAAGCTGACCGAGACGCATGCGGCGCAGGACCGCGCTGGCATCGCCCATCACGCCTCCGGGGTAGTAGCGAATGCGTACGCGGTTGTCAGTCTGGGCCTGTATGCGCTGCTCGGCCGCGCGCAACTCGTTCATCCAGCTTGAACCGTCGGGCGCCAGGGTGGCGATTTTCAGTTCCTGGGCGGCCAGCGGTGCAGCGAGCAGTCCAGCCAGCATGAAAAGTGGGATCAGGATTTTGTTCATCAGTCGAAAATGGCCTCGGTTTGCTGAAGCAGAATCTGCGCGCGGCTGCGCGCCACCTGGTTGATCAGGCGATAGTCCGGATGGTCACTGTCGGACTGCATGACTTCCTCCAGCAGCGCGACGTAAAGGTCCCGATCAAACATCAGCCGGGCATAGGAATCGGCCATCAAGACGTTGATCAGAAAGTTGTGACCTTCAGATGCGGCAAGGGCCTTTTCGAAGTAGTCCCGGGCCTTGCGTGGCTGGCCGCCGGCGGCTGGCGGTCGCTGCGAGTTGAGCACCGCCAGGTAGAGATAAACCGCACCATCGTCGTGACCGGGCTCGGTCGCGGCCACCCAGTCGAGCAAGGCCTCGACCCGCGGCAGATCGGCAAGGGCCCGGAAGTCGTCCGAGTGGGCCGCGATCCAAGATGTCCAGGTGGTGGCCAGCACGTAGGCCGGCTCGACCTGGGCGTTCCCCAATTCCGTGATGCGCTGCTCCAGGGTCTCGAAGTCGAGCTGTTCCAGTCCGCACAGCGTGTTCGAGTGCCGACAGGCGCCGATCCTGGCATGGGCCAGCGCTCTTCGGGTCAGGCGCTGTTCACTTGCCGAGCCGGATTGATCGACGAACAAGGCGGCATAGGTTCCGGTCAGGCGCGCCGTGGTCAGGCGCAGACCCGGATCGTTTGGCCGCGATTCCAGGCGCGCTTCCATCAGCAACAGGTAGGCCGGCAGTGCGGCGGCAACCGCTGAGGGCTCGTCATAGGCACGAATGGCCGATTCGAGATCGTTGGCAAAGTTGGTGGCAGCACGATCAAGCAGGCTGGCGCAGCCGGTGAGGAAGAAGAGCGCGGCCATGACCAGCGCGCCGGCAGGCTTCATGGCGCCTTGACCACGAGCCCGGCCGCCTCGGCCGTGTTCTGCATCAGCGTGGCAACGGTCATCGGTCCCACACCACCGGGAACCGGTGTGATCCAGGACGCGCGTTTGGCCACGGCGTCGAAGTCCAGGTCGCCACGAATGCGGCCATCGGGACTGCGGGTGATGCCGATGTCGATCACGATGGTGCCGGGCTGAATCCAGTCCGGGTCGATCAGGCCCGGTTTGCCAACGGCAACGCAGACCAGGTCGGCGCTACGCACGTGTCGCTCCAGATCCCGGGTAAAGCGATGCGCGACATTGACCGTGGCGCCGGCCAGCAGCAGTTCCAGGGCCAGGGGACGGCCGACGATGTTGGATGCGCCGACGACGAGCGCATTGCGGCCCTTGACGTCAAGCTGGTGGGCAGACAGCAGCGTCATGACGCCGCGCGGCGTACACGGACGCAAACCGGGATCCCGCAGTACCAGGCGGCCCATGTTGACCGGGTGGAATCCATCGACGTCCTTGTCCGGATGAATGCGCTGGGTTACCAGGCGCTCGTCCAGGTGACGCGGCAGCGGCAGCTGGACCAGGATGCCGTGGATCTCGGGTGACTCGTTGAGCTCATCGATCAGGGCCAGCAGTTCGCCTCGCCCGGTCCCGTGTGCCAGGCGGTGACTGACCGACGCGATGCCAGCCCGCTCGCAGGCTCGGACCTTGTTGCCGACGTAGACTTCGGAGGCTGCATCGTCTCCGACCAGGACAACGGCCAGGCCAGGAACCTGCCCGCCACGGGCCAAGTGCGCATTGACCGCTTCGGCAACATTAGCCTTGAGTCTCTCGGCGACGGCCTTGCCGTCAAGAATGTTTGCTTTTGGGGTGCTCACAGGGGCGACATTGTACCGGGAAGCGGTTAGGATTGAGGCATGTTACAAGCCTGAGGATCGTAAACGTGAACGTCTTCAACTACAACTTCGCCGGCCTCACCGGCGGTGCCGTGTCGCTGGAACGCTTTCGCAATCAGCCCATACTGCTGGTGAATACCGCGTCGGAATGCGGATTCACTCCGCACTACGCCAAGTTGCAGCAACTCTACATGGACTACCAGCAGTCCGGTCTTGTTGTCGTTGGCATACCTTGCAACGATTTCGGTGAACAGGAGCCGGGCTCGGAGGAAGAAATCGCGGAGTTCGTGCGCACCGAATACAACGTCACTTTCCCGATGACGGCCAAGTACTCGGTCATGGGGATAAACGCGCACAACCTGTTCAAGGATCTGGCCCAGGAATACGGTGGTGCGGTTCTGCCACGCTGGAATTTCCACAAGTACCTTTTCAACCGCAAGGGTTCGCTGGTTGAACACTGGCCGGCCCAGACGCCGCCCGACGACCCGGCCGTGACTCACCAGATCACGCGTAACCTGCAGTCCTGGTCGCTGTAGCAGCGGGTCATGCTCAAACGGATGTCCGGGGCCCGCAATCCGGACATTCGGGATCTCTGATCAGGCGGGTGGTGCGAAAACGCATGCTGAGGGCGTCGAAGTGCAGCAGTCGCGATTGCAGGCACTCACCGATACCGAGTATGCGTTTGAGAACCTCGGTGGCCTGGAGGCAACCGATCACGCCTGGCATGACGCCCAGTACGCCGGCCTCGGCGCAGCTGGGGGCATCCCGGGGCAGCGGGGGCTCCGGGAAAAGACAGCGATAGCAGGCCCCCTGCCCCGGTTCGAACAAGGCAACCTGACCCTGGAAGCGCAGCACGGCACCGTAGACCAGCGGCTTGCCCAGCGCCTGGCAGGCCGCATTGAGTACGTAGCGGGTCGGAAAGTTGTCCGAGCCATCGACCACCACGTCGGCCGCCTCGATGACGGCCTCGGCGTTGTCAGCGTCGAGGCGCTGGTTGATCGTGCTGATCCGGATATCCGGGTTCAGCGCATGCAGACGCTGAGCAGCGGATTCAATCTTGAGATGACCCACCAGGTGATCACTGTGCAGGATCTGGCGCTGCAGGTTACTGCGCTCGACCCGATCGGCATCAACCAGGGTCAGATGTCCGATGCCGGCGGCGGCCAGGTATAGCGCGGCCGGCGAGCCGAGACCGCCGGCGCCGACCAGCACGACATGGGCCGCAGCCAGCTTTTCCTGACCGATTCTGCCCACCTCCGGCATGGCAAAATGACGCAGGTAACGTTCGGATTCCTGGCCTGTGTCGGCGCTGATCTGACGGATCTCTCCACCCGTATCACGCCAGGCAGCGAAGCCGCCGACCAGGCTGGACACCGAACTGTAACCCAGTTCCCCGAGGCTGGCCGCCGAAATGCGTGATCGATCACCCCCGGCGCACATCAGAATCAAATCGGACTGCCTGTCGGGGACCAGGTTGCCGATTTCCAGCTCCAGCATGCCGCGCGATATCAACAAGGCCGGTGCGGCGGTGCCGCCACCCAGCTCGGCGGGCTCTCGGATGTCAAGAAGGATCGCTCCGTCGGCAACGCGGGCCCGGGCCGCGGCCACGTCAATCTCGGCGACTTTCTCGCTCAGCCCGGCCAGGTAGCGCTGCAGCCGTTTACTTGCGTCGTTTCTTTCGTCGGCCAAAGTCTTTCAGACGTTTGCGTTTCTGGATCTGTCGTGGCGTCAGTTTGTTCTTGCGCCCGGCATAGGGATTGTCGGAATCGCGGAACAGCAGGCGAACCGGGACCCCGGTGAAATTGAAGTGGCGTCGGAACGCGTTGATCAGATAGCGTCGGTACTGCTCGGGAACCTCGGCGGTTCGATTGCCGTGGATGATGATGCGGGTCGGGAAATTACCGCCGGAATGGGCGTAGCGCAGTTTCGGTGTGGCATGTTTTCCGCCTGGCGGCGCATGTGCCTCGACCGCTGCCCTGAGGACCCGCGTCAATGCCGGCGTTGACAGATCCTGGCTGGCGGCACCATGAACATGCTCTATGGCATCGGTCAACTCGCCAAGACCACTGCCGTGCAGGGCCGAAGCGGTTACGACCGGCGCGAAGGTGGCGAAAGACAGTCGTTCAGCAACGTCTTTCAGGGCCTGATTACGCTGGTCGCGATCAAGGCAGTCCCATTTGTTGAGAACGATGACCAGGGCCCGACCGGCGTCAATGACATGGCCGGCCAGGCGTGCATCCTGTTCGGAAACACCGTCGGCGACGTCCAGCAGCAGGGCTACGACGTCGGCCTTTTCCATCGCCTGCAGGGCCTTGATGGTACTGAATCGCTCGATGCCCTCCTGGCTTCCGCGGCGCCGGCGAATGCCGGCGGTGTCGACCAGGTGGTAGACCTGCCCATCGCGTTCGACGCGGCCACGGATCGGGTCGCGGGTGGTTCCCGGTGTCGGCGTGGCCAGGGCCCGCTCCTCGCCCATCAGGCGATTGAGCAGGGTTGATTTGCCCGCGTTGGGGCGGCCAATCAGGGCCAGGTGGATGCCTTCGCTATCGATTACAGGGGTCGATTCGCCAGCCGGCAGGGCCTCGACAATGGCGCTTGACAGGCGATCCAGCCCACGGCGGTGACTGGCCGCAATCAGCAGTGCGGGCATGCCGAGTTCGGATGCCTCGGCCAGGACCAGATCGGCATCAAGCCCGTCTGACTTGTTGACTGCGTGTATCAGCGGCTTGTCCAGTCCGCGCAGCCACTGGGTGATTTCCAGATCAGCCGGGATCAGGCCATCGCGGGCATCGGTGACAAACAGCACCAGGTCGGCTTCGTCCACGGCCAGCCGGGTCTGGTGCTGGGCAGCGCTCTCCATTTCATCAGCAGCGTCATCCAGCCCACCGGTGTCAACCAGGATCACGTCACGCTCAGCCAGGCGCGCCCGGCCATAGATACGATCCCGGGTTACGCCGGGAAAGTCGGCGACCAGGGCATCCCGGGTTCGGGTCAGCGCGTTGAACAGGGTGGATTTGCCCACGTTGGGCCGACCCACGATGGCAACCACCGGCAGGTCATTCATGGAACAAGCGAGCCGGGTGCTCAACCACGCAGCCGCCAGGCGCTCAGGTTACCGTTCTCGTCGAGCACATAGACGGTGTTGCCGACTGCCACCGGTGCCGCGGACGGTGCCGATCGCGTCGGTCGGACACGAGCAACGAAGTTACCGCTGTCGCTGTCAAGCCAGTGCATGAAGCCTTCGTTGTCAACGGTGACGACAAAGTCGCCGACAAATACCGGTCGACTGATCCCGCGACGAGCCAGGCGATCCTCCCGCCACAGGGTCGAGCCATTGCGGCGATCAATCAACCACACCGCATCGTCGCGATCGGCGGCAGCCAGCTGGGTACGCTGCAGACTGATGCCGGAGTGAGAGGCAACGTCCTTGACCCACAGAATGCGTCCTGATTCCAGTGCCAGGCTGGCCATTCTTCCCCGATAAGTGACCACGTAAAGATCCGTGCCGACGATCGCCATGGGGCCATCGATATCGGCAAGTCGTTCGAGCTCGGTTCGTCCCTCGGGTACGCTGACGCGCTGTTCCCACAACAGGCTGCCGTCGCTGACGCGAAGTCCGGCAACCATGCCGTTGTCGAAGCCGATAAAGACCTGGCCGGCGCGCACCAGTGGATCGCTGTTGCCGCGCAGGGTCAGCAGGGGAACACTGCGATCATGGACCCAGATCCGGCGACCATCGGCCGGATCGATGCCGAATGTCCTTCCGTCGATGCAGCGCACAACGATGACGCCGTCGTGCAGGACCGGGTAAGACAGGATTTCCGAGGACAGTCGGGCTCGCCAGCGTTCGCTGCCAGACTCGGCATCGAGGGCTACGAGGTTGCCATCGAAAGTGCCGGCCAGCAAGAGATCATCGAAGACTGCCGGGCCGGCGGACAAATCCAGGCCTGTATCAAAACGCCTCAGAACCCGGCCACTTTCCGTGCTGACCGCTGAAATACGACCTCGATGATCGCCGACCCAGATGGTGTCACCAACCACCACCGGGCGGAAGTTGGGCCGACTGCGGTTGAGGCCGGCGCCGACGCCGGTGGACCACAAACGTTCGACTTGCACGGTGGCATCGAAGCGGACCAGTTCTGATGGACCATCATCATCGCCACGATCGCGGTTGAAAATCCCGCAACCGCTCAAGGCAGCTGCGAGGGCGATTGCCAGACCGGTTCGAATCCACCGGGTCACGAAGCATCCTCCGCACTGCCCGGGCCAGTGGCGTCAATCTTGAGCTGCAACAGGCGTCTCTTGCCGCCCTGCCCGCTGATATTGTCCAGAGCCTCCTGGAATGCGACGCGGGCCCCGGCATGATCGCCGCGGGCCAGCAACAGGTCACCCCGCACCTCGGCCCAGGCTGATGTGAAGCCGGGTGGCGCATCGCCCTCGACCAGAGCCATGGCGCCTGCCAGATCGCCTTGCGCTTCGAAGATGCGTGCCAGGCGCAGGGTCACCACGGGGCGAAGTGAATCCAGCCCCCGGCGCTCAAGCAGCTCCGAATAAATCCGGGCTGCCGGCTCCAGTCGCCCATCCTCGACATAGGCCGAGGCCAGGAGAATCCCGGACAGCGCCACGTAAGAGCTGCGCGGAACTGCCTCTCTCAGGGCGGCGAACTGTTGTTCGGCCAGGTCCACTTCGCCGGATTCAAGCTCGCGCTGGATGACGTCGAAATACTCGGCGGCCAGAAAGCGTTGCTGAACCTGGTGATCTTGCCATTGGCGGTACCCGAAAATGCCACCGAAGGCGAGGACCAGGCCCAGTACGATGGAAACGCCGTACTCCTTGATCCATTTGCGGACGCGTTCGCCCTGTTCGTGCTCGTCGTAAAGCTCTACAGCCATGGGAACTGTTCTCTTGCCGTTGCGATTAAGGAAAAATTAAGCTAACAATGATAAATCAATGCTCGCCGCTGGCGGCAAGCAAGCGTGCGAGATGTTCGGCCAGCTGCGCGATTGGCACGCTGTCCTGCTGCGCCGAGTCCGAGCGCAGGTTCTTGACCTGGACCACGCCGGCTGCAAGTTCAGCCTCGCCCAGGACCAGCGCCAGGGGCGCCCCGCTGCGATCGGCGCGCTTGAACTGGGCCTTGAAGCTGCCGCCAGCCAGGGACATGCCGACCCGCAGTCCGGGATGCGCTTCGCGCAGCTGCTCGGCGAGCTTCAGCGCCTCGCCGATCTCGACCTGGCTGACCAGATAGACCTGCGGTACCTGTACTTGTTCCATACCGCCTGCGCTCAGCAGGGCCAGCACGCGCTCAACGCCCAGTGCGAAGCCGATGCCAGGTGTGTCCTTGCCGCCTTGCATGGCGACCAGCTCGTCATAGCGCCCGCCGGCACAAACCGTGCCCTGGGCGCCGAGATCGTCGGTAATCCACTCGAATACGGTGCGGCAGTAGTAATCCAGCCCGCGTACCAGCCCCGGATTGATTTGGTACTGAATACCCAGTTGCTCGAGCAAGTGACAGACCTGGTCGAAGTGGACCCGGGCGGACTCGCCCAGGGCGTCGAACAGGCGAGGAGCGTCTGCCATCAGCGCCTTCGTGTCGGGATTCTTGCTGTCGAAGATCCGCAGCGGATTGGTTTCCAGGCGGCGCTGACTGTCGGCATCCAGGCGATGGACATGGGGTTTCAGATAGTCAATGAGCAACTGGCGGTAGCGAGCCCGGTCTGCCCGGTCTCCCAGCGAGTTGATTTCCAGCCGGATCTTGTCGCGCAAGCCAAGGGTGCGCCAGATGCGTTCGACCATGGCGATCAACTCGGCGTCCGCAGCGGCCTGCTCGAGACCGAAAACTTCGGCACCGAATTGGTGGAACTGACGTTGCCGTCCTTTTTGCGGTCGCTCGTGGCGAAACATCGGACCCTGGTACCAGACCTTCAATCCCGGTGATTGCAGCAGGCCATGCTGGATCGCGGCCCGGACGACACCGGCGGTACCCTCCGGCCGCAGGCTGAGCATGTCGCCGTTGCGATCCTCGAAGGCGTACATTTCCTTTTCGACCACATCGGTTGCCTGGCCGATGGCACGCATGAACACCTCGGCCTGCTCGACCAGGGGCAACCGAATCTCATGGAAATCGTAGGCTGCGAAAATTTGCGCAAGCTGATTTTCCAGCCACTGCCAAAGCGGTGAATCGGCTGGAAGAATGTCATGCATCCCGCGAACGGAACGAATCGTGTTCATGCGAAAGGCTCTCTGGAAAAACCAATGACCCGCCAGGTGGGCGGGTCCGCTCCTGATTCAGGCTGAAAGGACCTGGCTCAGCGTCTTACTTCTCCACCGGCCAGCACTTCCAGGCTGACCACGTCGGCGCGGTCATGGCCCGGATATTCAAGTGCCTGCCCGTCGGCAAGCAATCGAACCGCGCTGGCTCGACCCAGCAGCAAACGAAGCGGCGGTTCCCCCTGGTAGGAGCGCCGCTGGCCAGCACGTAGCAAGTCGTATTCGAGGCGCTTGCCATCAGCGGAATAAATCTCCACCCAGCTGTCTTCGACCAGTTCGATTCCCAGCTCCAGCTTGAGCGCCTGAGCGATATCGTCTTCGCCTGGCGGAGCCAGCGGTGCCGTTTCGGCCAGCGGCAAAGGTTCGGGCTGCAATTCCCGCACCGGGCGCAGAGAGCGAATGGGCAGTGCCGAGGCCGTCACCGGGCCGACGGCTTCACCATCGCCGGCATCATCCAAGGCCAGGGCACGGGCGATACGGCGCGCCATGCGCTGCTCGTCGCTGTTGGCAGAATCGCCTTCGACATGCTCCACGGCAGGCCGCGGTTCAGGCTCGGCCATGCGCGAACCGCCTTGAATGAAAAAGATAATCAGCGGAGGAACAATCGCAATTGTAACAACGATATACGTTGCATACTTGACGTACTTTTCAATCTTCCTTGCGCTGCGGGGTCGGGGCAGAACCTGGCGCAGTTCGGGGCTCGGGTCCGGGTCGATGTCGGCCAGCAACGGCGCCGGATCCATTCCGAGCAGGCGGGCATAGTTGGCAACATGCCCGCGCCGGTACAGTCCGGCCAGCCGGTCAAGTCGACCCTCCTCGATATCCTCGACGGTCATGCCAGGCAAACGCAAGGATCTGGAAACATCCTCGATGTCCAGTTTCCGTGCACGCCGGGCCGCTTTCAGGCTCTCGCCGATCAGGCGATGCCTATCTTCGGCGCCGCCTTCTTCTTTAATTGTTGTTATGTCGGTCATTGATCCATTACGAGCCCTCTCAACTCGCGCGCTTCGCTCGAATCCGGAAATTGGCGCTCCAGTCTGCTGACGTACTGGTTGGCCTCGACACGATTACCCAGGCTGGATTCGATCCTGTAGCCCAGAAACAATGCCCCGGCTTCGGGGACTGCAGCGGACTCAAGCCGCTGAAGGAAAGCACGAGCCCTGAAGGCTTCTCCCTGCTGGTAGTAGAGTTCTGCGAGATGAAACAGAGCGTCCGGAAAATTCGGGTCGATCTCCAGAGCAACCCGAAAGTAGCCGTTGGCTTTTTCTATATCGCCGCTGCGCCGGGCACACGCCCCGGCATTGGTCCAGGCAACTTCTGGTGTGTTGTAAAACGGATCTTCGGTCGCCAGCATGAAATGACGATCCGCTGCGCGGAAATCCCCTTGCCGACACAGAAATACTGCGTAACTGTTCTGTGTCCCGCCGTCGTTCGGGGCCAGTCTTGAGGCCTGACGAAAGTGTCGACCGGCGCGATTGTGATCGCCAATCTCCTCATAGATCAGGGCCAGGGTCAGGTGCGCGGGCACATGGTCCGGATCGTGGCGCAGCGCTGTTTCCAGTTTCTCCATGGCCAGTTGAACCTGACCACGCTCGAGATAGCCGACGCCCAGGCGGGTGTTGATCTCGGCCGCCCGCACCGGGCTGACCCGCTCCATGCCACGCTGTCCGCTGGGGCTGCCCTGCTGCGTCGTTGCACAGCCTGCCATCAGAGCAACTGCCAGCATGACGAGACAGGCGCGAAGCATCATGCCGCCTCCAGCGCTTGCCGGGCCAGTTGTTGCTGAACCAGCAGTCGCCTCTCACTCGGGCTGAGCAGCTTGCCTACCAGCTGGCCACAGGCCGCGTCGATATCCTCGCCCCGGGTTTTTCGGACGGTGGTGATGATGCCTGAGGCTCGGGTGATTTTCTGAAACTCGTAGATGGCATCGGCACTAGAGGGCTCGAAGGGCGTGCCGGGAAAGGGGTTGAACGGAATCAGGTTGATCTTGCAGGGAAGACCGTTGAGCAACCTGACCACGCCTTTGGCCTGGGCGCGGCCGTCGTTGACCCCGGCAATCATGGTGTATTCGAAGGTGATGGATCGACGGGGGCGCGCATCGATGAAGCGCTTGCAGGCCGCGATCAGGTCGGCCACCGGGTACTTGCGGTTCAGAGGAACCAGCCTGCTGCGTAACTCGTCATCCGGCGCGTGCAGGGAAACGGCGAGCGCAAATTCCTCGGCATGGGCCAGCTGATCAATGCCGGGAACAACGCCTGCGGTGGAGATCGTTACACGGCGCGCGGCCAGTCCATAAGCCAGGTCGTTCCGCAGCAACGACAGGGCTGCGGTCACGGACGGCAAATTGAGCAAGGGCTCACCCATGCCCATGAAAACGACATTGGTGACCCGTCTCTGGCCGAAGCGTTCGTCGGCCAATGTATTCACCGCGTGCCAGACCTGGCCAATGATTTCAGATGCCGAAAGATTGCGCTTGAAACCCTGGGTGGCCGTGGAACAGAAGGTGCAGTTGAGCATGCAGCCCACCTGCGAGGAAATGCACAGGGTGCCGCGTGAAGTCTCCGGGATGAATACCGTCTCGACCGCGCTGCCACCGTCAACGGATAGCAGCCACTTGACGGTGCCGTCTTCCGACAATTGCTCGCGAATCACTCTCGGTGGCGTTATCTCGGCCTCTACCTGAAGGCGTTCGCGCAACGCACGCGACAAATCGGTCATCAACGCGAAGTCAGTCACTCCGCGTTGATGAACCCACTGCAGTACCTGTCGGGCACGGAAAGGTTTTTCGCCGATTTCGGCGAAAAACCTTTCAAGGCCTGCCTGGTCCAAGCCCAGCAGGTTAGTCTTTTTTGCTTGCCCAGCAGTCATTTGCGGCACGGCGCTGATAATTAGCGTGAGTATATCTCATCATCACCGAAAAAGAAGGCGATTTCCTGGGCTGCCGTTTCTTCACCGTCGGAACCGTGCACCGCGTTGGCATCAATACTGGTGGCGAAATCTGCCCGGATGGTGCCCGGGGCGGCCTGGCGCGGATCGGTTGCGCCCATCAATTCGCGGTTTCTGGCGATTGCATTCTCACCCTCAAGCACCTGGACCATGACCGGACCGGTGGTCATGAACTTGACCAGATCGGCGAAGAAGGGTCGCTCGCGGTGGACCGCGTAAAAGCCTTCGGCTTCTTCCGTGCTCAGGTGCTTCATGCGGGCGGCGACGACCTTGAGGCCGGCACGTTCGAAGCGGGTGTAGATTTCACCAATGACGTTTTTTGCCACGGCATCAGGCTTGATGATGGAAAGGGTGCGCTGCATTTCTTGACCTCGAAAAATTGGAGTTTCGTATTCTAAATAATTGAAAAATAAACAATATCGGTGCTCTTGAACAGATCGGTCACCGGTATGTCAGAGGAATTTGCCTGGACGAATGACCTGGGCGCAATCAAAACTCTCCCATTGTAGCTGGAAAAACGCATTTGGGTCAGACCTATCACCGGCAGCGCCGGCAGTCCAGCCTGTACATGATGCCGATGCATGGTCGGATCAGGCCAGCGATATACTCTGACCCTCTAGCCAACCTGTCGTGGAAAATTCACCGTATGCGCTCTGTTCAATCCATCTTCGCTCTGTTTGCCCTTTTATCCCTGGCCTGGCTGACCACGCCAGTGTCTGCTGCGCCCTCGGTGGACCGACTGGTGTCCCTGCCAAAGCTGGACGGCACAGCACCGGTCAGGCCAACCTGGGCGCCGGACAGCACCCAGGTTGCCTTCCTCTGGAATGACCACGGCATGCCTTTCTACGACGTATGGCTGACAGGGATCGACGATGACGCGCCGCAGCGCCTGACCCACCTGGCTCCGCCGCCTGAAGATTTGCTCGGCACCGGTGATGATCTCAGCCTGGACGCCCTGCGCGAGCGCGCGGCACGGCTGCAGCACCGCGGCATTTCGGACCTGGTCTGGCATCCGAATGGCAGGGCGCTGTTCTACGTTCTCGAGGGCCAACTGCACCAGCTCGAGCTGGCCAGCGGCGAGAGCGAGGCGGTCGGGCCCGGGGGACACGCCCTGAGCGTTTCGCCGGACGGGCGCTGGCTGAGCTTTCTGCGCCAGGGGGATCTCTGGGCCATGGATCTTGAGCATGGCGAAAGCCGACAAATGACCCGGCTGGGTGCGCCTGGCATCGCAACGGTGCCCATCGGCGCCTTCGTTCGCCCTGATGCCTACATCGGTCGCTACAGGTGGTCGCCGGACAGCCGCCGCATCGCGTTCGAATTCATCGATCAGCGTGAGGTCCGGCGCGTGCCCTTCCCCAGCTACCTGCACGACGAGCCGCTGTTGAGTGAAGTGCGGCGACCCTACCCGGGTGACACGGATCTTGTCCGCCGCATGGGCATCATCGACCTGGCCCAGGAGATGTCGGGTTGGCTTGATCTCGAAGCCCCGAATCGACGCCTGACCATCGATTTCGACTGGTCACCGGACAGCCAGCAATTGCTGGTGATGCAGGGTGCCGATGTGGCCGAAGATCGCTGGATTTTCCTGGTAGAAGCGGTCAGCGGCGAGATTCGGCAGCTCTGGCACGATCATCGCCCGAAGCGGATCTACCCGATCTTCCGGGCCTTTTTCAGCCACGATGGCGCCGAGGTCATTTTTCTCGGTGACCATGAGGATTACTATCGCCTCTACAGCCTGCCAGTCGCCGGCGGCGAGCCGCGCCGGCTGACCGGCGATTTCGATGTTGCGGGTGACCGTTCGGCAGCCTGGACTGCAGTGCACCCAGACAATGGTGATCTGCTTTTCGTCGCTGCCGAGCACAGTCCCTACGAGCGCCACGTCTACCGTTTGGCCCAGGCTGACGGCACCCTGCAGCGCTTGACCCGAATGCCCGGCATTCACCAGCCGATACTGTCACCGGATGGCAGTCAGCTGGCCCTGATCAGCTCCAGCGACACCCGGCCCGCCGAGCTCTATCTGCTGACGCTTGATGAAAATGCAGAGGAACGGCGAGTCACCCATTCGCCGCTGCCGGAATTCCATGATCACGACTGGCTCACCCCGCGCTATGTCAGTTTCCCCAGCCGGATCGACGATTTCACCATCCACGCCAGGATCATCGAGCCGCCGGAGCTCGAGCCGGGCAAGCGCTACCCCGTGGTTTTCGGCAGCATCTATTCCAACACCGTGCTCAACCAGTGGAATCCCGATCGCCCGACATCCTTCCTGCAGCAACAGATGGCGATGACGGGCGACTACATCACCGTACTGGTCGACGTCCGTGGCAGCGTCGGCTACGGCGTGGACTTCCGGGAAGCCTTCCAGGGCGACTGGGGGCGGGACGATCTCGACGACCTGCACAGCGCGGTCGACTACCTGATCACCCTGCCCCACGTGGACCCTGAGCGGATTGCCATCTGGGGCAACAGTTACGGCGGACTGCTGGTACTTACAGCGCTTTTCCGCAAGCCCGGGCTGTTTGCCGCCGGGGTTGCCGGCGCGCCCGCCATCGACATCTACCATTTCACCGGTTACGACCAGCACCTGACTCGTCACCCGGATACCCATCCGGAAATATTCGAGCATGGCAGCCTGCTGGATCTTGGCGAGAACCTGGCCGATCCCCTGCTCATCATTCACGGTCTGCACGATGACATCGTGCCCCTGAAAACAACCTTGATGATGGCCGAGAAACTCAAGCTGCTGGGCAAGCGCTTCGAACTGGATATCGTGCACGACTCTGGCCACTGGTGGGCGGCCAGCGACCACTACGCGCGCTACACTTTTGGCCGTCTGGATGATTTCATTCGCCGGCACGTGCCACCAGGTCCACGCTGAATCATTCGACCAAGGTCTTACTTGAATACATCAGGGCAGGCTAATATGATGGGGAGACAATTGCATGGAGATCTTTCGATGTTGCTAAAGCCATTTTCCGGAGTTCTGAATTCTCAGGCTCGCGCGGCCGGGAACGTCGATGATCAACGGCGGCGCCTGCTCAAGGCGGCCGGACTGGGCGGTGCCCTGGCGGCGGTCGGCGGCGGCACTTTGCTGAGCAGCCCGGCCAGTGCCATGCGAACCAGTGCCCGCATCGTGATTGTTGGCGCCGGTGCAGCAGGCATCGCGGCCGCCAACCGCCTCGACCAAAGCCTTGACGGTGCGGAGATTACCGTCATCGACCGCCGCCAGCGTCACCTCTACCAGCCTGGTCTGACCATGGTCGCTACCGGGATCTGGAAGACCGGGAAGGTCGTCGATCGCAACGACCGCTACATGCCCCGGGCAGTCAACTGGATCCAGGATCACGTCGCTGAATTCGACCCTGATGCCAACCGTGTCGTGACCACGGGCGGTCAGGTCGTACCCTACGATTACCTCATCGTCACGACCGGCCTCAAGGTCGACTATGAGGCCATTGAAGGGATGAGCCCGGACTTGATCGGACGCGAGGGCATTGGCTGTGTCTACGACAATCCCGAACATGCAGAGCGCACGTGGCGGATGATCGACCACTACACAACCGCTGGCGGAGTCGGCCTGTTCACGCGCGGCCCCGGCGGCATCAAGTGTGCGGGTGCACCGCTCAAGATCGCGATGCTGACCGAAGACCTGGCTCGCCGTCGCGGCACCCGCGAGTCCTTGGAGATGATTTACAACTCGCCTGGCGATGGCCTGTTCTCGCAGCCCGATATGGACGATTTTCTCAAGCAGGAATTCCCATCGCGCGATATCGCCATCAACTGGCACCACCGGCTCAAGGGTATCGAGCCGGAAGCCCGGCGCGCAACCTTTGCCACACCCGACGGCGATATTCGGATCGACTACGACTTCATCCATGTCGTCCCGCCGATGCGAGCCCCCGACCCGCTTGGCAACAGCTCGCTGGCCTGGCAGGACGGGTCGTTTGCCGCGGATGGCAACTGGATGGAGGTCGACCAGTACAGCATGCGCCATCGTCGCTATGGCAATGTCTTCGGTGCCGGAGACTGTGTCGGCACACCGATCGGCAAGACCGCAGCCAGTGTCAAGGCCCAGGTTCCAGTCGCCGTGGAAAACCTCCTCAGCGTCATTGGCGATCGCGAAACCGTGGCCAGCTACGACGGCTACACCTCTTGTCCGCTGATCACCGGTCGCGGACGGGGCATCCTGGTCGAGTTCGACTACGCTCTGAACATGATCCCTTCTTTCCCCTTCATCAGCCCGTACCGTGAGCACTGGGTGCC
Organism: Wenzhouxiangella sp.; assembly: GCA_007694055.1. GTDB lineage: Bacteria > Pseudomonadota > Gammaproteobacteria > Xanthomonadales > Wenzhouxiangellaceae > Wenzhouxiangella. The sequence continues at coordinate 26,830 of RECK01000036.1, forward strand.
CTGGGTGATGAAAGACCGCATGCTGCTCCCGGCCTACAACGCCATGTTGCGTGGACGTATCTGACCGCTGATCATCGGAGTTTGATTCCCATGGCTTTCTCATTTTTCGGCATTCTTGCTGTACTCCTGGAAACCATCCGGCCCTGGTTGCCATTGATCATCGCCGTGCTGGTGATCGATCTGGCCCTGACGGTCTGGCTGTGGGCCAGGGGCGGTCGTTCCTGGTCCAGCGGGCGCCGCCCTGCCCTGTTCGCGGGCGCGGTTATCGGTGTCGCCGCATTTTTCCTGGCCCCCTGGCTGACCTCAGCGCGTTTTTCCGACTTGAGCGGCTTGCTCGACTGGATGGCAGTCTTCGGTGGCTCGGTGGGTGTGGCCGTGCTCGCGGCCGTGCTGCTGTGGCCGCTCATGACCATCCTGTTCGGAGCTAATGCGCGGGCAAGAGGATGAGGCTTCGTTTTTTCGCCGTCGTTTGCGCACTGGCCACTGCCGCGCCGCTGGCCGCAGGAGATGAGAACCATTTCAGCGTGCTGCTGCGCTTGCAGCCGGAACTGGTCCACGTCAGTGGCAGTGCTGCCGACAGCCGCGATCGCAAGGGCTGGTACCTCACTGATGGCTGGGGAGGCGGCAACAAGAACAGTCACAACTGGGGAGCCTTGTTCATCGACGGCGGCTTCCGGGTTGGAGAACGGACTCGCGTCATTGGCCGCCTCGGCCTGAACGTGGATATGGAAGGTCTGAAGGACGGCGACGCACGCGAGCGTGAAGTCGAGGCCGGGCTGGAAGGCCCCTGGGGACGGCTGATGGTCGGGCGCCTGGAAACTCCCTACAAGACGGCCGGACTGGGCTGGGATCCGTTCAATGCCACCTTCATGCAGGCCCGTGCCAATCTCGGTCGTTCCGGCGGCGCTTTCGGTCACGGTGGCTACGTGGACAATGCCCTGAGCTACGCTCATCGCATCGGGGATCTGCGTTTCACCCTGTTCGGCGCAGTTGACGATGTCTCTGACATCGGCTCGGGCGGCACTTCCGGCAACCACGCCTGGGGATTGTCGGTGAATCTGCCACTGGGTCCGGTTGAACTGATGGCAGCCCATATCGACGCCAGCGAATTCAAGCAGGGTCCAGACAAGCGCACCGGCACCAAGCTCGGCGTGCGCTGGTCGCATGATGCCTGGACCCTGGCCTCCCACTGGGAGCGGCGCGGCAGCGGGCTGGAAGACGGCGACTTTTTCCATGTCAATGCCAGCTACCGGCTTGATGATGCCTGGCAGTTCATGGCCGGGGCGAGCCTGTTCAGCGACAGTGCCGACAGCAACGATGGCAACTACGCTGCCCTGGGTGTGCGCTACCACCTCGACCGGCGCTTTTCCTTCCACGGCGGGCTGCGTCGCAATGACCGCGACGCTGGCGGCAGCGAGACCGTCGCCGGACTTGGCATGCGCGTCATTCTTGCTACCGGAAATTTGCTCGAAGGGCGCTGATCCGGCGCCCAGGGCTGTTGCTGGAACCCTATCCTGCCGAGTCGCGCACCTGAGCGCCTTTGCGCACTGCTGCCCTGCCAGCCGCTATGCTATTCCCTGGTTTGAAGCATTTGCGAACACGCTATGGGCAAAAATGCATTTGAACGCGCGCTGGCGCGCCTGGACCAGGCGGCCAACCACGTCGAGATCCCGGCTGAAACCTTCAAGCGGCTGCACTTTCCGAAAGCCATTCTCAGCGTTTCCATCCCCGTGCGTCGGGATGACGGCAGCCTGGAGGTCTACCAGGGCTATCGGGTCCAGCACTCGGACCTGCTCGGCCCCTGCAAGGGTGGCTTGCGCTATCACCCCGACGTAGACCTTGATGAGGTCAAGGCGCTGGCGTTCTGGATGACCTGCAAGTGCGCCATCATGAACCTGCCCTACGGCGGCGCCAAGGGTGGTGTAGCGGTTGACCCCAAGGATCTGAGCATGCTCGAACTGGAGCGCCTGAGCCGGGGATTCATTCGCCGCATCGCTGATTTCATCGGCCCGGAAGTAGACATTCCAGCTCCGGACGTCTATACCAACGAGCGCATCATGGGCTGGATGATGGACGAATACTCCGATGTTGTTCGGCGGCGCAGCCCCGCTGTCATTACCGGCAAGCCGCTGGCCCTGGGCGGCAGTGCCGGCCGCGCCGGCGCCACCGGCCGCGGCGGGTATTTCTGCCTGCGCGAGCTGGCTCGTGAACGCGACTGGAAGGCAGAAGATATCCGTATCGCCATTCACGGTTTTGGCAATGCCGGCCAATCCATTGCCAGGCTGCTGCACGAGGATGGCTACAAGGTGGTCGCGGTCAGCGATTCCTGCGGCGGCATCATCAACAAGGAAGGGCTTGATATTCCCGAGGTCATCAAGGGCAAGACCGCCGGTCGCAAGGTCGAACAGGTCTACTGCCAGGACTCGGTTTGCGATCAGGATGGTGTCGACGTCATCTCCAACGAAGAGCTGCTGACCCTGGATGTCGACGTGCTGATCCCGGCCGCGCTGGATGATGTGATCACCGGGGACAATGCCGGCGACATCCGTGCAGATGTGATCCTGGAGCTGGCCAACGGGCCGACCACCATGGAAGCTGACCGCGTGCTGGATGAGCGGAATATCACTGTCATCCCCGACATTCTGGCCAACGCCGGCGGAGTTACCGTCAGCTACTACGAATGGGTGCAGAACCGCACCGGCGATTACTGGAGCGAGGACGAGGTCGACCAGCGCCTGGAAAAGCGCATGCGCGAGCAGTTCGCGGCAGTCATGGAACTGGCCGACGATCTGGAACTGTCATTCCGAGAGGCGGCCTACTGCCTGGCCTTGAAGCGCCTGAGTGCGGCCGCCGAGGCCATGGGCACCCAGGCGCTGTTCAATGGCAAGAACTGAATCTTCAATCCTTGAGCCAGCGCGCCAGCCAGTCGGCGATTTCGCCATAAAAGTGGCGGCTGTTATGGCCGGACATGATCCAGTGGTCTTCGTCGGGATAGACCAGTAGCCTGCTCTCGACCTGCTGGCGCTGCAGGGCCGTCCAGTACTCCAGTACGTTGGCCAGGGGCACGCGCTCATCCTTTTTGCCAATGGTGACCAGTACCGGTGTCTGCCAGTTTTCCGCATACATCAGCGGGTTCTGGTCGAGCCAGAGCTGGGGATCTTCCCAGGGCGGTGCGCCCAGGTTGGCCTCGCGGTGATAGACCGCATCGCTGGTACCCCACTGGGTGATCAGGTTGACCAGGCCGGCATGGCTGATCAGGCAGCGGTAGCGGTCGGTCGCGCCCTGCATCCAGTTGGCCAGGTGGCCGCCGTAGCTGGCCCCGCCGGCGCATTGACGCTCACCGTTGATGAATCCGAATTGTTCGATGGCGACATCGGCAGCCTGGTTGATCTCGATGGCCGGGCCACGCAGTGGATCGCCCTGGATGCGGCGGGCAAATTCCTCGCCGAATCCGGTGGACCCGGAATAGTTGGTAAGCACCAGCACGTAGTCGGTGCCGGCCAGCAGATGGTAGTTCCAGCGCAGGAAGAAGTAGTCGCGGTACATGATGTGCGGACCACCGTGCATCAGCACCAGCAAGGGGTAACTGCGGTTCGGGTCGAATCCGGCAGGTCGTACCAGCATGCTGTGGATGGGGACACCATCGTCGTTGTCGAACCAGAAATGCTCCAGCTCGGGCAGATCCAGTCCAGCCACGGCTTCGGCGGTGAACTCGGTCAGGCGCGCATGGCCCTGGCCGGGCAGCAGCTGCACGATCTCGGCCGGTTCGCTGGCCGATTCATAGCGTGCCAGGAGTACCCCGCTGCCTGCATCCCCGCCGCCATCCAGGCCCGTGTAGATGCCGCGCTGCTGGTCGAAATCTGCTGCGGCCACGCCACCGCTGGTGCTTGCCCGGTACAGCCGAACCAGGCCGGCGTCCTCGGCCAGGATGAATACCGAGTCGCCATCCGGCGCCAGCGCATACTCGGCCACCGCGCGCCGCTCCGGCAGCTCGATGACGGCCTGAACTTCCGCTTGCGGCCAGTTCAGCACGACCAGGTCGGTTGCGTTGTAGACCCATTCGGTGCGCGGCGTTCGCTGGGCCAGCAACAAGCGACCATCGGCACTGAACCGCGGGTTGCCGTAGTTGTCGCTCCCGGCCGGCTCGCCCGAACCGGTCAGTCGGCGCGGTTCACCGCCGGTAGCCGCAACCAGCCAAAGATCGGTGTGCGTGCTGTCGAAGGCAAAGCGATCACGGTTGCGGCTGGCCACGAACACCAGGCCCTCGCCGTCCGGTGTCCAGGTCACGTCCAGTTCGACGCCACCGGCCGTGCGCCGACCGTCGTACCCGGGGCTGGCAACCAGCTCGGTGCCAGCCAGCAGATCCACAGCCTGTTCCGCGCCGATGGTCTGTACGAACACCCGCGGCTGGAACTCATTCAGCCAGGTATTCCAGTTGCGGATCGGAAACCCGGTATAGGTCAGTACGTTGTACTTGCGCGCCTCGCGCTCTTCGCTGATGCGCCTGGAGTCCTCGTCACTCTGGCTGTCAGGATGGACGTTGCTGGTAAAGGCTATGCGTTGGCCGTCGGGTGAGAATCGCGGCTGACGGGCGCCGGTGCTGATGCTGGTGATGCGCCGCGCCTCGCCACCGGCAACCAGATCGAGCAGGTAAACCTGGCTGGCATCATCACCATCCCGACGGGCCACGAAAGCGATTCGGCTGCTGTCCGGGGCCCAGGTCACCTGTGATTCGCTGGCATCGCTGAAGGTAAGCTGGCGTGGCGTGGCACTGCCGTCAACCTGGACAAGCCACAGGTGACTGGCCTGATCATCGCTGTCATAGGCCGGTCGATTGACCGCGACAACGGCCAGCCGCCCGTCGGGGCTGACCACGGGCGTGCCGACCCGGGGCATCAGCCACAGATCTTCGTGGGTGATGGGTCGCGGCGTTTCGGCGCTGGCAATGGATACCAGGAGCAGCAGCAGGGCCAGCGTATACGATGAAGACAATAGGCGAGTCATCCAGCAAGACCTCGTTCGGGGATTGGGGGTAAGCGGCTCGGTCGGTTCAGCAAGGCCTGACCGATCATTTTCGTCTCATTCTACCTTGGCATGAACACGCGGTCAGCACGGGCAGCGTGCCGGGCATTAGACTTGGCGCTGGATTATCCGATCGAAACAACCATGGAATTTCTACTCGACTACGGTCTGTTCCTGGCCAAGGCATTGACTGCGCTGCTGGTCGCCCTGATCCTGATCACGGCCATTGTCGGAGCTTTGCGCAATGCTCGGCAACAAGAGCAGTTGCCGTCCCGGCTGGAAGTCAGGCATCTCAACGATGAATACGAGCGGGCCGGCCTGACCCTGAAATCGGCCATGCTGCCGACCAAGGCGGTCAAGAGTGAGCGCAAGGCGCTGAAAGCGCGGCGCAAACAGCATGGCCAATCTTCGCGGCCGCGCCTGTTCGTGCTCGATTTCCACGGTGATATCAGGGCCAGCGCGACCGAGTCCCTGCGCGAGGAAATCACCGCCATTCTGACTGCGGCCAGCGCCGATGACGAGGTGCTGGTGCGTCTGGAAAGCGGCGGCGGCATGATTCCACCCTATGGTCTGGCCGCGGCCCAGCTGCTGCGCCTGCGCGATCGCGGTATTCGTTTGACCGTGGCCGTGGATCGTGTCGCCGCCAGCGGCGGCTACATGATGGCCTGCGTGGCCGACCGTATCCTGACCGCGCCGTTTGCCATTCTCGGCTCCATCGGGGTGATCGCACAGGTCCCCAACTTCAACCGCATGCTCAAGAAGCATGAGATCGATTTCGAGCAGTTCATGGCCGGTGAGCACAAGCGAACGGTCACTTTGTTTGGCGAGAACACCGACCAGGGACGGCACAAGTTCCAGCAGGAAATCGAACAGGCTCACGAGCTGTTCAAGGATTTCGTCGCCCGCTACCGCCCGCAGGTTGACCTGGCCGAAATCGCCACTGGCGAATACTGGTATGGCACCCAGGCCCTGGAACACAAGCTTGCCGACCAGGTCCTGACCAGCGATGAGTACCTGCTCGAGCGCAGCCAAAATGCCGAGCTCTACGCTGTCAGCAAGCGCGTTCGCAAGCCCCTGTTGAGCCGCATCCTGCCCGGCGCCGGTGAGGCCTGGAGCCGACTGCGTGGCCTGATCTGACCGCTCAGCTCCGGCACTGGCGGGACTGCAAGCTCGGATAGAACCTGAGTTTATCTCTTGCAATCAACGCGAAAGCTGTTTCATCAAGGCACGATTGGCGCTGTGGAAGCTGATGATGCAGGCCGAGCCGATCAGGATGAAAGGGAGAATGCCCCAGGGGCCGGGCCAGTTGCTGAAATCATCGGTCGGGAGCATGATCGGAAGCATGATCCAGACAATCAGGAGAAAGAAACTGACGGCACTCTCGAGCAGGCCGATCAGCGGCGCGGAGACCGGCCAGCGCCAGGCCACCACACCCAGTCCGGTACATAGCGCATACCAGGCCATGCGCGCCCCGGAGTTGTCCAGGAAGGCGACTCTCAGATCCAGGCCCAGCACAACGTCCAGCAGCAAAAACACAGGTGTGGCCAGGTAGTAGCCGCGGATTATTCTTGTCCCGCCGCTGACTGTTTCAGACATCAGCCTGATCCTTGACCAGGTGCTGGATGACCAGCTGCAGGCTGACCTGACCGCGCCAGCGATTGAGCTCGGGACGGTAGGTAAGGTGCAGGGGTTCTGGCAGCTCCTGGTGACAGAGCCGACCGGCACGGAAGGCAATCGCGTCGACGCCCGGGCCGCCGTCGGTCGAACGCAGCCTGAGCTTGAGATGATCCTGGCCGACCACGCGCCGGGACTCGATCCGGAAGCGGCCATCGAAAAGGGGTTCCGGCCAGGCCTGGCCCCAGGGTCCGACCTGGTCTAGTGCATCCACGGTCTCGATAGTGAACTCATCGCCGCGCAGGGCGCCATCCGTGGTGACAAACTCTTCACCGAAGCGCTCGCTCGCCAGGCGCTGTTCGAAGGCTGCACGGAAGTCATCCAGACGATTGCGGGCCAGGCTGAGGCCGGCAGCGCGCGCATGCCCGCCAAAGCGCGGGATCAGGCCAGGTCTTGCGCTGCTGATATCGACCAGCACATCACGCATATGCAAGCCGGCCGGGCTTCTGCCGGAGCCCTTGAGCATATCGCTGCCCTCTTCGGCCGGCGCAAAGGCAATCACCGGCCGCTGCAATCGCTCCATCAGGCGTCCGGCAACCAGTCCGACCACCCCCTGGTGCCAGTCCGGATCGAATACGCACAGCCCCTGGACTGCATCGCCAAGCTCGGCGCTCATTCGATCAGCCTGGACCTCGGCGTGGGCCTGCATGTCGTCCTGGATCGAGCGCCGCTCGGCATTGAGCTGGTCAAGCCGGTCGGCAAGCGAGCGCGCCTCACGATCATTGTCGGCAAGCAGGCAGCGGATGCCAATGCCCATATCGTCCAGGCGACCGGCAGCGTTGAGACGGGGTGCTGCCGCGAACCCCAGGTCAGATGCGTTGACCCAGGCCAGGTTGCGCCCGGCAACCTCGAGCAGCGCGCGAATACCCGGATTGACCCGCCCTGCCCTGATCCGGCTCAGGCCCTGGGCGACGAGACGGCGATTGTTTTCGTCCAGCGGTACCAGGTCAGCCACGGTACCCAGGGCGACAAGGTCAAGCAAGGCATCCAGGCGCGGCTGGTGTTGGCCAAAATGATTGCGCTCGCGCAACAGCTTGCGCAACGCCAGCATCAGGTAGAACACGACCCCGACCCCGGCCAGCGCGCGCGAGGGAAAGGGGTCGTCTGCCAGGCAGGGATTGATAATGGCATCGGCAGCCGGCAAGTCCGGGCCCGGCAGATGGTGGTCGGTGACGATCACGCGCGCGCCCCGTTGTCGAGCCAGGGCGACACCGTCCAGGGAGCTGATCCCCTGATCGACGGTCAACAGTACATCGGGAATCGGCGCCCCGATCTCGGTCACCAGTTCGGGGCTTAGCCCGTAGCCATGGCGAAAGCGGTCGGGCACCAGCCAGTCGACGTGTTTTGCCCCCATGAGTTTCAGTGCCCGCACGGCAACGGCACAGCCGGTTGCGCCGTCGGCATCGAAGTCGCCAACGACAAGGATACGCTGGCCCCGCTCTATCGCCTGGGCCAGCAGCTCAGCTCCCCGCCCGAGCCCGGACAGCGTTGGCGGCAACAGGCCGGAAAGCGCATAATCCGGCACCTTGTCCAGCCCGCGGCCAGCCAGCACCCGGGCCGCGACCGGATGCAAATCAGGGGCTTGGGCCACGGTGGGGCTGCGCCGTTGAATTCGGACCTGGCGAATCATGGTAGCGCGCTGGCCTGGCGCTGCCAGATTCGCCAGCGATCTCGCGGTTTCAGTACAAGACAGCGCTCGCGACTGGCCAGCTCCAAGCTGTCCAGCCCGAATCGCCCCAGCCTTTGCCAAAGCGGCTGCAGCCAACCAGCCAGTTCGACCAGGTTTTCCGATGCCGATCGCTCAGTCCGACCTGGCCACAGCACCAGGCTGCCATCGGCAGCGCCCCGGCGGTGAACGACCGGTTCGTGCGACAGCGACAGAAAACGCGAGATGCCCACCAGCACCGGACTGTCACCGACCAGATGGCTGACTCGGGACGCAGGTTTACTGGCGGCAGGCAAGGCGCCCGCCCCCCAGAACCACAGGCTGCCGGCGGTATTGCCCGTGGCTTCCGGGGTATGTTGATGAAGAATGATCTGGCTGTCGTTGAGCAAGCGCCGCCAACGCCCGGCGTCAGGCCCGTGCGGCAAGACGTGATCCAGGCTGTTTCCGGCCAGCGACCAGGGTGGATGAAAGCTGCATTCGGGGATGCTTTCCAGGCGCAGGTACCCCCGGCTCGGCGTCGGGAAATCCAGGGTCAGACCCTCGTCGGCAAAGCAGGCGACGAGATCCCGGATCGCCGCTTCGCTCAATCCCGCTTCAGCCTGCAGCCAGACCGCATTCAGATCCGGCTGCAGGCGCACCGGATCGGCGCGCAGCCAGATACCGTCGGCATCGAGCGGATGATCGGCAAGTCGGCTCAAGGGTGCAGCAGCCAAGGGCTGACCCGTGACCAGCAAGGATTCGGCGAACATCGGATCGATACGGTGCGGCCTGGACCGGGCCAGAAAGCGCCTGAACAAGGGCGGTAGCTGTTCGGCCTCGGCCAGCAAGGTTTCCAGCTCGGGTACCAGGACGACGATCACGGGTCCGGGATTACTCGTACCGAACCTCGACGATCTCGTAGGCGCGAGTTCCGTTGGGAGCCTGGAACTCGGCCACATCCCCTTCTTCCTTGCCGATCAGGGCCCGAGCCAGCGGGGCACTGATCGCCAGGCGCCTTTCATTGACGTCTGCCTCAAGATCGCCGACGATCTGCCAGGTGACCTCTTCGGCCCCGTCGGCATCTTCCAGCAAGGTGACCGTGGCGCCGAACACCACTTTGGTGCCGGCGTCGAGTGCCGCGACGTCGATGATCCTGGCATTGCCCAGCGAAGACTCCAGGTTCTGAATTCGCCCTTCGATGAAGCCTTGTTGCTCGCGCGCTGCGTGGTACTCGGCATTTTCCTTCAGATCGCCGTGGGCACGGGCTTCCGCAATAGCCTCGATAACCGCGGGTCGCTCAACTTTCTTGAGTCGATCAAGCTCGGCGCGAAGTCGCTCGGCACCCTGCTTGGTCAGGGGAATCTGGCTCATGCTTGCTCCTTAGAGTCGATATAGCTCGGCGAGACTGCGCACGCCGCGCTCGTTCCAGTGATCCAGCGCCCGCAGCGTGGCCCGGGCACCGGCAATGGTGGTTGAATAGTTGACCTTGTGCTGCAGGGCCTGTCGCCGAATCGAGAAGGAGTCGGCAATGGCCTGCCGGCCTTCCGTGGTGTTGACAATGTAGTCGATTTCGTCGTTCTTGATCAGGTCAACGATGTGCGGTCGGCCCTGTATCACCTTGTTGACGTAATCGCAGTCGATGCCGTTTTCAACCAGGAACTTCCAGGTTCCCTCGGTGGCCACCAGCGAAAATCCGCGCCCGACCAGCTCGCGGGCTACGGGCAACAGGCGGTCCTTGTCGGCGTCTCGAACGCTCAGGAAGGCTCGACCAGTCGCCGCAGCGTTGATTCCCACACCCTGCTGGGCGCGCGCAACAGCAGCACCGAAACTGGTGCCCACTCCCATGGCCTCCCCGGTCGAGCGCATCTCCGGGCCGAGAATGGGATCCACGCCCGGGAACTTGATGAACGGATAAATGGGCTCTTTTATGGCGTAGAAAGGACTTGAGAGATCTTCTTTAATACCCTGATCATCAAGTGTTTTTCCTACCATACAGCGCGCTGCAACCTGGGCGATCGCAGTGCCGGTCGCCTTGGCCACGAACGGCACGGTGCGCGATGCGCGCGGATTGACCTCGAGCACGTAGATATCGTCGCCGCGAACGGCAAACTGCACGTTCATCAAACCAACAACATTCAGGGCCAGGGCCATCTGGCGGGTCTGGCTGGCAATCTCCTTGATGACCTCATCCGACAGCGAGAAAGGCGGCAGGCTGCAAGAGGAGTCTCCGGAATGCACCCCGGCCTCCTCGATATGCTCCATGATGCCGGCGATGATGACCCGATGGCCATCGCACAAGGCGTCCACGTCGACCTCGATGGCATGGTCAAGAAAGCGATCCAGCAGCACCGGTGAGTCGTTCGACACCTTGACTGCTTCGCGCATGTAACGCCTGAGCTCGTCTTCGCCGTGAACGATATCCATGGCCCGTCCACCGAGAACATAAGACGGCCTGACAACCAGCGGGAAGCCGATTTCACGGGCCAGAACAATGGCTTCCTCCGCCTCCCGTGCGGTCCGGTTGGCCGGTTGGCGCAGGCCCAGTTCGTTGAGCAACGCCTGGAAGCGTTCGCGATCTTCGGCCAGGTCGATACAGTCCGGGGTGGTCCCGACTATCGGCGCCCCGGCCGCTTCCAGGGCGCGGGCCAGCTTGAGCGGGGTTTGTCCGCCGAACTGGATGATGATGCCCTCGGGTTTTTCGACATCGACGATGGCCAGCACATCCTCCAGGGTCAGTGGCTCGAAATACAGGCGGTCGGAGGTGTCGTAATCCGTGGAAACGGTTTCCGGGTTGCAGTTGACCATGATCGTTTCGTAGCCGAGGTCACGCATGGCCAGCGCGGCGTGAACGCAGCAATAGTCGAATTCGATGCCCTGCCCGATGCGGTTGGGTCCGCCCCCCAGAACCATGATTTTGGGCTTCCCGGTCGGTGCCGCTTCACAGGACTCGCCCCAGGTTGAATACAGGTAGGCCGTAGTCGTGGCGAACTCTGCGGCACAGGTGTCGACGCGGCGATAGACCGGGCGAATACCAGCGCGCAGGCGCAGCTTGCGGATGCTGGCTTCATCGAGGCCGACCAGGCTGGCCAGGCGCGCGTCGGCGAAGCCCAGGCGTTTCAGCTCCAGCAGGCGTTGGTCGGTCAGCCCGGCAACCCCAGCCTCGGTGACTTCGGCCTCGATCTCGATCAGCTCGGCGATCTGGTCCAGAAACCAGGGGTCGATGCGGGTCAGGCGGTGGATTTCATCGAAACTCAGTCCGCGCCGGAAAGCCTCGGCCACGTAGAGCAGGCGATTGGGACCCGCTTCGCGCAACTCCCGTCGCAGCAGGGTCAGTTCGTCTGCCTCCCGGCTCTCAATCTCGATTGGATCGAGGCCGTCCAAGCCGGTCTCAAGACTGCGCAGCGCCTTTTGCAGCGACTCCTGGAAGGTGCGGCCGATGGCCATGGCTTCGCCGACCGACTTCATCTGCGTGGTCAGGCGATCATTGGCCGCAGGAAACTTCTCGAACGCGAAACGGGGAATCTTGGTGACCACGTAATCGATGGTCGGCTCGAACGAGGCCGGCGTGGCGCCGCCGGTGATTTCATTCTTGAGCTCGTCGAGGGTGTAGCCGACGGCAAGCTTGGCGGCCACCTTGGCGATCGGAAACCCGGTGGCCTTGGACGCCAGGGCAGAAGAGCGCGACACGCGCGGGTTCATCTCGATGACCACGACGCGCCCGGTTTCCGGATCAACCGCGAACTGCACGTTGGAGCCACCGGTGTCGACGCCGATCTTGCGCAGCACCGCGATGGCGGCGTTGCGCAGCTCCTGGTATTCCTTGTCGGTAAGGGTCATGGCCGGGGCCACGGTGATGGAATCACCGGTGTGCACGCCCATCGGGTCGAGGTTTTCGATCGAACAGATGATGATGCAGTTATCGGCGCTGTCGCGGACCACTTCGAGCTCGAACTCCTTCCAGCCCAGCAAGGATTCGTCCAGCAACACTTCGTTGGTTGGCGACAAATCCAGCCCGTGCTCGACGATCTCGATGAATTCCTGGCGGTTGTAGGCGATGCCTCCCCCGGAGCCGCCCAGGGTAAAGGACGGCCGGATGATGATCGGAAACCCGATGCGCTGCTGAATCGCCATGGCCTCATCGAGGGTGTGGGCAATATCGGCCACGGGCATGCCCAGGCCGATTTCGCGCATGGCCGTCCGGAACTGGTCACGGTCCTCGGCCATGTCAATGGCCTGGCGCGAAGCGCCGATCATTTCGACACCGAACTCCTCGAGCACGCCGTGGCGCGCCAGGTCGAGCGCGCAGTTGAGCGCCGTCTGTCCGCCCATGGTCGGCAACAGCGCATCCGGACGCTCCTTGGCGATGACATCACGAACCACGTCCCAGCGGATAGGCTCGATGTAGACCACGTCGGCGACTTCCGGATCGGTCATGATCGTGGCCGGGTTGGAGTTGACCAGGATGACCCGGTAACCCTCTTCCCGCAGGGCCTTGACAGCCTGCACGCCGGAGTAATCAAACTCGCAGGCCTGACCGATGACAATCGGGCCGGCGCCGATGATCAGGATGGATTGAATGTCAGTTCTCTTCGGCATGCGATGTGTTTTCCGTCAGCCCTGGGTAAAAAAACTTCGTGTCGTCGTCGTGACCTTTGTGCTGTTCCAGGCCGCCATGACCTGGTTCAATTCAATTCCCGGCCCGCTCGATCATGTCGATGAATCGGGCGAACAAGGGTCGGAGATCATGGGGGCCGGGGCTCGCCTCGGGGTGTCCCTGGAAACCCATGGCCGGCTTGCCATCAATCCGTATGCCCTGGAGCGTGCCGTCGAACAGCGAGCGATGGGTGGGAATGACGTGGCCCGGCAGGCTGTTCTCGTCCACAGCGAAGCCATGGTTCTGACTGGTGATCAGCACCTGCCCGTTTTCCAGATCCTTGACCGGGTGATTGGCGCCGTGGTGACCGAACTTCATCTTGGTCGTGCGGGCGCCAGCCGCCAGGGCGAGCAGCTGGTGGCCCAGGCAGATGCCGAATGTAGGCACGGCTCGTTCGAGCAGGCCGGCAATGGCCTCGATGGCGTAAGCGCAGGGCTCAGGGTCGCCAGGACCATTGGAAAGCATGACGCCATCCGGCTGCAGGGCCAGAACCTCTTCAAGACCGTGCCGGGCCGGCACAACGGTCACCCGGCAGCCGGCATCGACCAGCAAGCGAAGAATATTGTGCTTGACCCCGAAGTCGTAGCAGACAACGTGCAGGCGGCCATCGCCACGGCGAAACTTTCCATCGTCCAGCAGGTAGGTGCCTTCGGTCCATTCATATGCCGAGTCGCAGCACACCTGGCTGGCGAGATCCAGGCCAGCCATGGGTTGGCAAGCGCGCGCGCGTTCCACGGCTTCATCGGGCGAGATGTTTTCGCCGCTCAGGATGCAGCCGTTCTGGGCACCGTGCTCGCGCAGATGAATGGTCAGGCTGCGGGTATCCAGGCCCGCTATGCCGGCGATGCCCTGCCCTGCCAGATAGGCGGAGAGCGACTCGGTAGCGCGCCAGGAACTGTAGCGCCGCGGATAATGGCGAATGATCAGGCCCCGCGCGTGAATCCGATCGGACTCTGCATCGGCAAGGTTGACCCCGGTGTTACCCACGTGAGAGGCAGTCAAAGTGACCAACTGCCCGGCATAGCTGGGATCAGTCAGTATCTCCTGGTAGCCAGTCATGGCGGTATTGAAAACCACCTCGCCAACGGCCGCGGCGGGCGCGCCTATACCTTGGCCGGAAAACGTGGTGCCGTCTTCCAGCGCCAGAATTGCCTGCATTCGGGACAATTTATCAAGACCTCCGGGTATGCGAAAAGGGCCAGGTTCAACTCCCCGGCCCAGTCATCGCGGTAATGGGCTTTTGCCCGCTCCGGTTGGCTATTCTAACCAAGCTGGGGACTTTCGACCAGCCTGTACATCAGAAAGGGTTTCAACCAGCCTCTAGCTCTACCAACGGAGGCACGCCCGGGGGCATTTCCGCAACCGGTTTCAGCGTGGCGGCGCTGTGACCCTGGGCCAAAAGGTAATCCAGCCATTTCAGCAGGGCTCGATTCAGACGCCAGTTTCGCACAACCAATCCGTGCAAGGGCAGTTCCGGCCCGGCCAGTCGATGAAACCCCTGCTGCGGACTGAAAGCCGTGGCTTCAGCCATGCGGGCATCATGATAGACCCGGATATGGGCGTTGGGATTGTGCTGTTGCTGGTCACCGATGACGTAGGTCAGGCGCAGGAAAGTCGTGTAGTCGTGGCGCTCGATGACCTGCATGTAAAGGTCAGGACCGTCCCCGACCCTGGACACCAGGCAGTCGCTACGGCCCAACCCCTCGGGCATCAGCACATTCAGGGCCCTGAACACGGAAGTGTGCAGTTCCGGCAGGCGGCGCGCCAGATCCCTGGCGGGCGGATGCAGATTGCGGACTCTGGTCAGCATGTCGAACCCGTGGCTTTGTTAGTGTCAATATTCGGTGTGAAGACAGGTTTCAGGCAGTTTGGTTCCGGGCGCAGCCCAGTTTAAGGATGCACCCGGCACGCAAGTCCCGACCTGAACCAGCACAACCGGCCAGCCCATCAGAATACTTCGCGTTGAAGCCCCAATTCAAGCAAAATCCGACTTGCCAGCTCCTCGACCGAAGAATCGGTGGTCGACAAGGAGGGTACTTTCTCGATTCGGAGCATGGATTCGGCGGCTTCGACCTCGTAGCGACACTGCTTGATCGAGGCATATCGACTGCCTGGCCGACGATGCTCGCGGATCTGGGCCAGGCGCTCGGCATCTATGGTCAACCCGAACAGCTTGTGGCGATGATTGCGAAGGAAAACCGGCAGCCGGGGTTGCTCCAGATCTTCCTCGGTGAGCGGGTAATTGGCAGCCTTGACGCCGTAGTGCAGCGCCATGTACAGACAAGTCGGCGTCTTGCCCGAGCGTGACACGCCGATCAGGATCACATCCGCCTGATCGAGCTTCTTGCTGATGCCGTCGTCATGGGTCAACGCGTAGTTCGTCGCCTCCATGCGATCTTCGTAGGCATGCGCATTGCCCATACCGTGGGCCTGGCCAACCCGCGGTGACCGCTCTACCCCGAGAATCTTCTCCAGCGGCTCCATGAAGGTGGAGAACATATCGAAGACGTGACCATTGCAGGCGAAGAGCTCCTTGCCTATCTCGCCATCGACGATGGTGCTGAACACCAGCGGCCGATTGGAATCAGCCTCGGCGGCACGATTGATCAGCGAGACGGCGTCGCGGGCCTTTTCGTGGGTATCGACAAATGGCAGCCTTATTTGGCGAAAATCCACGCAGGCAAACTGGGTCAACAGGCTGTGACCAAAGGTTTCGGCGGTAATTGCGGTGCCATCGGAAACAAAGAAGGCGGTTCTGCGCATGAGCTGGCTTTCCGGTCCCTCGGGTTGGTTACAATACCCCGCTCTACAACAGGCAACGGGCATCAAAGTGACCGAGTATATCCTCTGGCTCGAAGAGCTTGGCATGAAAGACCTGGAAAAGGTCGGCGGGAAGAATTCCTCTCTGGGCGAAATGATCGCCAATCTCAGCGATCTTGGCGTCAGCGTGCCAGGTGGCTTCGCTACCACGGCCGAGGCTTATCGTGAATTCCTCGACCAGTCGGGACTGGCGGCGCGGATCAAGGACACCCTGGCCAGCCTGGATGCCGACGATACCCGAGCCCTGGCCGCCACGGGTCGCGAGATTCGCCAGTGGATCATGGACACGCCGCTGCAGCCCGCTCTCGAGCAGTCTGTGCGCGAGGCCTGGCAGAAGATGCAGCAGCGTCATGGCGAGGATCTGGCCGTGGCGGTGCGCTCCTCGGCCACCGCCGAAGATCTGCCCGACGCTTCGTTTGCCGGCCAACAGGAAACCTTCCTCAACGTGCGCGGCATCGAGGATGTGGTGGTCAAGATCCACGAGGTATTCTCCAGCCTCTACAACGACCGTGCCATTGCCTACCGTGTCCACCATGGTTTCGATCATCACGAAGTCGCCCTGTCGGCCGGTATTCAGCTCATGGTTCGGGCTGGCAGCGGAGCTGCCGGCGTCATGTTCACCCTTGACACCGAATCAGGCTACCGCGGCGTGGTCTTCCTGACCTCGAGCTACGGACTTGGCGAAAGCGTCGTCCAGGGCGCGGTCAACCCCGACGAGTTCTACCTGTTCAAGCCCAACCTGGAGGCAGACCGACCGGCAATCCTGCGACGATCGCTGGGCAGCAAGGCCACGCGCATGATCTACAGTGACAACGGGGGCGTGTCCACCGAAGACACGCCGGACAGCGAGCGACTGAGGTTTTCGATCAGCGACGACGATGCAACGGCGCTGGCGAAGATGGCCTTGACCATCGAGAAGCACTACGGTCGCCCCATGGACATCGAGTGGGGCAAGGATGGTCATACCGGCGAGCTGTTCATCCTTCAGGCCAGGCCCGAAACGGTGAAGAGCCGGACCGGCCAGGCGATGGAGCGATTCAAGCTGGAACAGACCGGAGAGGTGCTGGCGGAAGGCCGGGCGATTGGCCAGCGGATCGGACAGGGCGTGGCGCGGGTCATCGAGAGCATTGACCAGATTCACGACGTCGAAGCCGGCGATGTGCTGATCACTGACATGACCGACCCGGATTGGGAGCCGATCATGAAACGCGCTTCGGCCATTGTCACCAATCGCGGCGGACGCACCTGTCATGCCGCCATCATTGCCCGCGAACTCGGCATTCCGGCCGTGGTCGGCTGCAGCGATGCCACCGAGCGCGTTCCGCATGGCGAGGAGGTTACCGTGGTCTGCTCCGAGGGCGACACGGGCCGCATCTACCGCGGCGACCTTAAGTTCAGCATGGCCGAGGACACCCTCGACGACATGCCGGAGGCGCCATTGAAGATCATGATGAACGTGGCCAACGCGGACCGGGCCTTTGATTTCGCCCAGATCCCCAACCACGGTATTGGCCTGGCCCGGCTCGAGTTCATCATCAACCGCATGATTGGCATTCATCCGCGGGCGCTGCTTGAGTACGATCGCCAGAGTGACGATATCCGCGCCGAAATCGACCGCCGCATTGCCGGTTACGGCGATCCGGTCAGTTTTTACGTCGACAAGCTGGCCGAGGGCATCGCGACCATCGCCGCACCGTTCGGACCCAACCCGGTCATCGTGCGTTTGTCTGACTTCAAGAGCAACGAATATGCCAACCTGATCGGCGGCGAGCAGTACGAGCCTGACGAAGAGAACCCCATGATTGGCTGGCGCGGCGCCTCACGCTACGTGGATGACAAGTTCAAGGCCGCTTTTGAGCTCGAGTGCAAGGCACTGAAAAAAGTGCGTGAAGACATGGGTCTTGATCACGTCTGGGCCATGGTGCCTTTCGTGCGAACCGTCGGGGAAGCCCGCGACGTGGTCGCGGTCATGGAACAATTCGGCCTCAAGCGCGGCGAAAACGGGCTGAAGCTGATCATGATGTGCGAGCTGCCCTCCAATGCCTTGCTGGCCGAGGAATTCCTCGAGTATTTCGACGGTTTTTCGATCGGTTCCAACGACATGACTCAGCTGACCCTGGGCCTGGACCGTGATTCAGCACTGGTTGCGCACCGCTTCGATGAGCGCGACGGTGCCGTCAAGGCACTGTTGAGCATGGCGATCAAGACCTGCCGTGAGCAGGGCAAGTACATTGGCATCTGCGGCCAGGGACCCTCGGACTATCCCGACCTGGCCCAGTGGTTGATGGACCAGGGCATCGAGAGCATGTCGCTCAACCCGGACACGGTTGTCGACACCTGGCGGCGGCTGGCCGCCGCGCGCAGCTAGGCGGCATTGCCGGCCAGTGCGCCCATGTAGCGACGGTAGTAGCGGAGCTCATCGATCGAATCCCGGATATCTTCCAGGGCCTGATGGCTGGAATCCTTGACCAGCCCCTCGGCAATGTCCGGCGCCCAGCGCCGGGCCAGCTCCTTGACGGTGCTGACATCGAGATTGCGATAGTGAAACCAGGCCTCCAGCTCCGGCATCCAGCGCGCCATGAAGCGTCGGTCCTGGCAGATGGAGTTGCCGCACATGGGCGAAACGCCGGCGGGCACATGCCGGGCCAGGAAAGCGATGGTCAAGCGTTCAGCCTCGGCCATGTCAACCGTGCTTTTCAGGCAGCGGTCAATCAACCCGGATTCGCCGTGGGTGCGCGTGTTCCACTCGTCCATGGCCTGGAGGAGCTCCGGCGCTGTCGCTACCGCGATGACAGGTCCTTGAGCGATCTCGTTGAGCTGTTCGTCGGTGACGATGGTGGCGATCTCGATAATGGTGTCGCGGTCCGGTTCCAGGCCGGTCATTTCGAGATCGATCCAGACCAGGTGCTTGTCGTTGGTCATACTGAGCGTTCCGGTGGCAATGAGCCCGAACTATACCAAGCGGACCGGGCACCATGAGCACTTCTGCCCTGGTCATCGAGTCTCATTCCAATCGAGGCGTCGCGCGCCTGAGCTCGGGGGAGATCGCGGCTTTTCATTTCCCGCGTCGTCTCGGTCGTCCTCTGCCCGGCGACCATATCGAGCTTGATGGAAACGGCACCCTTGAGTCCATCGGCAGCCGGGTCAACACATTTGGCCGTGGTGACGCTCACGGACGGTTTCAGGCCGTGGCTGCCAACCTGGACCGTGCCCTGATCGTCATTGCGCCCGAGCCGGCACCCAGCCCGGACCTCGTCCACCGCTACCTTGCTGCCGCCCTGATTCAGGGCATCCAGCCGGTGATCGTGATCAACAAATGCGATCTGACCCTGCCCGATCAGCCGCCTTTCAACGAGCTTGCCGACCTGGCGGCACTGGATGTGCCAATTGTCCACTGCCGCTGTCAGCCAGCGCCCGAGCTGAACGAATTGACCGAGCTGGTCGGCACGGGCACGAGCCTGCTGGCCGGCCAGTCGGGTGTCGGCAAGACGTCCCTGCTCAATGCGCTGGTGCCGGACCTTGCCCAGCAGACCGGCGCGCTGTCTCGGGTCACGGGCAAGGGCACGCACACGACAACCAGTGCCACGCTGCACCAGCTGCCCACCGGCGCCTGGCTGGTCGACACGCCCGGGGTCTGGGAATACGGCTTGTGGCACATGCCCTGCCGCGAGCTGGAACGTGGCTTCCCCGAATTTCACCGCCTGCAGCAATCCTGCCGCTTTCGCGATTGTCGTCACTCCAGCGAGCCCGGCTGCGCGGTGCGCGCAGCCTGCGAGTCAGGTCATATCCCGCCTGGTCGCTGCCAGGCCTGGCAGCGCCTGCTTGCCGAACAGCAAAGGCTTCAGCGCCTGTGATCAAAAGCGCCTGAAGCGGCGGTCTTACCAGGGCAGCGTTTCACCGTTGGCATGACGGAAGCTGCCGGTGCTGGCCAGGTCCAGTTCCTCGATTCTGGCCACCAGGCCTTCGGCTGCCTCGCGGGCATCGACATGGCCGGTGTTTCCGGTCATTCCGGTCCGGACATAACCCGGATGCAACAGACCGACTGCGATGCCCTTTTGCCCAAGCTCATGGGCCATCGATACCGTGGCTGCATTGATGGCGGCCTTGGACATCCTGTAGGCCATGTGGCCGCCAGAGCTGTTGTCAGCGATTGAGCCCATGCGCGAGGTAATCACGATTACCCGCGATCCCCGGGACAGGTTGCCTGCCAGCGCACTGGTCACACGGATTGGGGCCAAGGCATTGACTTCGAGCTGGGCTCGCCAGTCGTCCAGTTCGTCCTCGATACCTTCCAGGCTGGACGGCTTCAACAATCCGGCATTGTTGATCAGCACATCCAGTCTGATATCCCCAAGGCGTCCGCTCAGCGCTTTCAGGTCACCGGCACTGGTCACATCGATCCCCTCCTCGACCTGCACCTGCTCTGCATCGAGTTCAGGCGAGCTTTGCCGACACACCGCGATCATCTGGTAACCGAGACGTTTCATTTGGCGGACCAGTTCCAGCCCGATTCCCCGGTTGGCGCCGGTTACAAGTGCGGTTTTCATAAGCGTTTTCCTGTTGATGGCTGTATTGGATCAGATGCACGCGCAGTGACTTCGTTTCAAGTTCCGCATCGCCGTGCCCGGCGGCATTGTGCTAAGCTTTTGCGCGGGTTAGCAAGTGAGGCAACGGGGCATACTGGCACTGCTCCAGGCACTGTTGATTGATCACTTGCTCCCTGAGTTGAGGTTGACGCGGCGTCCTGTCAAAGGCCGCGCCTCCTGAAGTTTGTGACCCAACAATGCAAGGAAAAGCAGCATGACCAGACTACCCGTTGTGAAGCTGATTTGGGGGATGGTTTTATTCGCGTTTGTGGCTCCGGCCACGGCAGATATCCTGCTCATCGAAAAGGTTCGCGAACGCATGCTGCGCGATCTGCCCGGCAACGGTCTGAGCATGACCGAAGTCGAGGCCCGGTTCGGCGCGCCCCTGGATAGGCACGCGGCAGTTGGTCAACCGCCGATCACACGCTGGGTTTACGAAGACTACAGCGTGTACTTCGAGCACCAGCTGGTCATCGAAAGCGTTCTGCACCACGAGGCCGTGGTTCGGGAAACCCGTCGTCGTCTGGACTGAGACCACCGATGACAGCAAGCTTTCCTCGCCTGCCTGCCGAGTGGGAGCCCCAGCGCGGCACCCTGCTGGCCTGGCCTGCCGCAGATGGCGACTGGGCCGGTGATCTGCCCGCGATTCGTTCGGAATACCAGCGCTTCATCGAAGCCCTGCTCGCTTGCCAGGCGGTCGCCCTGCTGGTTCAGCCTGGTGACAGTTCGGCGCAGCGGCAGCT
>RECK01000012.1 GCA_007694055.1 Wenzhouxiangella sp.
AGCAGCCGCCGCCGCTGATGTAGACGCGAAGCTTCAGTTCCGGGTTGGCCTCTTCGAGGATCAGTTCCCTGACCTTGGTCGCTGCCGCTTCGGTAAACAGAATAGGTTCAGGATGTGCCATGCAATTTTCTCCAGGCGAATCTGCCATAAGAGTGCATTCTAGCGCCTGATGTTCCGATCAACATGAAGTTGCCGGCAAAAAAAAGCGGCCCGTAAAGACCGCTCGAATCGAAATGCCCCAAACCGGATAGTCAATCGCGCTCTTTATATTCAAACTCCATGATGTTGTAATTTCATGATTTTTTTGTGAAGCGCCCGTGGTTTATACATCGTCAACCACCCGGGCGTCAAGTTGAGTAAGCGATCAAAGTGGTTCAGAATACGCTTGGAAATCGCCTTGCGATCAACTGGAAAAAGCTTCGAAATGTCCCTGAATGACTGGCTGGAATCTTTTCACATCATCTTCGTCGTGACCTGGTTTGCCGGGTTGTTCTACCTGCCGCGACTGTTCGTCTACGCGGCCGAGAACCCCACCGGCAGCCGCATTGAGCTGCTGCTGGTCATGCAGCGGCGGCTACTGGGAATCACCCATATCGGTGGCGCACTGGCGGTCGGGCTGGGACTGGGACTGCTGGCCATCGAGCCCTGGCACCTTAGCGGTGGTGGCTGGATGCATGCGAAATTGACCCTGGTCGCAGGCTTGATCGGCTACCACTTCTGGTGCGCGCGCATGGTCAGAACCTTCCGGCTTGGCGAGAACCGACGCTCGTCGCGCTGGTATCGCTGGTTCAACGAGGCACCGGCAGTCCTCCTGATCGCCATCGTCGTGCTGGTGGTGGGGAAGCCGTTTTGATCCGGGCAAGCCTGGTAGCCTGTGCGCTGCTGCTGACTGCAGTCGGCGCAAACGCGGCGATTACCGGCCAGGTGATTGATGCGGTCAGCGGCGAGCCGATTGTCGACGCCCGGGTTCGAATTCAGGCCACGTCCGGGGATCCGGCGTTCACGGACGGCAATGGCATGTTTGTCATCAACGAGGTGCCGGCCGGTTCGCTGGTGGTTACCGCGGTGCTGACCTACGATCCGGACCGCCCGATCAACTACATCAACGCAGCCCAAAACGCCAGCGATGGCGACCATGTCGTCATTGCACTGCCGCGACTGCCGCTGGCCGACACCAGCTTTCCCTACAACGCCGGCACCTCGTTCACCTGCGCCAGCTGTCACAACGCCCAGCATGCCGAGTGGCAGGAAAGCACGCACTCCAACGCCGCCCTGAACAGCTGGGTGCTGGACCTGTTTTCGGGCACGGGCACGCCGGGCGGGTCCGAAGGCTACGTGTTTCGAGACCTGCACGATGCCGATGACACCGGATTTTGCGCCACCTGCCACGCGCCGCTGGCCGATGCCCAGAATCCGGGCAATGTCTTCCTCGACGAGGTCGACCTGATTTCCGGCCTCGACGGCGTCACCTGCCTGGCCTGTCACCAGATGGCCCATGTCAACGACAATGTCAGCGCCCTGCATCACCTCGGCAACACCCAGTACCGCTTCCCGGATGATCCGTTCACCGAACTGTGGGTGTGGGGCCCGCGCGATGACATCAGCTTTACCACCATGCGCGCCTCCCATCAACCGCAGTTCTCCGAGTCGCGCTTCTGTGCTTCCTGCCATGAATACAACAACCCCGATACCGGCGCACCCGGGCAAACGACCTACTCGGAGTGGCTGGCCTCACCGTTCGCCCAGCCCGGAGAGGATTTCCGCGTCTGCCAGGACTGTCACATGCCGGCAGCCACCGAGCCCGGCCCCATTTCCTCGCTGGGCGGTCAGCCGATCCGGCCGCCCGAGCAGCGCCGAGCCCATACCTTCACAGGCGCAACCCCGGCCACGCTGACCGGCGCCATCGAGCTGGCGATTGAAGCAAGCGAGGTCAACGGCGAGCTGGCGGTCGAGGCCCGGGTTACCAACGCCGGTGCCGGACATCACTTTCCCACGGGTATTTCAATCCGCAATGCGCTGCTGGTGATCGAGGCCGAAGTCAATGGCCAGACGCTGGTCCAGACCGCCGGAGAAGTCATCCCGTTCTATGGCAGCGCGGCAGCCGGAGACTCGGCAGAAGACCTGGCAGGGCGGCCAGGTCGCGGCTTTGCCCGCATCCTGGAGGGTCGCATCAACGGCCAGGGGCCGACCGTGCGGCCCGTACTGTTCATCGACGCCGAGAGCGTTTGGGCAGACACCACCATCCCCTCCGGCCAGACTGACGTATCCAGTTATCGGTTCAGCCTGGACAATCTGCCCATCGGTGAGACCGTGAACGTCAGCGCCCGGCTGCTGTATCGACGAGCGTTTCAGGATCTCGTTGCGACCAAGGGCTGGACCACCACGCCCAGGGGCGGCCCAATCGAGATCGAAGTGGCCAACCTGAGCGAATCGGTGGTAATCACCGGCGTAGCGCCGTTGCCTCCGGCCATACCGGTACCCGGCTTGAGAGGGTGGGCCCTGCTTCTGCTGGTCCTCAGCCTGGCCTTGGTTGCCATCGGCAGCTTCAGGCCGCGCGCCCACTGAACCGGCAGCAGTCCACCCTTTTCCCTTTCCTGATTAGCGTCGTGTCTCAGTGTCCGGACCGTTCTGGCTTCGAGGTCGGCCTGGCTTTGTTGGTTATATCCGGATCCCGCAAACACCTGATTGCCCGAAAAGCACCGAGTACGCAGAGCCGGGCATGGGCTTTCTTTGTGCAGAAAAGTGGCGGCAGCTCCACAAGACTTTATGCCTTGATGTAGACGGGGTTTTGCCCGTCTGGAGCCGGGAGCGCTTTTGCTTGC
>RECK01000319.1 GCA_007694055.1 Wenzhouxiangella sp.
GTTGAAAAGACTGGAACCACCGAAGACACCGAATGCACCGAAGAAGACAGGTTTTGATTTCCTTCGGTGTCTTCGGTGTTTTCAGTGGATCCAAGCTTTTAGTCTTTTTCTTTCTTTGCGTCTTCGCGTCTTTGCGAGAAAGCTTTTGAAGTTTCAGGACTGCAAGGCAATGGTCTGGTCATGAATATCATTCGTGTGGCTACCCGGCGGCGGGTAAGTGTTGCGATGTTTACCCTGGGGCTGATGCTGTTTGGCCTGGTTTCGCTGTCGCGGCTGGATATCAGCCTGCTGCCGGACCTGGCCTATCCGACCCTGACCGTGCGCACCGACTTCACCGGTGCTGCCCCGGCCGAGATCGAGAACCTGATCACCCGGCCAGTCGAAGAGGTGGTGGGCGTGGTCCGCGGCGTGCGTCGGGTGTCTTCGGTATCGCGGACAGGTCAGTCCGATGTCACCCTGGAATTTGCCTGGGGCAGCAACATGGACCATGCCGCCCTGGACGTGCGCGAGCGGCTGGAGCGACTGAACCTGCCGCTGCAGGCCGACCGGCCGCTGCTGTTGCGTTTTGATCCGTCGACCGAACCGGTGCTGCGCTTTGCCCTGGCGCGCAACCCGGATACGGATGCGCCTGAGGAACAGCGTCTGCTGCCGCCGGCCAGTCATCCCGACGCCAGCCTGGAGCTGCGCATCCTCAGACGCCATGCCGACGAGCAGTTGAAAAAGGACATGGAGTCCATCCCCGGGGTCGCCGCGATTACCGTCTCCGGCGGCCTGGAAGACGAAATCCAGGTCCTGGTTGACCAGCATCGCCTGGCCCAGCTCGGATTGAGCGTGGAGCAGGTTGCCCAGCGTCTCAGGGCCGAGAACGTCAATCTGTCCGGCGGTCGGCTGGAAGAGGGCAGCCGCCAGTTCCTGGTCCGCACCATCAACGAATTCCAGAGCATGGAAGAGATTGCCGGGGTCATCATTGCCACCCGTGATGCCAGGCCGGTCTACCTGCGTGATATTGCCGAGGTGCGCCAGGGCTGGCGCGAGCGCGAGGCGATCACCCGGGTCAACGGCGAGGAGATGGTCGAGCTGGCCATTTACCGCGAGGGGGATGCCAATGTCGTGGCCGTGGCCCGCGCCGTCGAGCGCCGCCTGGCCCGCCTGCGCGCCGACCTGCCGCCGGACCTGGCCCTGACCCGGGTCTACGACCAGTCGGTGTTCATCCGCAACGCCATCGTCCAGGTCATCCAGGCCGCGGTCCTGGGTGGCTTGCTGGCCATTGGCGTGCTTTACCTGTTCCTGAAGAATGTCCGCGCCACGGTCATCATCGGCGTGGCCATTCCGGTATCGGTGATCGCCACCTTCGCGGCCATGTATGGCGGCGGCATCACTCTCAATATCATGTCCCTGGGCGGTATTGCCCTGGCCATCGGCTTACTCGTCGACAACGCCATTGTCGTGCTGGAAAACATCGCCGCCAAGCGCGAGCAGGGCGCCGGTCTGATCGAGGCGGCCCGGGATGGCGCCGGCGAAGTCTCGGGTGCGGTGATCGCGGCAACCCTGACCACCATCGCCGTGTTTTTCCCGCTGGTCTTCGTCGATGGCATTGCCGGGCAACTGTTTCGCGATCAGGCCCTGACAGTTACCTTTGCCCTGCTGGTCTCCCTGGCCGTGGCCCTGACCCTGATTCCCATGCTGGCCTCGCTGGGTGAAAAGCCGCGCGCCCGGGCCAGCGGCGATCTGCCGTCCGCAGCCGGTCAGGCCGGTGCCGGCGGCAGCGGACGCCTGGCACGCCTGCGCGCAAGTCTTGCCTGGTTGATTACCGGCACGGCCGTTTTCTTGACCCGACTGGCCGGCCTGTTAGTGTTTGGCCTGGCCCGGCTGCTGCATACCCTGCTCAAGCCCGTGGTCCTGGGCTTCAATCGCGGCTTCCAGGTGATCGCCGATGCCTATCCCGGCTTGCTGAAAAAAGCCCTGGTCTGGCGCGGCACGACGGTGGCGCTTGCCCTGGGTCTGTTTGTCCTGGCCTTGCTGCTGGTCCCGCGCCTGGGCACGGAGCTGGTGCCCAGCCTGGCCCAGGGCGAGTTTCATGTCCAGGTGCAGCTGGCTCCGGGTACGCCGCTGGAGCAAACCGACCGGGCCATCGCCCGCCTCGACGCGATTGCCCGAGCTCGTCCCGAAGTGGAACGAACCGACGTGGTCGCCGGCACCGGTGCGCGCATGGACACCAATCCGGACGAGGCCGGCGAGCATTCCGGCACCCTCAACGTGGTGCTGAAGCCCGGGGCCAACGAGGCCAGGGTGGTTGCCGAACTGCGCCGGCACCTGGCTGAAATGCCCGGCGTCAGCTATGCCATCGGGCGACCGCAACTGTTCACCTTTGCCACGCCCCTGGAAATCGAGGTGACCGGCTTCGAGCTCGACCAGCTCAAGCAGGTATCCGACCGTATCGCCCGGCGCCTGGCTGATTCTCCGCGCTTTGCCGATGTACAGACCAGCATGGAACATGGCCATCCGGAAATCCAGATCCGCTTTGACCATGAACGCGCGGCCCGCCTGGGGCTGCGTGCCGACCAGATTGCCGATACCGTGGTACGCCAGGTGCGCGGTGAAGTGGCGACACGCTATACCTGGCGCGAACGCCGAATCGATGTGCTGGTGCGGGCTCGCGACGACCAGCGCGAATCGCTGGAGCGCCTGGCCCAGCTGGTCGTCAACCCCGGTGCCGAGCGCCCCATCACCCTGGATGCGGTGGCCGACCTGAGCCTGGCCATCGGTCCTTCGGAAATCCGTCGCATTGCCCAGCAGCGCGTTGCCTTGATCACCGCCAATCCGGGGTTTGGTGACCTTGGCCGGGCAGCCGAGGAGGCCCAGGCCATCCTGGCCGAGATTCCCATGCCGGCGGGCATGAGCGCACGCGTGGCCGGCCAGAGTGAGGAAATGCAACAGGCCTTTACCTCGCTGCTGCTGGCCCTGGCCCTGGCGGTGTTCCTGGTCTACCTGGTCATGGCCTCGCAGTTCGAGTCCCTGCTGCATCCCTTCGTCATCCTGCTTACCATTCCGCTGGCCCTGACCGGGGCCGTGTTCGGCCTGTGGCTGACCGGGTCCAGCCTGTCGGTAGTGGTATTTATCGGCCTGATCATGCTGGCCGGCATCGTGGTCAACAACGCCATCGTGCTGGTGACCCGCATCAACCAGCTGCGGGAAGCCGGCCTGCCACGCCTGGAAGCCATAGTCGAGGGCGGCAAGGCCCGTCTGCGCCCCATTGTCATGACGACCCTGACCACAACCCTTGGGCTGCTTCCGCTGGCCCTGGGCCTGGGTGAAGGCGCCGAAATGCGCGCACCCATGGCCATTACGGTCATCGGTGGCCTGCTGCTGGCCACGCTGCTGACCCTGGTTGTCATTCCCGTGGTCTACAGCCTGCTTGACCGACGCCGCACTCGTGCAGATGTCGAGCAGGGAATCGACGGCCAGCTTGAGCCGGTGCGCGCATGAGCCTGGCACGCCTGGCCATCCGCCGGCCGGTGACCACCGGCATGGTGTTCGTGAGCCTGGCCCTGCTGGGGCTGATTTCACTCAAGTTGCTGCCGCTGGAATTCTTTCCGGATATCGACTTTCCCGGGATGAGCGTGCAGGTCCCCTACCAGGGCAGCTCGCCTGAAGAGGTCGAGCGCCTGATTACCCGGCCGCTGGAGGAAGTGCTCTCGACCATGTCCGGAATCCAGCGCATGAATTCCAACTCCAGCCAGAACAGTGCCAGCATTTTCATGTTCTTTGGCTGGGACGTGGACATGGCCGCCAAGGGGGTGGAAGCGCGCGACAAGATCGACGGCATCAGGCACCTGCTGCCCGATGACCTGGAACGGGTGTTCGTGCGCAAGTTCACCAACGTTGACGAGCCGGTGCTGGGCCTGCGCATCGGTTCCGGACGCGACCTGTCGGAGTCCTACGAGCTGCTGGAGCGCAACGTGCGCCGGCGCCTGGAACGCATCGACGGCGTTGCCCAAGTCTCGCTTGACGGGGTCGAACCACGCGAGGTGCGCATTCTTCTCCACGCCGATCGGGTTGCCGCCCACCAGGTCGATCTGAATGACTTGAGCGAGCGCCTGCAGCAGGCCAATTTCTCCAGCTCGGCCGGTGCCATTACCGACCGGGCTGCCGGATTGCGCGTGCGGGTCTCGCCGCAGGGTGAGTTCAGAAGCCTGGAAGAGATTCGGGCCCTGCCGATCAACAACCGCGGGCTGCGCCTGGGCGATGTCGCCGATGTCGTGCTGGAATCGCCGCCAATGCGCTATGGCCGCCTGCTTGACGGCAACTTTGCCGTGTCCATCGACATCTTCGCCGAGGCCGGGGCCAACGTGGTCGAGGTCAGCCGCGCCGTGCTGGCCGAGATCGATGCGATCAACGATCTGCCGGAGATGGCCGGGATCAACCTGTACATTCTTTTCAGCCAGGCCGAGGGCATTGTCGCCTCGCTCAAGGACCTGGCCATGGCCGGCTTGCTGGGCGCGCTGATGTCGATGATCGTGCTCTACGTGTTCCTGCGCCAGTGGGCCACCACGCTGATTGTCATGCTGTCGGTGCCCTCAGCCATACTGATCACCCTGGGGGCGATGTATTTCCTCGGCCTGACCCTCAATATTCTGACCATGATGGGCCTGATGCTGGCTATCGGCATGCTGGTCGACAACGCCGTGGTGGTGACCGAAAGCATCTACCGCAAGAAGCAGCAGTTCCCGGACCAGCCGGGCAGGGCAACCCTGCTGGGCGTGCGCGAAGTGGCGCTGGCAATCAGCGCCGGCACCCTGACCACGGTTATTGTCTTTCTGCCCAATATCTTCGGCGGCCAGAGCGAAGTCACCGTGTTTCTGTCGCACGTGGCCTACACCATCACCGTGGCCTTGATCGCATCCTTGCTGATTGCCCAGACCGTGATCCCGCTGCTGGCCCTTAAGGTTCGCCCACCGGCCAATGGCAGGCGCGGCCGCTGGCTTGAAAGTCTGACTGCAGGATATGCGCGGGTTCTGGCCTTCAGCCTGCGTCATCGCTGGACTACCGCCGCGCTGGTGCTGGCCCTGCTGTTCTCGGCGGCTATCCCGATGGGCAAGGTCGAGCAGGACATGTTCGACAACGTCGAAGGCGATCGTCTGATGCTGCGCTACAACGTCGCCGGCACCTATACCCTGGACAAGGTGCGCGAAGCCGTGGACCTGATCGAGGCCTATCTGCAGGTCAACAAGAGCGAGTTCGAGTTCGATTCGCTCTACAGCTTCTATGACGCCGGCCGCGCCGAAACCACGCTGATTCTGAATCCGGACAGGCGCCTGTCAAACGAGGAAATCCGCAACCGGGTGCGGGCCAACCTGCCTCCGATCGCGATTGGCAACCCCTCGTTCCAGTCCCGTCGTGCGGCCAGCAGCGAATCGCTGAGCCTGCGCCTGCATGGCGAATCCACCGAAACCCTGTTCGAAATCGGCGATGAGGTGGTGCGCTTGCTGTCGACCATAGACGGACTGGTCGACGTGCGTTCCGGTGCTACCGCCGGGGGTGAGGAAGTGCGGGTCCGGGTTGATCCCGAGCGCGTCCACCTGGCCGGACTGTCGACCGCCGAGGTTGCCCAGGCAGTCAGTGTCGCCATGCGCGGCCAGGCGCTGAACGAGTTTCGCGGACCCGAGGGCGAGCTGGTCATGCGCCTGGAATTCCACGGCGCCGACCGTCAGAGCGCCACCCAGCTGGCCAACCTGCCGCTGGTCAACCGCCACGGCGAGCGCGTCCGCCTGGCCGCCGTGGCCGACCTGGAAACCGTGGCCGGTCCAACCAGCATCTTCCGCCAGGATCGGCGCACCAGCCTGAATGTAGAAGCCGATTTGCGCGATCTGAGCATGAATGAGGCCAGGGCGCAGATGAGCGCGATGATGAACCAGGTCAGCCTGCCGCCCGGTTATTCCTGGAGCTTCGGCCAGGCCTTCCAGCAGGATCAGCAAGCCATGCAGCAGATGATGTTCAACATGCTGCTGGCCCTGGTACTGATCTTTATCGTCATGGCCGCGCTGTTCGAGTCCACCCTGTTCCCGGTCTCGATCATCACCTCGATCCTGTTTTCATTCGTCGGGGTCTACTGGTTCTTTTTCCTGACCGGCACCAACATGTCCATCATGGCCCTGATCGGCATGCTGGTTTTGATGGGTATCGTCGTCAACAACGGCATTGTGCTGATAGACCACGTCAACAACCTGCGCCGCAAGGGCATGGCCCGCGATGCAGCCGTGATCCAGGCCGGGCGCGACCGCCTGCGTCCCATCCTGATGACTGCCGCCACCACCATCCTGGCCATGATTCCGCTGGCCATCGGCCACACCCGCATTGGCGGCGGTGGCCCGCCGTACTACCCAATGGCCCGCGCCATCATCGGTGGCCTGGCCTTTTCCACCGTCATAAGCCTGGTCGTCGTGCCCTTCGTCTACGTGCTGCTCGACAGCCTGCGCCAATGGACCAGCCAAGTCAGGCAACGCGCATTCGGAAAAACCCCGACCGAGCCCGAGCTCAACCAAGCGTAGGTCCGACCCGCGCGCCCAACGTCAACCTTGACCGTCGAACGTTGGGGGCGTGGCCCCGACCGATGATGTGGGCCGGTATGCGCAAGTCGGCGCAACGCGGCCGATGGTCCATGTTCAATCCATCGCCATTGGTCCGTTGGCCTCCCTCCGGCCTCTGGTTATTCGTTATCGGCGTTGTCCTCGCTATCCGTCAAACCAAACTGCTGCAGCATGAACTCAGCTTCGCGGCGGTGATAGAAGAGGCGGTTGGACAGCCTGCGCCAGCCGTGACCCTCGTCGCGGAAGCGGATATAGGGCGCCTCGATGTCATTGGCGCGCAAGGTGCGGACCATGACCTCGGTTTCGTAGATCTCGACCCGGCGATCGTTGACTCCATGCGAATACAGCACCGGCACATTGATCTGATCGGCCTGGCGAATCGGCGAGTAGGTGGTGTAGAACTCGCGCCAGCGTTCCTCGCGAATATCGCCGTACTCGATGATGTCCGAGGCCTTGAGCGCGGGTGCTGCTACTTCCAGGGCGGTCACCCAATCGGCCACGCCGAACAGCGATACCCCGGCAATGAAGTACCCGGGGTGGTTGGCCAGCACGGCGTTGACGGCGTAGCCGCCGTAGGAACCACCGCGAACGATGGCTCTATCGGCATCGACTCGGCCGTCTTCGCGGAAGAACTCGACCATGTCGACCAAATCGCGGATGCTGTCCAGGCGTCTTTCCTGATCATCCAGGGTGACATAGGTATGGCCGAAGCCGGTCGAGCCGCGGATATTGGGTCTGAACACGGCAATGCCGCGGTTGAGCAGGTACTGCATGGCGCCGGTAAAGTTGACCATGGACTGCGCGGTGGGTCCGCCATGGACGTCGAACACTACCGGCGGAGGGCCATCGTCCAGGCGCACGTCTTCGCGCGGCAGGTACAGCAACCCTTGCAGGACCACCCCGTCACGGGCCGGCATGCGAATGGATTCCGGTCGGACCAGGCGTTCCGGGTCCAGTCCGGCCAGGTTGGCTGCCCACAGGGTTTCAGCCGATCCTGCGGCCAGGTCCCACTTCAGCAGATCACCGGGCGTGGACCAGCCGTTGACCACCAGCGCGGCAACGGCGCTGCCCGGCGGGCAGGACAGGGAATAAACCCCCTCCGGCACCTCGGGGATGTCCAGGTCACGACCCTCGATCAAATCGCGGCCGTGCAGGCGAAAGAACCCGTCCTCGTTGGTGGTCCAGATCAGGAAGCGCTCGTTTTCTCCGCACAGCTGGACATTGTCGATGTCATGGTCGGCCTCGACCAGTACTTCCACCTCGTTGCTGGCCAGCTCGCGCCGGACCAGGGCGCGGAACTCGCGGTCTTCGTTGGATGCATGGAACACGTACTTGCCGTCGGCAGTCCAGGCAAACCCTCCGGCCTCGGTATTGGCGCGTCGTTCGGGCTCGGACAGCGTGGTGACCTCGCCGGACTCGATGTCCAGCGAGAACAGGTTGTTGGAGTCCTCACCCACGGCCTGGGTCATCAGCAGCGACTTGCCGTCGGGGGCAACTGTGCGCGGCCACCAGGCAAACTCGCCTTCGTAGATCATGCGCTGCTCGCCGCTTTCGGTATCGCGCACGTAGATATCGAAGTCCAGGCCGTTGCGCTCGGTAGAAGCAAAAACGATATGGCGGTCGTCGGGCAGTACGCCGCCGAAGAAGCGAAAGGCGCCGGGCAGGGCAGGCACCAGCTCGGCCTCGTGCTTGCCGTCGACGCTGATGCGGAAATAGGCTTCCTGCTCGTCACCGGCGTTGTCGGCGCCGTAGATCAGGCTGTTGCCGTCCGGGGCCCAGCGAAAGAAGGTGATGCCGTTGCCGAAGGTCAGCTGGCGGCTCTGTGAGCCATCAACCGGAATCAACCACAATTGCGGCTCGCCGGTAACCGACTTTGATACGGCAACGTAATCGCCGGCCGGCGACAGCTGCGCGCCGGATACGCCCTGGACCAGCAGAAAGCGGGCAATATCGGCCGGATACTCGCCGGCCAGACCAACCCGAACCGGCTCGGCCACAGGCTCGATCGCCTCGAGATTCTCATCCGGTCCCTCGCCGGGGCCAGGCTGGCCCAGTGCGAGCTGGGAAGAAAGCAATAGGGTCATGAGGAGGGAGTATCGGGCGGATGGTTGCATGGGTGTGTTCGGGGGGAATTCAGGGGGTAGTGTAAAGGATGGGGAGAGGGAAAGAGGGGAGAGGGGGAGAGGGAATACAAGGCAAATACAGCCAGCAAGCCCTTGGCTGTCATTATGTTGCGGTGCCGATGCGTCTTTACATTCGTCTTCCGTCTTCCGTCTCACTTCTTCCCGACTCGGGTGCCTATGGCCACAGATTCATACTCAACCAGGAAGATTTCTAATGCCTGTCGGATTGCGAGGCTATTTGGGTTCGGCATCAGCCAGGGACTCAATGATCTGGCGGATGGGGCGGGGCAGGCCGCGGGTCAGGGCTTCCGATCGGCTCAGCCATTCCCGGTCTGGCCTGTCGTCGACCTTCGCGTTGTCGCTGATGCTCAGGTGCAGCGGCTGGATATCGAGGATGAAGTGGGTGAAGTGGTGTTCGATGGCGGCCAGTGCCCTGGCGTTGTCCATATCCTCGTCGTCCTCGAGTTCCGGCAGCGACCACAACCCGCCCCAGATGCCGGCCGGGGGGCGTCGCTCAAGGAGGATTCGACCGCGTTCGTCTTCCAGGATGGCCAGTTGCACGCGGCGGCGCGGGCGCGGCCTCGCGCTGCGGCTTTCGGGGAGTTGATCCACCAGGTCCTGCGCCAGGGCCTGGCAGTCGGAGGCTACCGGGCAATTCGCGCAGTCGGGCTTGCTTCGGCGACACAGGGTGGCGCCCAAGTCCATGATCGCCTGGGTGTAATCGCAGGCGCGATCAGCTGGCGTGCGGCGCTCGGATTCCTGCCACAGCGCGCGCAGCACGGCGGCTTTCCCGGGCCAGCCAGGGATGGCGGCATGCCGGGCCAGCACCCGCTTGACGTTGCCGTCGAGAATGGGCGCACGCCGATCAAGTGCCTGGGCAACGATGGCATTGGCCGTGGACTGGCCTATGCCCGGCAGCTCGCGCAGCGCCTCCGGGCTTTCCGGCAGCTTGCCATCGTGATGATCGCGACAGATTCGGGCCGTGGCGTGCAGGTTGCGGGCCCGCGCGTAATAGCCCAGCCCGGACCACAGCGCCATGACCTCGTCGAGCTCGGCGCCAGCCAGGTCGGACAGTTCGGGGAAGCGCGTCGTGAAGCGTTGGAAGTAGGGCACCACCGTGGCG
This sequence comes from Wenzhouxiangella sp., assembly GCA_007694055.1. Classification (GTDB taxonomy): domain Bacteria; phylum Pseudomonadota; class Gammaproteobacteria; order Xanthomonadales; family Wenzhouxiangellaceae; genus Wenzhouxiangella. Next base: position 9,834 of record RECK01000319.1, read on the forward strand.
ACCTGGGTCTGCTGCAGCATGATTTCCGACAGCCATACCCGGTAAGGCGTGCGCTCAAGCTGCCAGGGCAAATCATGCCGCCCATGAATTTCCCACCACCCCAGCAATCTTGACGCAAACGGCCCAGTCCCCCCTGAATCCTGAACCCTGAACCCTGAAACCTTACTCATCCCCTACCGGCAAAATCGCATGCACAAACGTACCGGCGTCAAACGGCCGCAGATCGGCCGCGGTTTCGCCGACCCCGATAAAGCGGATCGGGATGCCGAGCTCGGCAGCAATTGCAAACAGCACGCCGCCGCGGGCCGTGCCATCGAGCTTGGTCACGGTGATGCCGCTCAAGCTCACCGCCTGGTTGAACTCGCGGGCCTGGGCCAGCGCGTTCTGGCCGGTGCCGGCATCGACCACCAGCATGGTTTCGTGCGGGGCCTCGGGGTCGATCTTGTGCATGACCCGCTTGACCTTGCTCAGTTCCTGCATCAGGTGCCCCTGGGTATGCAGGCGCCCGGCGGTGTCGGCAATCAGCACATCCACGCCGCGCGCCTTGGCCGAATGCAGGGCATCGTAGATCACTGCCGCGGTGTCGGCGCCGGACTGCTGGGCCACCACGGGTACATCATTGCGTTCGCCCCAGGCCTTGAGCTGCTCGACGGCGGCAGCGCGGAAGGTATCACCGGCTGCCAGCATCACCGACTTGCCCTCGTCCAGGTAGCGCCGGGCCAGCTTGCCGATGGTGGTGGTCTTGCCAACACCGTTGACGCCGACCATCAGGATCACGAACGGCTTCTTTTCCGTGTCGACGGCCAGGAACTGCTCGCAGGGCTCGATCAGGTCGTAAAGCTCTGCCTGGACGGCCGGCAGGACTTCGGACGGTTCGGTAACGATCCCGCGCTTGATGCCTTCGCGCAGGCGATCGATGATGCGCGTGGTGGCCGTGATACCCATGTCCGCGGTCAGCAAGGTGGTTTCGATTTCCTCGATCAGGTCTTCATCGATGGCCTTGGCCCCGCGAATCAGGCTGAACAGGCCACCCAGGCTGGTGCGGGTCCGGGCCAGGCGTTGTTCCAGCGGGTCGGCGCCGGTTTTTTCCACCGGGCGGACCTGGGTGCTTTCGATACCCTTGCCGGACTTCTTGCGGCGAAAGATGGAGAACATGAGTCGGCCCCGAAAATCTGCTTGGATTGAATTGACAAAAGCGACACTGCGAACCGGCGCTATGCTATCACCATGACCGGCAAGATACGCATCATCAGCGGCCAGTGGCGTGGCCGACGCATCCCGGTGAGCGATCACCCCGAGCTGCGCCCGACCGGGGATCGCGCCCGCGAGACCCTGTTCAACTGGCTGGGGCCGAAGGTGATCGGCAGCCGCTGTCTGGACCTGTTTGCCGGCAGCGGAGCGCTGGGTCTGGAAGCGGCCTCTCGCGGCGCTGCCGAGGTGATTCTCGTAGAGCGTGACGCCCGCCTTGCCGGCGCGCTGCGCGAGCTGCTGGAGCAATGGCCGGGCAGTCATGGCGTGCGCGTTGAGCAGGCCGATGCACTGCAATGGCTTGGCACGAAACAAGCACCGGTCGATATCGTCTTTGCCGACCCGCCCTTTGGTCGCGGAATGCAGGTCGGAACCCTCGAGAGCCTGAAAACCGCCTCCTGCTGTACGGATCAGACCCTGGTCTATGTCGAAAGTGAGCTGGACGAGGAGCCGGACCTGGCGGCTGCCGTTGAGCGCGACTGGGTCTGTCTCAAGCACAAGCGCCAGGGGCGGGTGGTTCTGCGCCTGCTCAAGCTGGCAGATTCAGCCCACGGGGCCGGGGAGATATAATGCGTTTCGCTCCCAACGCCTGACGAGTCTTCATGCACAAGCAGCCCGACTACGCGGTGGCGGTCTACCCCGGCACTTTTGATCCCCTGACCAACGGCCACACCGACCTCGTTGCCCGGGCATCACGCATGTTCAAGAAGGTCATTGTTGCCATTGCCGAGAGCCCGCACAAGAAGCCGGCATTTCCGCTGGGCCAGCGTATAGAGCTGGCCCAGGAAGTCCTGGCCGAAGCCGGACTGGTCAATGTCGATGTTGTCGGTTTCGACAGCCTGCTGGCTCATTTCGTCCGCGAACGCGGGGCCGGGGTGCTGTTGCGCGGCTTGCGAGCCGTGTCCGATTTCGAATACGAGTTCCAGCTGGCCTCGATGAACCGGCACCTGGTCGCTGAAGTCGAAACCGTTTTCATGACGCCCGATGAGAAGCACAGCTTCATCTCGTCAACCCTGGTCAAGGAGGTTGCGCGCCTGCATGGTGACGTCAGCGAGTTCGTTCATCCGCTGGTTGCCGAGGCACTGAGTGCGCACTTTGCTGATACCAGGTTCTGATCATGCACCCGCAGACTGCTATCTCACCGACAAACCGGGGCTATCGTTCGCGCGCCTGGTGCATGCTGCTGACGGCCTGCCTGGTCCTCTCACTAGTGCCATTCGGCAAGCTCAAGGCCGAAGGGCCCGGGTACCATGCCGTGGCCAGTGCCCACGAGTTGGCAACCGAGGTCGGCATGCAGATCATGGACGCGGGCGGCAACGCATTCGATGCCGCAGTGGCGGTGTCGGCCGCACTGGCGGTAGTCGAGCCGGCCTCATCGGGGATCGGCGGCGGTGGTTTCTGGCTGCTGCACAGGGCCGAGGACGATCTCTCTGTCATGCTGGACGGGCGCGAGACTGCGCCGGCATCCGCCCACGCCGACATGTACCTGGACGACGAGGGCGGGGTCGACCGTGACCTGACCATCAACGGGGCCCTGGCGGCAGGCATTCCCGGCGCACCCGCCGCCTGGGTCTACCTGGCCGAGCACTACGGCAGCATGCCCCTGACCGAACTGCTCGCGCCGGCGATTCGCCTGGCCGAGGATGGGTTTGAAGTCGATCAGAAATACCAGGCCCTGCTCAACTTCCGTGCCCACATCATGCTGCGCTGGCCCGAAACCGCGGCCATCTTCATGCCCGGCGAGGATATACCGGAACTGGGGACCATCATTCTCCAGCCGGACCTGGCCCGTACCCTGCGCGCGCTGGCAGCCAATGGCTTCGATGGCTTCTATCGTGGCGAGGTCGCGCAACTGCTGGTCGAAGGCGTGCAGGCCGAGGGTGGCATCTGGACCCTTGACGACCTGGCCGCCTACCGCGTTATCGAGCGTGAGCCCATCCGAACGCGCTACCGTGGCTACGAGCTGATCACGGCCTCGCCGCCCTCGTCCGGGGGCATTGCCATCGCCCAGATTCTCAACATCATTGAACCCTACGATCTCGGTGAGCTGAGCCGGGCCGAGCGCGTGCACCTGCTGGCCGAGGCCAAGCGCCGTGCCTACCGGGACCGCGCGCTTTACCTGGGCGATCCGGATTTCGTCGATATCCCGACCGACATGCTCCTGAGCCCGCACTACGCGGCTGGCCTGCGTGCCGCCATCAGGCTCGACCGGGCGACCCCGTCGGCGGCGCTGGCCGCAGACCCCTCGCTGATCCCGGAAAGCGACAACACCACCCACTTCTCCCTGCTCGATGGCGACGGCAACCTGGTCTCTGCCACATTGACCGTGAACCTGCCCTATGGCGCCGCCTACGCCCCGCCCGGGACCGGTGTGTTGCTGAACAACGAGATGGACGACTTTGCCGCCGCACCGGGCGAACCGAACGCCTACGGCCTGATCGGTTTTAGCGCCAATGCCATCGAACCGGGCAAGCGCATGCTCTCCTCGATGAGCCCGACCATCGTTAAAAGCCCCGAGCGGGTGGCCGTGATCGGCACGCCGGGCGGGTCGCGCATCATCACCATGGTGCTGCTCGGCATTCTCGACTTCATCGACGGCAATGGGCCGGAGTCCTGGGTTTCCATGCCGAGGTTTCATCATCAGTATCTGCCCGATGAAATCCTGCTGGAGCGGGGCACGCTGACAGACGAGGAAATCGAGCGCCTGCAGGCGTTTGGCCACGAGGTCAACGTTCGGGCCCGCCCCTGGGGCAACATGCATGGCGTGATGTGGGATC
>RECK01000011.1 GCA_007694055.1 Wenzhouxiangella sp.
TTTCGGTGGTTTCCATTTTTTCTCTCGATAAACGGAAAATGTTGCCTGAACTCAGGAAATCGCGGTGTCCGCAGGACCTGTTTTGTGAGAGTCATCAGTTGCCTGTATGCTGGCTGCGTTATGCTGGGTTTTTTGCCGGAGTGACATGTCATGTCGGAATCAAGCAAGCCTTCTGCCTTCGAAACCGTCAACCGACTTTTCAATCAGGCAGCCGATCTGCTGGGCCTGAGCGAGACCAAGCGAATCGAGTTGACCACGCCGTATCGGGAACTGATGGTGCGACTGCCGCTATTGACCGAGCAGGGCGAGGTCCGGGTTTTCCGCGGCTACCGCGTGCAGCATGACAACTCGCGCGGCCCGATGAAGGGCGGTATTCGTTTTCATCCGGATGCCGATCTCGATGAGGTTCGTGCCCTCGCTTCCCTGATGACCTGGAAGACGGCCGTGGTCAATCTGCCCTATGGCGGCGCCAAGGGCGGCATTCAATGCAATCCGCGGGAGCTCAGCGAGCTGGATCTGGAACGCCTGACCCGCCGCTTTGCCCAGCGCATGGAAGGCTTTATCGGTCCACGCGAGGATATTCCGGGGCCGGATATGGGCACCAACGCCCGGGTCATGGCCTGGATGATGGATGAGTATTCGAAGTTTCACGGCTACAGTCCCGGCGTGGTAACGGGCAAGCCGCTGGAGCTGGGTGGCTCCGAAGGTCGAGTATCGGCCACCGGACGCGGTCTGTTCTTCGCGGTCGAACGTATTGCACCTGATATCGGTATGGAACTGAATGGTGCACGTGTGGCCGTCCAGGGCTTCGGTAACGTCGGCTACTGGGCCGCGCGCTTCCTGTCTGATGCCGGTTGCAAGGTCGTTGCCGTCAGCGATGTCGAGGGGACGCTTCGATGCGCAGATGGCCTGGACATCGAGGCCCTGCGTGAAGTCGCCGAACAAAAGGGCTCGGTGATTCATTACGATGGCGCCGACTGCGAACGTCTTCATCGCGACGAACTGATAGCCAGCGACTGTGACATTCTCGTTCCCGCAGCGCTGGGCGGCACCATTCATGCCGGCAACGCGGGCAGCATTCGCGCCCGCCTGATTGCCGAAGGTGCCAACCATCCGACCACGCCCGAAGCCGATGGAATCCTGATCGAGCGCGGCATTACCGTCCTACCCGATATTTATGCCAATGCCGGTGGCGTGACCGTTTCCTACTTCGAGTGGGTGCAAAACCTGCAGCAGCAGCGCTGGGACGCCGAGCGAGTCGACCGCGAACTGCGCGAGGTCATGCACGAGGCCTTCGACGCCCTGAACACGGCCGCCGAAGAGTTCGACGTCGATCTGCGTACCGCCGCCTTCGTTGTTGCCATTCGCCGGGTCGCCGAAGCCGCTCGCCTGCGCGGACTGCACTGAGCCTGGAACGCGCAGGCACAATGGCCGGATGAATTTCCCTGCCGCTCGACCGCTGGTCGATTATTTCCCGGACCGCTCACGGCGCAGAAGCCTGTTTGCCATCGCTTTGCCGGTGATCGGTGGCATGACCTCGCAGAATATCCTCAACCTGGTCGATATCGGCATGGTTGGCCGGCTGGGGAATACCGCACTGGCTGCGACCGGGCTGGGCAGCTTTGCCAACTGGCTGTCAATGGCATTCATCCTGGGCCTGTCAACCGGCGTGCAGGCGATCGCCGCTCGACGGGTGGGGCAGGGTGCTCGAGGTGAGATCGCGCTGCCGCTCAATGGTGGGCTTGCCCTGGCTTTTCTGATGGGAACGCCGCTGGCGGCGGCCCTGATTCTGCTGGCCCCGGAAATCATGGCCTTGCTCAATCCCGACCCCGAGGTGGTCGCCGAGGCCGGGCCTTACCTGCAGGTTCGACTGCTGGCGCTGGTGGCCGTGGGCATGAACTTTTCCTTCCGCGGCTACTGGTCGGCGGTCAGCATGACCCGCATTTACCTGACCACCCTTGTGATCATGCACATGATCAACGTATTTCTGAACTGGGTGTTCATCTTTGGCAACCTTGGCGCGCCGGCCCTGGGTGTGTTCGGCGCGGGACTGGCAACCACCTTGTCGATCTACATTGGACTGGCGATCTACGTTTTTTTCGGCCTTCGTCACGCACGCAGCGAGGGTTTTCTGCGCGCCATGCCCTCACTGACCACGCTGAAAAACCAGCTCAAGGTGTCCTTTCCGGCCAGCCTGCAACAGCTGTTCTTTGCCGGCGGCATGCTGATGCTGCTGGTGATCATTGGTCAAATCGGTACGCGCGAGCTGGCCGCGGTCAACGTGCTGATGACACTGGGCCTGGTCATCATCCTGCCGGCCATCGGATTCGGGATTGCCGCAGCCACGCTGGTCGGCAATGCACTGGGCCGCGAGGATCCGGATGATGCCATGCGCTGGGGCTGGAACGTGGCCGTGTTCACCGGCCTGCTCGGGCTTTTCATGGGCCTGGCCATGCTGATACTGGGTAGACCGGTACTGGGTGTATTCCTGGTCGACCCGGCCACGCTGGCCTTGGCCTGGCCGGCGCTGATGATCTCGGCCGCCATCATTGGGATAGACGGCGCCGGCATGGTGCTGCTCAATGCGATGCTGGGGGCCGGAGATACCGGGCGGGTAATGCGCATCTCGATCATCTCCCAATGGCTTCTCTTCCTGCCCCTGGCCTGGCTGATCGGCCCGGTTCTAGGCGGTGGACTGTTGGCCGTCTGGATCCTGCAGGCCGTTTACCGCAGCGGCCAGGCCGCCTGGTTCGCCCTGGCCTGGCACCGCGGAGATTGGCAAAAAATCAAGCT
>RECK01000010.1 GCA_007694055.1 Wenzhouxiangella sp.
AGCTAAGCGCTTTCCGACTCGCTGAATGTTACAGGATTAATGACGGGGTACACTAGAGGCGGGATGAGCGTGAAAGGGCTGGCTTCGGGCGCGTTTTCCTGTTGGCGGGCGCGTGACAAACGTCGGAACATTCGCCGGCGCTCAGACATTGAAGCGAAAATGCATCACGTCACCCTCGGCGACCACGTAGTCACGGCCCTCCAGGCGCAGCTTTCCGGCAGCCTTGGCACCGGATTCTCCCTTGCAGGCAACATAGTCATCAAAGGCCGTGGTTTCGGCTCGGATGAAGCCCTTCTCGAAATCGGTGTGAATCCGACCGGCCGCCTGCGGCGCAGTCGATCCCTTGCGAATCGTCCAGGCACGAACCTCTTTCGGCCCGGCGGTAAAGAAGGTCAACAGGTCCAGCAACGCGTAACCCGCCCGAATCAGCCGGTTCAGGCCAGGCTCGTCCTGACCCAGTTCGGCCAGGAACTCGGCCTGCTCGTCGGCCTCCAGCTCGGCCAACTCGGCCTCCATTGCCGCACACAGGACCACGACTTCGGCATTTTCCAGGGCAGCACGCTCGCGGACCAGCGCCACCATGGCATTGTCATCGCCGCCGGCGTCATCCACGTTGGCCACGTACAGCACCGGCTTGGCGGTAATGAATTGCCAGGACCTGAGCATCAGGCGCTCCTCGGCCTCCAGCTCGAGGCTGCGCAGCGGCAGACCCTGGCCCAGATGAGCGACAACCTTCTCCAGGACCGCGGCCAGGCGCTTGGCGTCCTTGTCGCCGGATTTGGTCTGGCGGCTGGTACGATCCAGCGCACGCTCGGCCGTCTCCAGGTCAGCCAGGACCAGCTCGGTATCGATGGTTTCGATATCGGCAATGGGATCAACCCTGCCGGCGACATGGGTTACATCGTCGTCGACAAAGCAACGCACGATATGGGCAATGGCATCGGTCTCCCGGATATGGGACAGGAACTTGTTGCCCAGCCCCTCACCTTTCGAGGCCCCGGCCACCAGTCCGGCGATATCGACAAACTGCATCATGGTCGGGATGATCTTTTCGGGCTTGACGATCTCGGCCAGCGTCTGCAGACGAGGATCCGGAACCGGCACCATGCCGACATTCGGCTCGATGGTGCAAAACGGATAGTTCTCGGCCGCGATTTCGGCCTTGGTCAAACATTTGAACAGGGTTGACTTGCCGACGTTGGGCAGGCCGACGATGCCGCATTTGAAGCCCATGGGAGTTCCTTAAAGGCAGGTGAAAGGGAAAAGGTGAAAGGAAAAAGGAAGAAAGAACAACCGCATCACCCTGCCTCCTTCTTCCCGCTCGCCTCGTCCGCACCCTTTGAGTGCAGCGTCTGCATGGCGCGACCGGGCTGACCGGCGAGCAAATCCGGCAAAACGGCCACGGCTCGATCGATCGATTCAATGATCGCTCGCTCGTCGTCGGCATTGGCGCGGCTGAGCACCCAGGGGGTGACGGCTTCGCGCAGGCCCGGATGACCGATACCGATACGGAACCGCCAGAATTCCTGGCTACCGAGGTGCTGGAAGGTACTGCGAAGGCCATTGTGGCCGCCGTGGCCACCACCCTGCTTCAGGCGCACCGTGCCCGGCGGCAGATCCAGGTCGTCATAGGCGACCACGACACGCTCCGGCGCAACATCGTAGTAGTCGGCCGCGGCGCGAATCGCCTGACCGGAGTTGTTCATGAAGGTGTCTGGCTTCAGAAAAACACAGTCAACGCCGGCCAGTCGCTCTTTCGCGACCTCGCCAAGGAGCTTGCGATTGGGCTTGAGGTTGAGTGGCTGCCTGCGATCGATGGCATCAATAAGCCAGAACCCGGCGTTGTGCCGGGTTCTGTCGTATTTCTGGCCCGGGTTTCCCAGGCCGACGAGGAGCCAGCGACCGCTCACGGCCAGACTCAGTCTTCCTTCTTGGCCTCGGCGTCTGCGTCGCCTTCAGCCGCATCGCCCTCTTCACCTTCTTCAGCTTCCTCATCCTCGGCGACAGTGGCGACTTCGGCCGGCTCACCGGCAACGGCATCCGCCTCTGCGGCAAGCTCACCGGAACCCTGGCCTTCGCGGATGAAGATCGCAGTCACGATCGGGTGATCGCTGTCTTCGCTGATTTCCAGAGCCGGAATGGTGACGCCTTCGGGCAGCTTGATCTCGCTGAGCATGACGCTGCCGCCCGGCTCCAGATCGGCCAGATCGACTTCCAGGAACTCGGGCAGATCCTTCGGCAGGGCGTCGATTTCCACTTCCACGGTCTGGTGAGAGATGACCACGCCAGCCTTGCGTCCGGCCTTGGATGTCTCTTCGTTGACGAAGTGTATCGGCACGTTGATGCGGATGACCTGGTCGTCCGAGATGCGCAGGAAATCGATATGCATCAAGCGCGGCTTGAACGAGTGGCGCTGCATATCGCGAATAACCACCTTCTGGCGCTTGTCATCGCCAACGCTGAGCTCCAGCACGGACGAGAAGAACGCTTCATGTTCGGCCATGTGCAGGACCGAGTCATGGTCGACTGTAATCGTGGCAGGTTCGCGGTTGCCGCCGTAGACCACGGCAGGCACCCGGCCGGCACGACGCAGGCGGCGGCTCGCACCTTTCCCTGCATCCGTGCGCATTTCCGCCGGAATCTTGAATTGTTTGGACATTTCAGCTCTCGCTATATTTACGGGTTGATGGACCGGAACCCGCGACCAGGTTTCCGGGCAAGCCGATCATTATAGCTTGGGAAAAGGGGAAAAGGGGAAAAGGGGAAAAGGGGAAAAGGGGAAAAGGG
>RECK01000421.1 GCA_007694055.1 Wenzhouxiangella sp.
ATGTACGAAGATAGCGCAATTCGACTTGATCTTGATCAAATGTTCACAATTCGCACTGCCTAATTTTTCCATTTATAAGCCATGAGTGACTTAATTGACCCAGGCAGGTGGCCGAATGATTACGAGTATCATTTACCGCAATGCCTTGCCGAGTCCTGTCTTGGAAAAATCACCCCTGACCATTGACGACTGGCTGCTGACCGAAGCCGTCCGCATCCAGGAAGAGACCGCCGGCCGACGCGGCGATGACGAGGCTGCCAACCGGGTCGCGCGCAGCACCGGCGACGGCCCGACCACGCGCCTGGTGGCCCGTGCCCGCGCCCTGCCCGGCGCTGCCGAAGCTCGCGCCGACATCACCCGGCTGCGACGCCTGCTGGGCCGTTGTTTCGCCGCGTTGATCAGCATTGGCGCGCTGGCCGGGCTGATTGCCGCCCGAGGTGTTGCCGGCGGCCGTGAAATCGACTTCCTGTTGACCAGCCTGGTCCTGGTCGGTCTGCCGTCACTGATGCTGGCCCTTTGGGCAATCGCCCTGATCCTGACCGCTCGCGGCCGTGGCATGAGCGGTCGCCTGGCCATCGCTGCCAGCACACGACTCGGCCGGCACATGCTCAGCTCGCCGTCAGGTGGCATGATCATCCGGGCGGCCGGGAGCTTGCTGACCGGCCCGCTCGGACGCTGGCACTTGAGTACGCTATCCCATGGCATCTGGCTGGCCTACGCCCTGGGCGCCTGGCTGGGCCTGGTCGTGCTGTTCAGCCTGGTCCAGTACGAACTGAGCTGGGGCACGACCCTGCTGGGCGAAGATCAAGTGGTGCGCATCATCGCCGCGCTGGGTGCTCCGATTCATGCCCTGGGCCTGATGCCCTCCCCCGACGCGGACTGGATAGCCGCTGGCCGCGAAGGCGTCGATCTCGGCTCCATGCGCGCCGACTGGGCTCGATTTCTGCTCGGCATCGTGCTGGTCTATGCCGCCCTGCCCAGGCTGCTTCTGCTTCTGCTCTGCCTGTTTCTGACCCGGCGCGCGGCCGGGCGCCTGCAGCTCGACACCCAGGCCCCGGGCTACCTGCGCCTGATGCCGCTGATCCGTCCCGATGCAGCCCAGCCCGGCCCAGCAGGTCGCGAAATCCCCGACCAGGACCAGCGACCCTTGCGCCAGCTCGGGGCAGCAAGGGGGCAGCCCGTCCTGGTGGGAATCGAACTGGAACGAGCCGATGGTGACTGGCCACCTGCCCTGGGCGGACTGGCGCTGACTGATCTGGGCCAGGCCGACGGACGGGCACGTTACCGGGAACTGGAAGCGGCACTGGACGCGATGCCGAGCAGGCCCCGCGCCGTGATTGCCGTGTGCTCACTGAAACGAACCCCGGATGGCGGCACGGCCCAACGCCTGAACCAGCTCGCCGATGCCGCCGGCGGCGCGCTGGTGCTGATCCTGACCGATCGTGATGACCTGGCCGGGCGCGGTATTGAGCCCGGCCAGCGCATCGAGGACTGGCATCAGCTGGCCCGGCGCTGTGGCGGACAGGCGCTGGTCATGGATCCGGATCGACCCGACAATGCCACGCTATCCCGACTCCGGCGCTGGCTGGAGCCTGCGCCATGAAGACGCCGCTGCTGCGAATCGCCGTGGTCGGACACACCAATACCGGCAAGACCTCGCTGGTTCGAACCCTGAGCCACCAGCGTCGCTTCGGGACTGTGGCCGACCGCGGCGGAACTACGCGCCAGGTCAGCGCAGTACGCCTGGGAACAGCCGCCGAGGCGCTGGTGGAACTGTACGACTCGCCAGGCCTGGAGAACGCCCCGCAGCTGATCGAAACCCTGGACGCGCTGCCCGGCGAGCGCCACGACGGGCCGACCCGCATCGCCCAATTCCTGGCCGATCCTGAACTGGTTCGCCGCTTCGACCAGGAAGCCAGGGTCCTGGAGCTGATGCTGGCTGCAGACGTTGGCCTGTACGTCATCGACGTACGCGAGCCAGTGCTTGAAAAATACCTGGATGAACTGGCTATTCTTGCCCTTGGCGGACGACCACTGCTGGCGGTGCTGAACTTCACCGCCAGCAGCGAAAGCCGCGAGGATAAATGGCGAGAAGCGCTGGCCCGCGTACAGCTGCATACCGTTTTGAGCTTCGATGCTGCGGTCCGCGATCCGCTGACCGAGCGCCGCCTGTTCGAAAAGCTGGCCAGCATGCTCGACGGCTTCGAGCCCACCCTCAAGCGCTGGCTTGAACATCGGCGTGACGAGGAAAGCGAGCGCCGGCGCAGCGCGGTCAAGGCCATTGCCGAACTGCTGATCGACGTCGCCGCACTGCGCCGCGACTATGCCCTGAGTTCGGCGGCCGAACGGGCCCGGGAACTGGGCGAAATCCGGCGCCTGACTCGACAGCGCGAGCAGGCCTGCGTCGAAACCCTGCTGGCGCTCTACCGCTTTGCCCGCGACGACTACCGCGAAGCCGAGTTGCCGCTGGTGGACGGACAATGGCCCGATCCCCCGCTGGACCCGCAGACGCTGGCCCTGTATGGCATGCGCACCGGACGCCACCTGGGTGCCGGGGCCGGCATCGGTGCCGTGTTCGATGTCGCCACCGGCGGCCTGTCGCTGGGTGCTGGCACCCTGGTCGGCGGCGCGATTGGTGCCGGGACCGGGCTGTTGCGCAGCGCCGGCGAGCGCATGCTGGAACGGGCCCGCGGTCGCGGCCGTCTCGGCGTCGATGACAGCGCCCTGAGAGTGCTGGCCTGGCGCCAGCTCAGCCTGCTTGCCCAGTTGATCCGCCGCGGCCACGGCAGTCCCGAACCGCTAACGCCAACGGCCGAGTCACGCTGGAAACGCGAGCGCCTGCCCGCGGCCCTGTCCCGGGCCCGTCACCATCCAGGCTGGTCAGCACTCAACGATGACGCGGCTGGCGACGATGCCCGACAGACCGCCTGTGCCAGGCTGTGCGCCGAACTCGAGCAGGATTTGAACGCGGTCGATATGTCACCAGACTGACACTGGAATTTGCAACACTCACGCATGTGATCGATGACAGTGGAATTGTGGAGTCGGTCACGTTACAATCGGAGGTGCCTGTAGAGTATGGCAGTGAGCGTCAAGGTTGTTTTTCAGTCAAGATTTACCACCGACACCCGCATTTCATAGGCTGCAAGCAATATCCGTTCTTTTTTGTAAATGCAAAGGTAGTAAGTAACATGGCAACAGGTTCCGTCAAGTGGTTCAACGAGGCGAAGGGTTTCGGTTTCATCAGTCAGGATGACGGTGGAAAGGACGTTTTCGTTCATTTCAGCGCCATTCAGGGCTCGGGCTTCAAGACCCTGGCCGAAGGTCAGAAAGTGGCTTTCGACATCCAGGACGGCCCCAAGGGTCCGCAGGCAGCCAACGTCGTCGCCGCCTGATTCATCCTTCCTTCAGGGATGCATCGAAAAAGCCCCGCCCTGAGCGGGGCTTTTTCATATTGGGTCTACACCTCCAGGCTGCCGAGCCCTGGACGGGCGGCATTTGGAACTTGTTTGCGGTCACTGGGGCATACTATGGAATGCCTGAACTGACCATACCCACATCATGAACGATTTCACGCAGGATACGGCCCCGTTGCCGCTGGAACCGCCACTGGATGCCGAAGAAGCGCGGGTACTGGGTTGCCTGATCGAAAAGGAAGGGGCGACGCCCGAGAATTACCCGCTGACCCAGAACGCTACGGTCACGGCATGCAACCAGAAGACCAGTCGCTCGCCGGTCATGAAGCTGGACCCCGGTCGAGTCGGCCAGACCCTGCGCAAGCTGGAGCAGCGCGGCCTGGTCAAGAGTGACTTCGGTGCCCGGGCGACCCGCTACGCACACAAGGCCAACGCGGCCCTGGAACTGACGCCGGCGCAACGGGCCCTGGTCGGCCTGCTGCTGCTGCGGGGGCCACAGACCATGGCGGAACTGTATGCGCGCAGCGAGCGATTGCACCGCTTCGATGACCTCGACGATGTTCGCTACAACCTCGATCGCCTGGCCAGCCGGGATGCGCCCCTGGTGCTGTGCATAGGGCGTGCCCCGGGCCAGCGCGAAGACCGTTACATGCACCGCCTGTGCGGCGCCGTCGATGCAGATTTGCTGCAACGCCAGGACACATCCCCGCCGCCCTCAGGCGCCGACAGCGACGTCAATCTGCGCCTGGAAGCGCTGGAAACACGCATCGCAAGGCTCGAGCAGGCCCTCGGGCTGGAACCCGCAGCAGAAGAGCCATCAGACCAAGACGATGCGGCGGAATGAAGGCCATCCCGTGAATCGAAATCGCGCTGTTGCCGGCGCTTACCCCGAACAGCTCAGTCGTTCGAAATCCGAGGCCAGGGAGTCCAGGCGCGAAAGCAGACGCCGTTGCTGGCGCGGCGTGGACAGGGCATGAATGTCGGCGATCGCTTCCAGGGTGCGCTCCCGGTTGTACTCCATTTTTTCGCGAAACTCGGCAGACCAGGTCGCACCAGGCTCGAGCAGCACCGCCATTCTTGACTCGAATGTGCCGTTGTCGGAACGCAGGTCCAAAAGCTCGAAAAACTCGGACTGCCATGCAAGGCGCTGCTCCAGGCTCGTTTCGGCCGTGGGTTTGAGCTCACTGGCCCACTGCTCAAGGCGCTCGCGCTGTACGGCCGATGGACGGCCGGCAAAGCGGCGCATGCCACGCTCCATGCCGCGCACCTGGTTGGCCTGGCGCTCGGCAGCGGTGACTTCGATACTTTCGGCGACGATCTCTTCATTTCTCTCGTCGAAGCTTTCGCGCAGGGACGCGACCTGCTCGTCATCCAGGCTGGCCAGGAAGGCGATCACGTCGGGACGGGCGCGCAGGCCCAACTCACGCCCGAAAGCGGCAATCTGCTCGCCATGACGGCGCAGCGCATCAACATCGATGGCATCAGCCTCGACATCTTTCTCGACGCCACGCAGGAAAGTCACGTACTGTGGCAGCTGGCTGCTGCAGTGCCAGAGCAGCTTTTCATCCAGCGCCGTGCGAACCGCAAGCTCCTGCTCGGAATCCAGGCTGACCTGGTTGTTGATCCAACGCATGATCAACCAATCCAGGTTGTTATAAGCACTGCGCACGCCGCATCCTGCCAATACCGCGGCCAAGCCTACAACCAGAGCCAGTTTCACCAAGTTTTTCATGCGATCAGGATAAAGCCGCCCGCGTGAAGAACGGATTCAGTTCCTTTACATGCCCGACAAGCCTGCTGAACCTTGCGAGATTCGGATAGACCCTCCTTTACTGATAACTTCTGTCAGGCTGTCGCGGCGCCGGGCGGCTGCGCTCGGTCGGGCAGTGGAAGGGCACACCGTTGGCGCCGGCATGATAGGCCCGCACTTCCGCATCCACGCGCAAGCGGAAATAAAACCCTTCGACCAGGGCCTGGGTGTAGGCCATATCGGGCTCAGGGCAACCGAGCGCTCCATCAGGCCAGGTCACCGGCCTGGACTCCAGCACCTCGACCGCGTCAGGATCAACATCCAGTGCCTCGGCCATGTGCGCTTTAGCCTGTGCCAGGCTGTCGTCCAGGTCCAGGGCTTCGGGGGCATCGTGCTCCATGACGGTCTCCGGTTCGGTCATATCAGGCTCATCGGAGATTTCCGCTCCCCGCTCACAGGCGACCAGTCCGACGGCTGCCAGCGCAATCACTATGGCGATCAATACGGCAATCGGTCGATGGTTCATGTTTCGGCTCCAGTTTCAAAAAACCAGCCACTATTGTGCTTGAGGGGACAGAGGAAAGGGCAAACGAATGGGAAATGGCGCCATTTGTTGGCCCTTGTGAGGGACAGGCAGGGGATATATGGTACTCACTTCCCTTAATGGCCAAAGACCCATGAAGCAGTCCGAATTACAGCGCTGCCCCTGGTGCGGCACCGATGCGCTGTATCGTGCCTACCACGACAACGAATGGGGCGTGCCGGTCAGCGATGACCGGCGCTGGTTCGAGTTCCTGCTGCTTGAGGGTGCGCAGGCCGGGCTGTCGTGGATCACCATTTTGCGCAAGCGCGAGGGCTATCGCGAAGCCTTCGCCGATTTCGACCCGGACGCGGTGGCTCGTTTCGACGAGCCCAGGATCAACACACTGATCGGCAACCCCGCCATCGTTCGCAATCGACTCAAGATCGAAAGTGCCGTCACCAATGCCCGCGCCTTCCTTGCCGTTCAGGAACACTACGGCAGCTTCAATCACTACATCTGGGACTGGGTCGACGGACGGCCGATCATCAACCGCTTCACCCGCATGGAAGAAGTGCCGGCCACCACGCCACTGTCCGAGCGCCTGAGCAAGGATCTGAAAAAGCGCGGATTCCGCTTCGTCGGCCCCACCATCGTGTATGCCCTGATGCAGGCCACCGGGATGGTCAATGATCACCTGGTTGGTTGTTTTCGATGGGTGGAGCTTGGGGCCACCAGATCAACATAGGCACACTCAATCAAGCTGTCCGCTTCAACGCCTAACCGCTTCATCAACTGCTCGGCTTCGCGCTGGCCTTGTTGCGGCAACTCATCGGCGCTCAGTACCACCTCCAGCTCCATGAAATCGCCCAGGCCTTCGACCCGATCCAGGTGGATGCGGGTGCGTCCGGCCAGGTACAGGTAGCGCTGCTTGCGCACCCGGCCCGTCTCGCCGCAGGCCAGGGTCAATACCCGGCGCAGTTGCTCGGCTTCAGCGGTCGCGGTGATCTCGTAAAACGAGGTCTTGGGGCCGGCCTGATCACCGCGCTCGTAGTAGATCAACTCACCGCTTCCATCGCCGAAATCACGCAGCTTCAGTCGCCCCCTAGGGGTGTTGAAAAAGCTGTCGTCCTGGAAAATCTCGACGGGCCCGCTGTCGGCCAGCGCGCGCACCCTTTGCTCCAGCGCGGCCGGATCACCGACCCGCGCCTTGATCTCGACATTGCGACTCACGCTACCAGCGATGGTAGGCGGGGTGGCCCGGCTCGACAGCGACGAACTTGCCGACACAGTGGTCGCAGAGCTTGTCATTGGCGTAGAGCCAGCCTTCCACGGTGACGATCTTGCCGTCGGACTCGACGACCCTGGCTTCGAGATGCAGGGGCGCATCGGTGGGTGTGGGTCGGCGCAGCTTGATGGTGTATTCCATGGTCACGGTGCACGGCGGCCGTTCCAGCTGGCCGGTTTCCATCAGGTGCCAGGCCGCGGTCCAGTTGCAGTGACAGTCCAGCAGTGAGCCGATGATGCCGCCGTTGAGCACGCCCGGGAATGCCTCGTGGTGCGGTTGTGGCCGCCAGTCGGCGACGACCTTGTCGCCGTCGACGAAGGAACGGATGCGCAGGCCTTTGTCGTTGGCCGGGCCGCAGCCGAAGCAGGCATTGTGCGGGGCATAGGTTTCCTGCAGGCACTTGTCGGGGCGGGTCATGGCGATTCGACGCGGTGAATTCAGCCTTTCATTCTACCCGCCGGGACAGCGCGCTGACACCCTGCCAGTCCTCCAGGTCCAGGCCCGGCCGGGCGGCGCGATAGGCCGCGTAGCATTCGATGCCGCGGGCATCCTCCAGGATGTCGACCTGCACGCCGCGCTCGCGCAGCATGGATTCCGTGCCCGAGGCGCTGGTGATATCGCCGACCACGACGCGGGCAAAGCCGCGCATGCTTACCAGCGTCGCGCATACCTCGCACGGACTCAGGGAAGTGAACAGCGTGGTCCGGCCGAAGTCAATGCGGCCGGCATCGCGGATAGCCGCGGTTTCGCCGTGATTGTAGGGATGGTTTTCCTGGACCAGGGTGTTGTGGCCCTTGCCGACGATGCGGCGGGTTTCGTTGTCGATGATCACGGCACCGATCGGGCAGCCGCCCTCGGCACGGCTCTTTTCGGCCAGCAACACGGCAATGCGCATGAAATCGGCATCGCTCAAGCCGGCCAGGTATGCGTCGTCGACCAGCACCGGCAGGCTGGCGGTCGGCATGTGCGCGATGGCAGCCAGGGCAGCCTCGTCGATGGCACTGGTCTTGTTCAACAGCGCAGTCATCAGCGGTCGATCGCAAAGCTCAGGTCGACGCCAGTATCGCGTTCGCCGGAAACCACGCGCACGCCCCAGCGGCGCGACAGTTCGTAGCGGCCGGACAACACGTTGCCGGCCTCGAACAGGCCGATGCCATAGCTGACGAACAGGCGCGGCAACAGGTAGAAGCCGACGTTCACCGCGCCCTGACCGCCGGCGTGGTCGAAGTCGGCCCCGGTGATGACGTAGGCCAGCGCCTTTTCTTCACTGGTCGGTGGCTCGGTGAACAGGGTGATGCTCGGGTTGCGGGCCGGCCCGCGGATGTGGACACCCGCCTCGTCAACCTGGGGATCGCCGAAGATGTCGCGAATGGCCTTGATATCCAGGCGTGGATTGTCCAGCGGATGGCCGGTAAACAGGATCTCACCATCGCGGATTTCCAGGTTCTGACCGTAGGCGCGATACGAGCCTTGCGGCAGCCGGATCAGGCCGCGTCCGCGCGGCAAGGCGCTGTTGGGCTCCCAGAGCAGCTCGAGATCGCCGGCCAGCTCGGTCTGCATGCCCAGCGCGGACAGGCGGGCATCGTCGCCAAGATGGATGCCGAGCCGTCCCTGGAGACGGACCTCCGGCTCTTCCTCGTCCTCGTCGGTCTCGCCGATGACACGGACATCGTCCGAGGACGAGACCCTGTCCTCGCTACCCGGTGGCATGCCGGCACGCAGGTGGTCGATGTGAATGTCGCCATCAAGGTCCATCAGCTCACCACGGCTGGCCAGGCGCAGCCTGGGACTGGCCTGTACGCTGAGCCAGCTGGCATCGGCGAAGGCAAAGCGCTCGCCATCGACAGCCAGCTCGAAACTCATGCGCCCGTCATCCTGGCCCAACTCGCCGTTGATGCTCAAGTGGCCCGGCCCGGACAGCATCCGACCGCTCAGACGCCCACGGTCATTGGCGCCGTCCAGATCAATTTCGATTTCGCTGACCCGCAAGCCCAGCGGCGCATGCACGACCAGGCCATCGCGCAAGCGTGCCTGGCCCTGAATCGAAGGGGCAAGCAGCGGGCCGTCCAGACGCAAGTCTCCGGACAAGCGCCCGCCGAGCTGGTCAAGTTCGGCAACCAGGCGATTGAAAATGCCGATATCGGGCAGATCAAGCCGCGCTTCGGCCGCAACAGTGGCCTCGGACAGGTCGTTCAGATCGACCAGCCGGGCCTGGCCACGCAAATGACTGTCCCCCTCCAGGGCGGCATCGAGGTCGATCAGGAAATGACCATTGTCCGGGCTGATGTCCAGACGTACACCTTCGATGGCCAACAGCACCTGGTCCGACTCAATCGGCATGAGCGCGCCTTCATCGAGGGCCAGGAAGCCACTGAGCTGGGTCAGCCCCTCGCTCTCATTCCAGGACGCCTGCAATTCGGCCGAGAGCCGATTGCTGAGATGAAAGGTCGGATCCAGGGCCAGCAGGACAAGATCCATGGGCACCTGCTCGACTCCCAGGTCAAGCCGGCTGTCGCCGTCGATTTCCAGGCGGCGCAGGCAGATACGGCCGGTGCGCGTGGCCGAGTCGACCAGGCAGCCGGGACCGGCGCTGATCATTTGCGGGTTGGCACTCAGGCCCATGCTCTGGCTCAGCACCCAATCGCCGGCCAGGGTCTCGGCCAGGTACAAGCGCTCCAGCGCCCCCTCCCAGGAACGCCCGCCTTCAAGGCAGTCCGCCAGAGTGCCGCTACCGGCCAGGTCCAGGGTGCCGCGCTGCGCATTTACATTGAAACCGAAGCGATGCTCGCGGCAGCTGCCCTCCAGTTCGAATTCGATGCGCTCCAGACGCTCCCAGGGGTTCAGGTCCAGATCATCAACGCCCAGGCTGACCACTATCTGTGGCGGTTCGTTCCAGTCGATGCTGGCCTTGAGATCGGCTTCGCGCAGGGTGATATCGCCAACAGCGCTGGCTTCGAGACGGCCATCGACACGCAGGTGCCTTGCGAAGGGGTCAAACTCCCCCTCCAGAGCCAGCTGGCCGGACAGCTCGGGCCAGAGTTGATGCAGGGCACTACCCTCCAGACGCCAGCGCCACTCACGGCCATCACTGCTGTCGATGGTCAGACTGTTGTCGCCAAAGTTCAGCGCCAGGCTGCCTGCCTCGGGCCGATCTTCCTCGATTGCTATCGAGCCCTCGCCGCTGACTGACTGGCCACGCAGTTCACCATCGATGCCCAGCAGGTCCACAACCAGATTGGTAAGCGAATCGAAGCGCACGTCCAGCTCACTGCTGATCTGGCCGGGTAGTTCCGGGACGAACTGGCCCGGGTCCACATCGATCAGGGCCACGCGCAAAGCGCCACGCGGTGCTGGCGACCAGCCGACATCTCCGCTGAGCTCAATGCGCCCGTATTGATCGGCATTCAGGTTCAGGCGCTGAACCCGGGCCTGGCTTTCATCACCCCTGGCCTCGGCGCGCACGCGCATCGGCGGCTGGCCCAGGGCGCGCAGCACGGCATCCAGTTCGAGCTGCCAGTCGCTGATGGCGCCGGTCAGGCGCACTCGACCCGAGTCGCTGGAAAACAGCCGGTCTGAAGCCTCGGCCACAGGTGGCCAGTACAGGTCGCGCCAGTCCAGGGTCAGGTCCAGGCGGTCGTACTCGGGCTCAAAATAGCCAGAGCCCGAAAGACGCAAGGCGGTGGGCGGCGCGCTCAGCTCCAGCGACTCGAGACGAAAGGTGTCGCCGGCAGCTGCCAGCTCAAGCTGGCCGCGCAGGCGCGCACCATTAGGCCAGTCGGCATAGAGCTCGGTCAGGTCCAGCCCGTCCAGGCGCACCGTCAGGTCCGCGTCCAGCTCGCTGCTAAGCATTACGCGCCCGCGCGCTTCCAACTCGCCGCGCAAGGCTTCCACCCGCAAGACATCGACATTGAGCTCGCGGGTGTCGCCGGTCAATTCGGCAATAATGCGGTTGGCCGGGATCTCCGGACCTTCGACACGGGCAACCAGGCGGGCCTGCCAGGCAGAAAGCCCGCCGCTGGCGTCAAGCTCGAGGTCTCGAACCTGGTACTCCAGCTCCGCCCAGTCGGCAAACTCGCCGGTCAATTGCACATTGGCGTCGAGTTCGCCCGGCAGGCCGCGCAGCCGCACCCGTCCCTGGGTTTGCACAGGGCCGCGGGTTTCGACAGCGATGTCGAGCGCGGCCAGGCGACCGGACAGGTTCAGGCGCGCTTGCTGCTCAATATCGTCGTCCAGCCGATGGCTGGCATTCAGTTCCAGCTCGCCGCCAAAGGGTTCGGCCAGCTGCCAGTAGCCGCTAGCGGCCAGCCGGGAATCTTCCAGTTCCAGGCGCAGGTAATCCAGGTCCAGGCGCTGGTGATACTGACCCGCCAGTTCGATTCGATCAATCTCGATTGGCTCGCCGGCCGTATGAATGCTCAGGCGCTCGACCAGCAACTCGCGCACGCGCACCGGCACGGGGCTGCCCATGTCGGGCAGGCTGAACGGCTCAGGCTCAGGCGGATCCGGGTCTGGCTCGGGCAGGTAGACATCGACATCGAACGCCCGCACCCAGTCGACCTCGGCCGACAGCGAAGGCGGCAGCTTGATGCGAACTGCCAACTCCAGCCGCCCGATGCTTACCCGGGTACCGGCTTCGTCCAGTGCCACATCGTGCAAAACGAGGCCTCGGCGCAAATTCCCCTCAAGCGCCCTCCATTCCAGCGAAGAGAGCTGGCCCTGGCCGCGCTCCAGCCCCCACTGGGCACCGGATCGGGTCGACGTCAACCACCACCAGGCCGTCGCCAGGAAAATACCCAGCAGCAACAGAACCAGCCCGAGGACAAGCAGCAGCTTCTTCATAGCAGGCGCGTACCGATGGAAAAATGAAGCCGCCAGGGCTGATCGACATCGTCCAGGGCCTGGGCGACATCAACCTGGATCGGTCCGATCATGGTGTACCAGCGAAAACCGGCGCCCACGCCGCGTTTGAGCTTGCGCGTGTTCCAGTCGTTGAAGGCATTGCCCACATCGTAGAACACGGCCAGCGACCAGTCGCGCCCGACACGATATTCGTATTCCAGGGAGGCAGCGATAATGTGATTTGCCCCGTTGCGGTTAGTGCTCAGGGTTTCAAACCCGTAGCCACGCACGGTGCGGTCGCCACCGGTCTTGAAACGGTAGCGCTCCGGCAGCTCGGTGATACTCAAGCGCAGATCGCGATCGTCAAGACTGATGTCGATGCTCTCGGTAGCGGCGTCGGTGTAGCCGAGCTCGCCATTGAGCAGGATCTTGTGGCGATCGCCGAAAATGTGATGCCAGCGTCCGCCCAGGTAGGCCTGGGCGAAACTCACGTCCGAGCCCAGCGACTCATGGGCGGCCAGAACGCGCGCCTCCAGCACCTGGCCCTGGGCGAAAAAACCCGAGCCGCGGGTATTGGGCAGTCGCCAGCGTGCACCCAGGGCCAGGGTGTTGGTGGTGGTCTCCAGAAAAGGCGCCAGCTCGGGGTTGGCCGCAAGCAAGGCTTCGTTTTCCTCGCTGAAGCTGCCCTCGCGGAGGGCATTGAAGGACTCGTTCAGGAAAGCGATGAAGATACGCTCCTCCAGACGCCCGCCTCGGGGTGCGAACGGGCGTCTCTCCTGCAGTCGCCCGACCGTCAGCTCGGCCTGCTCGCGACGGCCGCTGAAGGAGTCGAAGACGGACTCGCGCCGGTCCTCGTCGTTAAAGCGGAAATTGTCCTGCTCACGGCGCAGAATGCCGCCGAGGGTAAGAAAGTCCGATGGCTTGCTACCCCGTGGATGCTGGTACTCGCTGCGCAGCACGAACTCGCTGTTGCGCTGCTGGGCCCCGAAGCCGGAATCCAGCCGGTTGCCGCGGGAGGAAAGATAATGACGTACCCAGCCCAACTGCACACGGGCCCCGGTATCGGTACCAAAGCCTGCCGTTACCCGGTAGGAGTTCGGCAAGCGGGGCTCCAGGCGATACTGGAGATCGACCCGGGCATCGTCGCGATCGCGCTCGGTCTCGACGATGACGCGCTCGAACAGGCCCGAGCGCACCAGTACCTCGCGCTGTTCGTCGAGGCGCGCGACGGTGTAGGGCTCGCCCGGTTCGATAATGGTAAGACGATTCATCAAGCGCTCGGAGAAGATATTCTCGGGCGCCTGGAACAGGCCAAAGTGGTAGCGAGGACCGGTCTCGAATGTAATCCTGATGTCGGCCGTGCTGCGGTCGGCGTCCACGTTGACCCGTCTTTCGCGAAACCCCGCTTCAAAGTAACCGCGTGCCCTGGCCAGGTTGTCCAGCTCGCGCCAGGCTGCTTCATAGTCGGCATGCAGCAGCCGGCTGCCGATCGGCAACGGCCAGTTCTCACGCCAGGCCAGCAACTCCGGGTCACTCTCGCCCTCACCCAGAAAGCGAATATCAACCTGGCTGACCTGTACCGCCTGGCCGGGCTCGATGCGAATCCGGACCCGCCAGGGCCGGCCTTCGCTCTCCGGCTCCTCCAGCCTGACGTCGATGCGAGGACGGTAATAGCCGAAAGGACGCATGGCCTCGCGAATCTCGCCACGCGCATCTCCGGCCATCTGGCGCAGGCGCCAGACGGAAACATCCTCCAGGCGTTCGGCACGGACCAGACCCAGGTGGGCACGTACGTTGGCCAACATGGCACCCTCCACGCCGTCTATGTCGACCACGACCATGTCTGCGTGCGTCAGCGCACTGCAAGCCAGTAAAACCAGTGCTGAGAAAAAACGAGAGACCAAT
>RECK01000281.1 GCA_007694055.1 Wenzhouxiangella sp.
CCCGCATCCACGCCGACACCGGCAAGTTCTACTTCACCCTGATCGACTTCCGCGGCGCGACCAGCCACTTCGCCGACCCCGACTTCGACGGCGAACCGGTCCAGATCTACCAGCCCGGCCCGGGCGACCCGACCGACCCGCCGGAAACCGAGGATGAATCCATCCCGCTCCAGGACGAGCACGGCGACTACGAGAACCCCGAAGACGAAACCATCCTGTTCGACCCGAAGCAGCCCGAACCGGACAGCAAGGAACGCAAGCCCAAGATCTACGTCGACGGCGTGGATGCCAGCATCGTCGCCGAGCGGGTCGAATACCTGGATGCCAACGGCAAGCTGGTCACCGAATCCCTGCGCGACTACACCCGGCGGGCACTCAAGAAGCGCTTTGCCAGCCTGGACGCCTTCCTCAAGCGCTGGAACGACAGCGAACGCAAGCAGGCCATCGTCGAAGAACTGGAAAACGAAGGCCTGCCGCTGGACCCCATCCTCGACGAACTGGGCAAGGACCTCGACCCCTTCGACCTGATCTGCCACGTCGCTTTTGATGCCAAACCGCTGACCCGCCGCGAGCGTGCCGACAGCGTCAAAAAGCGCGATGTGTTCGGCCAATACGGCGACCAGGCCCGCGCCGTACTCGACGCCTTGCTCGAAAAATACGCCGACGAAGGCGTGCTGAACATCGACGACACCAAGGTGCTCAAGATCCCGCCCCTGGACAAACTCGGCACCCCCGTGGAACTGGTCCGAGCCTTCGGCGGCAAACCCGGCTTCGAGAAAGCCGTGCACGACCTGCAAAGCGAGCTCTACCAGCCCGTCAGCCAGGAAACCGCTTGAGCATTCGGCGCCCCAATCAGAATCATGCGGCAGCGTTGAGGTTTACCCCTTTCGTTGACTGTGGCATCTGCACGCTGCAAACTGGCCCAAGGAGGCAAACATGAACGAAGACGAACTTTTGCAACGCATCACGACAAATCCGGAGATTTTTGGCGGCAAGCCAGTGATCCGGAATAAACGACTGGCTGTCGAGCACGTACTTGGCATGCTGGCCGCAGGCGATGATTTCGAGACCCTGCTCCAGGGCTATTCCTGGCTGGAGCGAGAAGACATACTCGCCTGTCTGGCCTATGCCCACAGACTGGTGGGCCATGAGCGCGTGGAGCCCAGAGCAGCTTGACCGGCGCATTGAGGCTGCTTCTTGACACTTGCGTCTGGGGTGGGGCCGTCGAAGAGCTGCGTGATGCCGGCCACGACGTGGTCTGGACTGGCGACTGGTCAAGTGATCCGGGAGATGGCCCGATCTTGGCTTACGCCCATGAGAACCATCGCATCCTCGTTACGCTGGACAAGGACTTTGGTGAACGCGCGATAGTTATGGGGGAGCCACATGCTGGCATTATTCGCCTGGTTGGCATCGCAGCACGCAGTCAGGGTGCTGCCACTATCGAGGTGTTGGATCGTCACGGTGAGGAACTCGTGCAGGGCGCTATCGTGACAGTCGGCCCGCAAAAAATCCGAATCCGCCCCGGCTAGTCTGGGCGGTCTGACGAATAGCCCCCCAGAGAAATCTTGTCAACCAACGAACTAACAAACTAACGAACCAACCAAATGTCAGTCCGCACCCTCGTCAAATCCATCCAGAACATCATGCGCCAGGACACCGGCGTCGACGGCGATGCCCAGCGCATCAGCCAGCTGTGCTGGATGTTCTTCATGAAAATCATCGACGACCAGGACCAGGAACTGGAACTGCTGAAGGACGACTACCGCTCGCCCATCCCCGAGAAATTCCAGTGGCGCCACTGGGCCGCCGACCCCGAAGGCATCACCGGCGATGCATTGCTTGAGTTCATCAACGACGAGCTGTTCCCGGCGCTCAAAGAGCTGCCGCCGAAAACCCCGCGCGCCCGCACCGTTAGAGGCGTTTTCGAAGACGCCTACAACTTCATGAAGTCCGGCCAGCTGATGCGCCAGGTGGTCAACAAGATCAACGGTGTTGACTTCAACAACCTGACCGAGCGCCAGCACTTCGGCGACATCTACGAGCAGATCCTGAACGACCTGCAGTCGGCCGGCAACGCCGGCGAGTACTACACCCCGCGCGCCGTCACCGCCTTCATGGTCAAGATGACCGACCCCAAACCGGGCGAGACCCTGTTCGACCCGGCCTGCGGCACCGGCGGATTCCTTACCTGCTCCATCCGCCACATGCGCGAGCACTCCATCAAGCGCCCCGAAGACGAGGCCAGGATGCAGGCCAGCCTGCGTGCGGTGGAGAAAAAGCAGCTCCCACACATGCTGGCCGTGACCAACATGCTGCTGCACGGCATCGAAGATCCCTCCTTCCTGCGCCACGACAACACCCTGGCCCGTCCCTACATTTCCTGGGAGAAGAAGGACCGGGTCGATATCGTGCTGACCAATCCACCTTTCGGCGGCAAGGAAGAAGACGGCATCGAGTCCAACTTCCCGCCGCATTTCAGAACCCGCGAAACCGCCGATCTGTTCCTGGCCCTGATCATCCGCCTGCTTAAAGCGCGAGGCCGCGCCGCCGTGGTCCTGCCCGACGGCAGCCTGTTCGGCGAAGGGGTCAAGACCCGCCTGAAAGAACACCTGATGGAAGAGTGCAACCTGCACACCATCGTGCGCCTGCCCAACTCCGTCTTTCGGCCCTATGCCTCGATCGGCACCAACCTGCTGTTCTTCGAGAAGGGCGGGCCGACCAGGGAGGTCTGGTACTGGGAACACCAGGTGCCCGAAGGCCAGAAAGCCTACTCCATGA
>RECK01000236.1 GCA_007694055.1 Wenzhouxiangella sp.
TGGCCGTGCTCGGTGACAGCGACGAACGCTTCCATGTCCGCGGCGGCAATGATCTTATCGTCCAGGCGCTCGCTGAACGGCTGGATGACGCCATCGAACTGGACAGTGCCCTGGAGTCCATTCACCAGGTCGCCGATGATCGCTTCCGTCTCAGCTTCCAGCGTGACGGTGCCAGTTACCAGACTTATGCCCGCCAGGTCATCCTGGCCCTGCCGCTGACCATCCTGCGCGATGTCGATATCCGCGTGCCACTGCCGGAAGTCCAGCGTCGGGTCATCCAGGAGCTGGCTTACGGCACCAACGCCAAGCTCATGATCGGATTTGCGTCCCGACCCTGGCGCGAGGTTCATGCCAGCAGCGGTGCGGTCTACACCGATCTGGCCTTCCAGTGCGCGTGGGAAACCAGCCGTCTCCAGGACGGTGCCAGCGGCGTACTGACCAATTTCACCGGCGGCCGACAGGGGTTGGCGGTTGGAGAGGGACAGGCGCGCGAGCAGGCTGATCAAGTTGTCCAGGCGCTGGAACAGGTTTATCCCGGCATCGCTGCGGCCAGGAATGAAGGCTCAACCCAGGCGCGCATGCACTGGCCAAGCAACCCCTGGGTCAAGGGCAGCTACGCCTGCTACGGACCCGGGCAGTGGACGGGCCTGCGCGGCGCGGCTGCCGAGTCATTCGGTGGGCTGCATTTCGCCGGGGAACACTGCGCGCTGGACAACCAGGGCTACATGGAAGGCGGCTGTGAGACCGGTGAGGCCGCTGCTCGCGCCGTGCTGGAACAACGTCGCCTCCAGGCCGCATTGCCGCAGATAGCCACCCGGTGGGCAAGCCTGGCAAGCCTGTAAACCAAAGCGCGAATCGGGCGCCAGTTGATCTGAGTTGCTTGAACAGCCATCCTCGTGGCCGGAAGTTTCCTTCTGGCCACGACTGAGCATATTGATCACATGCCCGAACTCATCGTCATAGCGCTGGCGCTCATCGCTTTTTTCGCCTACCGCTTTTTCCGCAAGAGACAGCGCGAGGCGATCAGAAACCGTCCGTTCCCCGAGCCATGGCGGGAGATCCTGGAACAGAACATGCCGCTATACCGGCGTCTGCCGGCCGAGCTGCGAGATGAACTGCACGGCCACGTGCAACTGTTTGTGCATGACAAGCAGTTTTATGGCTTCCAGGGCCTGGAGGTCACCGAGGAAATGCGCCTGACCATTGCCGGGCATGCCTGCCTGCTGCTGCTCAACCGCAACTGCCCGGGCTATGCAAACTTTTCATCCGTTTACATCTACCCAAGCACCTTCGTTGGCGAACAACGCAGCACGAATGGCATGATCGAAGAAGTTGCCCAGCAAGCCAGGCTGGGTGAGTCCTGGCACCGCGGGCCGGTCATTCTTGCCTGGGATGCCGTTCTGCACGGGGCGCATGACATCAATGATGGTCACAACGTCGTCCTGCACGAGTTCGCTCACAAGCTCGACGATGCCGACGGGCGCGTCGACGGCGCGCCGATCCTGCATCATCATTCCCACTACGTGAGCTGGGCACGGGTCATGCAGCGGGAATTCGAACAGCTGCAGAAAAACGCCGCCGACGGTGTACGCACCGTAATGAACCACTACGGCGCGACCAACCCGGCCGAGTTCTTCGCCGTCCTGACCGAAACCTTCTACGAAAAGCCGCGCCAGCTCAAGAAGCACCATCCCGAGCTCTATACCGAGATGCAAAAATGCTTTCGGGTGGATCCCCTGGCCTGGATTGAAGCGAAGACCTGAGCGCAGACGGGTCAAGGCCTGGAAAGTGGAACCATGAAAGTGGAACCATGAAAGCGAAAACATTGGAACCACCGAAGACACTGAAGACACCGAATTTTCCTTGTCAGGTTTTTCGGTGCCTTCGGAGACTTCGGTGGTTACCCTGTTTTTCAGTGTCCTCCGTGGTTCCCCATTATTTTCCGACAGGCTCAGTTAGCGTGGGCCAGCCAGATGTAGTGGCGCGCACCCTTGCCGGCGCGGTGGGGGCGAACGACGATCTGTTCGGAGCGGAAGCCGGCGCGGCGCAGGCGGTTGTCGAACTGTACGTCGGGGCCGGCCGACCATACCGCCAGAACGCCACCCGGGCGCAGGGCTGCGCGGGCAACAGCCAGGCCTTCCAGACTGTAAAGCCAGTCGTTTTCGCGCCGGATCACGGCCTTGGGGCCGTTGTCCACATCCAGCAAGATCGCATTGAATCCGCCGCGCTCTGCGCGCAGGCAGGCGGCGACATCGCCTATGAACACGGTACTGCGCGGATCGCTCAGGGGGTGACCGGCCGGCTCACCAATGAATTCCCGATTCCAGTCAACAACCTCAGGCACCAGCTCGGCCACCACCACTTCGGCATCAGGGCCGGCGGCAGCCAGTGCGGCCGCATGGGTAAACCCCATGCCCAGGCCACCGACCAGCAAGCGAGGCGCGGCGGGCTGACCCATACGCGCACAGGCCAGATCAGCCAGGGCCTTCTCGGACCCGTGTACCCGGCTGTTCATCAACTCACCACGTCCCGGGATGACCATCGAAAACTTGTCCTTGTGTTCGTACAAGAGCAAGGATTTGGCGGTGTCCGGAATGCGCGCCTCGGCCAGCAAGGTTGATCGGCTCATAAGTAGTCCATGGTTAACGGTACGACGGTGCATCAATACAGGAACAGCCCGTTCAGTTGCAGCGCTGAATGGAGCGGCTCTACGGTTAATTCCCAGCATCCGAGAGTATAGTCAGCGAAGCTTATGGAATGTCGGTAGCGCAGATGC
>RECK01000300.1 GCA_007694055.1 Wenzhouxiangella sp.
ACCCGCCTGGCTGGATGATGCAGCCGGCACCCCCAACCCGTAAATACCCCAACCCGAGGAGCCACAAAATGTCGGAAAACACCAAGAAATTGCTGCTGTCGCTGGGCGAGGATCCCAACCTGGTGACCGAGTTCAAGAAAGATCCCAAGGCGGTCATGAGTCGCTTCGAGGTCCCGGCCGATCACCAGGAGATGATCATCAAGGGCGACAAGGACGGCTTGAAGGAAGCGGCCGGACTGGACGATGCCATGTGCAGGTTGATCATATTCTGATTTAGTACCGTGACCCGCCTGAGTGTCGTCGGCACGGGGATCAGGCCCGGCGGACATCTGACCACCGAAGTCCGCAACCTCATCGCCGGGGCCGATCGGGTCCTGGCCGTGGTCGATGGGCTCAACCTGGTGTATTTATGCCGCATCAACCCGGCCACGGAGTCGCTGCAGGACTGTTACCGGCAGGCGGCCGGCCGCGAGGCCAGCTACGCCGAGATGGTTCGACGCATCCTGGCCGCGCTCGACCAGGGTGGCCATGTCTGTGCCGCCTTTTACGGTCATCCCGGAGTTTTTGTGTGGCCGGCCCATGAAGTCATCCGCCAGGCCCGATCGCGCGGCCTGGCGGCCCGGATGTATCCGGGCATTTCGGCCGAGGATTGCCTGTTTGCCGATCTCGGGCTGGATCCCGCCCAGCACGGCTGTCAGAGCTACGAGGCCATGGATTTCTATCTCTATCCGCGCCGGATCGATCCGACCGCAGCCCTGGTACTCTGGCAGATGGCCGCCCTGGGTGACATACACAGGAATCGTTTCGAGGCCGATGGGGCCTGGGTGCAGGCCCTGGCCGAGGTGCTGATGGCCGACTACCCGGCCGACCATGTCACGACCGTGTACGAGGCTGCGACCTACCCGCTGGATGAGCCGCGCATGGAAGCGGTGGCCTTGTCTGACCTGCACGAAGCCCGATTCAGCCAGGCCTCTACGCTGGTGGTGCCGCCGCTTGTCGCCCCGGCACTCAGTAACGAGCGCCTGGCGCGGCTGGGCGTGCGTGCCAGCGACCTGGGGGCGGCTGCCTACCGCCGCTTGCGAGGAAGCTGAAAGTTCAGACCCCGGGGCCGCAGTCCATGCAGTCGCCGGGTCGTTCCGGACCGGCCTTGAGCCTGTGATTGAGGTCGTGCAGGGCGGTGCGCAGGCCTTCCTCGATGACCGGGTGGTAGTAGGGCATATCCAGCATCTGGCTGACGGTCATCCGGTTCTGCACCGCCCAGGCCAGCAGGTGGGCGATATGCTCGGCGGCCGGGCCCAGCATTTCCGCGCCCATGAACAGGCCGCTGCCGTGCTCGCCGTAGACGCGCAACAGCCCCCGGGCACGGCCCATGACACGGCTGCGGCCCTGGTTCGAAAAGCTGACTGAGCCAATTGAAAAACAGCCGCGGCAGTGTTCGTCGACCTGTTCAATGCTGCGTCCGACCGAGGCAATCTGGGGATCGCTGAACACCACGCTGATCGGAGCCCGACGCAGCCCTGTCTGCACCTCGGGCCAGCGTCCGGCATTGGCCCCGGCAATGCGGCCTTCGTCGGCGGCCTCGTGCAGCAAGGGGCGTTCGTTATTGACGTCACCGGCGATGAAGATCGGGCTGTTGCCGCATTGCAGCGTGTAGGGATCGAATACCGGTACGCCGCGCTCGTCCAGTTTCAGCCCGGCCTTTTCCAGGTCCAGCCCGTCGACGTTCGGCCGTCTGCCGGTCGTGGCCAGCAGCCAGTCGAACTGCTCGGTGGCTTCGTCGCCGTCGGCATCGTCAAAGCTGATCTGAACGCCGCCATCGGTTTCCGCGATCTCATTGACCTGGGCGTCCGGGTCGAGCGGAAACTCATCGCCAAAATGTTTCAGGGCCAGCTTGCGGATCTCTGGGTCGCGAAGACCGCCCAGCTCGCCGCCCAGTCCGAACATCCGGATTCTCACCCCCAGCCGGGCCAGGGCCTGGCCCAGTTCCAGGCCAATCACCCCGGGGCCGAAAACGGCGATCGATTCGGGCAGGTCTTTCCAGTCGAAGACGGTATCGCTGGTGATCAGACGGGAACCGGCCGAGCGCAGGGGGGCGGGAATGAAGCTGCTCGAGCCGGTGGCGATCACAATGCGCTCGGCATGTACCTGGCCCAGGCCTTCAATGTCGAGCAGGTGACGATCGAGGAAGCGAGCCCGTCCCATCAGCCGGTCGGCTTCAGGGATGTTCTCTATGGTTTTCAGTACACCGTTGACGAAGCGGTCGCGATGGCGCCTGACCCGGGCCATGACCGCCGGCCCGTTGATTTTCACCGGCCCGGTTTCGATGCCAAAGCGGCGGGCATGGGCCGACTGGTGCGCGGCTTCGGCTGCCGCTATCAGCAGCTTGCTCGGCATGCAGCCGACCCGGGCGCAGGTAGTGCCAAAGCGCTCTGCTTCGATCAGCACCACGCTGTCGGTATGCTTGCGGGCCTGGCGCCAGGCGACCATGCCGGCCGTGCCACCACCGATGATGGCCACATCCACGTTGCGGGCTTGGCTCATGCGTTCTCTCCTTGGAATGGATTGATGGCGGCAGACACCGCTAATTGAAAAGACCGAGTGTTGCCCGCCTGCATTGCAATCAGTGTAGCGTTCCGTGCAGGGCTGATGGCGATCGAGGTCAATTTCGGGTCAATCTGGATCTCGCAACAGACAGGGGACCACAGGAAGCGGAGGTGGACTCCACTGCTCGTAGCGCATGGTCGCGGCTTTGGGAAAAGAGGTTGGAAGGG
>RECK01000178.1 GCA_007694055.1 Wenzhouxiangella sp.
CAAGCGGTCGACTTTCTCCAGAAACTCGATGCGGAAGCCGCTTTCGGCAGCCAGCCGGTGAAGGGATTCGGCCGACAGGCTCATGCCAGCTCATCCCAGCTCTGTTCGGCGAGGGAGACGGGAACCACCAGGTTCCAGCGGGAGAGGTAGCGCGTGGGTTCGCTGCTGGTGCGATCGAGGTAATGCGCACTGGCCGGTGAATGCTCACGCAGCTTGTCGAGCGTCTGGTCGTCGACCATCAAACGAGAACGGTTGACCTCCAGGAACCAGCCGACCTTGGCAGCCGTGGTGGCATTATCCAGTGCCTCGACATAGCGGCACACTGTCGGCAAGTCCAGGTACTCGATCATGTCAAGCGAGCGCCAGACCTCCTCCCAACCGCCACACAGCTCGGGCCGATCCAGGACATCCACAAACGTGCGCTCCAGCCCGGTAACCCTGAGTGGAACGCCGGAACGATCCAGGGTTTCAATGCCGATCTCATGCTGATCGCGCCGCGTCAGGGCCAGCGGGGTTGAAACCGGCCGATACAGGGTGCCCCTGAACTCGAACGGACGCAATTTGCGTTCGGCGAGAAACTGGACCTCATTGAAGCTGCTGTAGGCTCGACCATGCAACTCCAGGGCACTGTGATAGGCCAGGGTGGCGTGGGGTGTGATGTGCCCGGCAATCAGGAACGGATCGACCGGGCAGCTTTCCGGCTCGGAGCCCGGCGGGACGACCCAGTAAAGTCCGCGGCGAACCGGAAGAATGTGCCCTCGTTTGCGGTGGTAGTCCAACGAAGCCTTGCGGCCGGTGCCGCTAATATTGGTCGCGGCCTCGAACTGGTCGATGCGAAACAGCTTGTGCTGCTTGATAAAGGACCCCGGCTCCATGACTTGATATATTTCCGCTTAAGGCATAAATACAGTATGCTTTACGAGCATATATATCAAGTCGGGTCTGCCTGATCGCGCTCCTTCGGAGGGCTGTACTCTATCCAGCTGAGCTGCGGGCGCGTAGGCGCGGAGTATCGCAAAGTATCCTTGATTGGGGGTTGAGCGGCGCTTTGCTCAAGTTGCTGAATTTCTGCGGCAGAGCCTATTGATGGGCGGGGGCTCTGCGGTGACGATGCCTTTTGCCGCCATTCTCACGTTCTGTGATAATATTTCATGGTACGGCTGTGCAAGAAGCTTCTGGCTTCGCAATAAAAAAGAGGGCCGGCGCCCGAAGTGCAGGGAGGGTGTGGGCGCCGGCCAGAACGGTGCTGTGAACCGTTCTATTGAGTAATACGGAATCTGGCCGGTTTTTGGGTCACCGGTTTTGTGAAATCTTTCTCAAAAAAGGGTGCGCGCGGTCGCGCGGGCATCATTGGTGAGCTTCAGTTGCGACATTCCGCCACGGCAGTTCTCCGGTCAGCATGGTGCTGATGGCCTCGGCTTCGACCGGGCGAGAAAAAAGGAAGCCCTGGGCGAAATCGCATTTGAATTGTCTGAGCAATTCGAGCTGGTCCAGCCGCTCCACTCCTTCGGCCACGGTTTGCATGCCCAGATCCCCGGCCAGGCTGCAGATGGTACGGGTGATCGCCTGGTCTTCGTGGTCATCGGCCAGGTCCTGGATGAAACCGCGATCGATCTTGACTACCGAGATCGGGAAGTTTTTCAGGTAGGCCAACGATGAATAGCCCACTCCAAAGTCGTCGACCACGATCCGCATTCCAATATCGTTGAGCTTTTCCAGCATGCGACGGTTGCGCATGAGGTTTTCGATCAGCACTTCCTCGGTGATCTCGAGGTGGATCAGCTCCGGCTGGATTCGATACCTGTGCAACAGCATGCTGAGTTTTTCGGCGAAGTCACCCTCTCGTACCTGGGCACCGGAAACATTCACGGCCAGGCCCGGCGGTTGTTTCACGCTTTTTTTCCACTCCGCCAGGTCACTCAGTGCGCGCTCCAGAGCGAACTCGCCCAGCCGCCCGATCACCCCGGTTTCCTCGGCCACCCGTATGAATTCCTGTGGCGGCACCTGGTAACCCTTTTCGTGCTGCCAGCGCAGCAACGCTTCCAGGCCAACCAGGGAAAGGTCCTTGACGCTGACGATTGGCTGATAGACCACCCGAAACTGGCCGGCATCCAGGGCATGGCGAATATCACGGCTGAGGTTCAGCCGATGCTGGGCCTGGCTGAACATCTCGCGGGTGAACACGGCAAACTGGTTACGCCCGGCATTCTTTGCCTTGAACAGGGCGGTATCGGCGTTTTGAATCAGGTCGGCAACGGTTTCGCCTGATTCGGAGTAGTAGGCAATACCGATACTGGCCGATACGAAGAATCGGTTGTCGTCAATGGCAAAGCCGTGGTCCAGCGAGCGCAGAATGTTGATGGCCAGCTGCTCGATATCCTCCCGCAAAGGCCGAATTGCAGCGATCAGGAACTCGTCACCCCCGTGCCGGCCGACAAAATCGCGATCTTTCAGGACCGTCGCCAGTCGGCGCGGGATCTCGCACAAGAGCTGATCACCGAGCTGGTGGCCAAGGGAATCATTGATGTCCTTGAACTGGTCAAGATCAAAGAACATCAGGGCCAGCTGGCCCTTCTCACCTTCGCTGTCGGCGAGGATGCGCTCCAGGTAGCGCGTGGAGCCGGTCCGATTGGGTAGCCCGGTCAAGGTGTCATGCGTGACCAGCAGCTCCATTTCCTGCTCGGCCAGCTCGCGCTCCCGGATTTCCTGCTCCAGCCTGTTGTTCGAGCGGGCCAGGACGTTGGCGTGACGGCCGGCATTCAGGGCAAGAAAGGTAACGATAGCCAGCAGCAGCGAAACCGCGCTGCCACCGATGATTGCGACCCGGGGCAAGGCGGAGGCATATTGCTGTCGTGAGGATTCGCTGAGGCCGAATTCAAACTCCATGGCATCGCCATCGCCATCCAGATCAATGGCAAATCCTGCCTGCCACTGGTAGGTATTGAATTCGTCCGGCTCGGGATAGGGAAAAACAATCTCACCCCTGGATCTCACTCTAAGCTTCAGCTCATCGCGAAACATATCGGAAATCATGCGCTCGACCGCATCGGGCACACTGAAGGTGGCGGCGAGGAAACCGCGGTGCGCCACACCGACCCCGATGGGGTGATAAAAGGTCAGGGTGAAGCGCCCACCCGGAATGAGCACCGGTCGGGCGATGACAAATTCGCCGGTCTGGCTTGCTTCTCGAAGCGCACCCGCATGGTATCTGGCCGGAGCGAAAATCAGCCGCGCGTCACTCGTCGCTGCATCGCTCTGCTCGATCCAGATAATCTCGAGCTCGGGGTCCAGCACCCCGATGGCATGGTAAAAGGCATGATGAGATTTGAACAGGCTCACCTCGCGCTGCCAGCCGGACCAATCCTCCAGCCCGTGGTAGTCGAACCGTGCCGCCATGCGCTGATGAGCCAGGATTTGCTCATTGACGCCGTCCAGCATGTCGGCGTGCACGTATTCGGCCAACTGGCGGACGTGCCGCTCAAGCGTTGCATCCTGGTCATCGACCAGGCTGCGATAGAACAGGTAGTTGGCGGCAAGTGCGGCTATGAGGATCAGAAATGCCAGCAGCAGCGCTGCCTGCGGAGTTCCGGAAGCCCGCTCACTTGCACTCATGTTTTGCCCGCCATTGGCGGAACGGGCCTTGCAAACAGCTGCCGTTTCACGATGATTGGCCCGTAAACCCTGTTGGGGAAAGCGATATGCGAGAGTATAACGAAAGCAAGGCGGACACCGCAGTGGCGGCAACGGTTCGGAGCACCGACTGATGGATTTGCAGTTTCTGGCCTTTCCACCAACCCGGCTGCTGGCAAGCATCGCAGCCGGCCTGGTTGTTTCCCTGGTACTGAGCGAGGGCCTGCTTGCCCTGCTTCCCTGGCTGGTACATGGTTTCGAGCGCCCCGTGCCGGCAGCCGCCATGCCGGAGCCAGCTGCGCTTGCCTGGCAGCTGCTGATCTGGACCCTGGCCGCTTTCGTGTCGGCAACCCTGGCAGCCGCGATGGCTGGACCACGCTCGGCCGGCTGGGTAGCCGGCGGACTGTGGCTTTTTCCGATATTGCTCAGCTGGGGATTGATGGGTCTGGACAGTCGGATGCTGCTGGCTGCCGCGCTGTTGGTGGTCACGGCAACCCTGGCCGGGGCCGGCCTGGCGCGGCGCGTGGAGAACTCGACGCAGCCCGGCTGACTTTCCCTTAAGCGCCTGCGATATAATCCGGGGTTTGGCGCGCACGCCGCAGGGCGAGTGACGCTTGATTTGCAACGTAATCGAACATTAAATGAGGTTGACCCAGCGTGTCTGCTGAGCATGATCGTCTTTTCATCCGGAACTTCAGCCTGACCCTGGTCGGGCTGGTGCTGTTCACCATCGTCATCATTTTCGCTGCCCGGGCGATTCACAGCCAGCTTGAGCCCAGCGAGAATCCGGCCCGTGAAGCAGCCAGGATCGACCGTCTGCAACCCGTCGCTGGCGTCTTTGCCGGCGAAACCGGGCGCGCGGCGGCTGCGGCCGCAGTAGCGGCAGCGGCTGCGGCCGCACCCCAGGTAGCATTCGACGGCTCGCTGGATGGCGGGCTGATCTATGAACGCGCCTGCGCCAGCTGCCACGAGGTCGGCGCCGCCGGCGCACCGCTGATGGTTGCCAGCGCCTGGGCCGGACGCCTGGAAAAGGGCATGGAAACGCTGGTTGCCAATGCCATCGACGGCATCGGGGCCATGCCGCCGCGGGGCGGCCGTCGCGACCTCAGCGACGAGCAGATCGAAATTTCAGTTGCCTACATGCTCGACATGCTTGATTGACGGGTCGGGCCAACTTCGCACCCTGGCCTGAAGATCGGGAAATAGACTGAGAAACACCGCCTCGAGCCGAGCTTCGTGCCGATCGAGCAGATCAAGCCCGCTGGCCAGCGGGCTTTTTCGTGCGTGCCGACGGGCCAGGCCGCTGAAGATCTGCTGCAGCATGTCGCGGTCCTGGTAGCGCTGCCAGAGTCGATGCTCCCGGGCCCAGGCGGCAAATGACGCCAGGCGCGGCGGCAGATCCGGCCCGTGCCGTGCCAGCAAGGCATCGATGGAACGGGCATATTGTTCGATTGGGGCCGGACCGAACCTGGCCCAGTGTCGACTCAGCATGTAATCGAACAGCACGTCGACGATCACGCCCCCGTAGCGTCGCCAGGGTGGGGCCAGCTCTGACAGGAAGGCGCGTACGGCAGGATGTTGATCAGACCAGGCATCAATGCGCCGGTGCAACAAAACGCCCCGCACCCAGGGCGATGGCAGGGATGCCAATGCCTGCCTGCCCTTGACGTGATCGCCCAGCAAAGCGCCCAAGCGCAGTCCGTCATCACTGCCGGCCAGCACGAAATGAGCAAGGTGATTCATCGATATGCATGCCTTCGGGCTCTGAGTTATCATAATCGCCTTTGCAAGATCGCCAAGTTGATGGCGAATCAGGCAAGCCACCAGGAGCCAGGACCGAAGTGCTCGACCCTGACACTTTTCCAACCGAAACCGCCGAATTCTTCCTCACCGGGCCGGCCGGCAAGCTCGAAGTGCTGACCGATTTCCCGGAAGACGATCAGGTGCGTCCAGCCGTAGCCGTGCTGTGCCATCCGCACCCGCGTCATGGCGGCACCATGCGCAACAAGGTGGTCACCATCATGGAGCGCTCGCTGCGCGAGCTCGGCTTGCCGACGGTTCGCTTCAACTACCGCGGGGTGGGCGAAAGCGAGGGCGAATTCGACGATGGTGACGGCGAGACGGCTGATCTTGCTGCCGTTGTCGACTGGGTTCGCCGGGTGCGACCCGATGCCGACTTGTGGCTGGGCGGCTTTTCTTTTGGCGCCTACATTACCGTCAAGGCCGCCCAGGACCTGCCGGTGCGCCAGCTGATTTCCATTGCGCCACCGGTAGAGCGCTACGGCTTCGAGAACTTCGTGCCGCCAAACTGCCCGTGGCTGGTCGTGCAAGGCGATGAGGATGATGTCGTGTCACCGGAAGCCGTGGTGACCTGGGCCGAGGCGCTGGACCAGAAACCCAGCCTGGTGATGATGGAGGGCACCGGCCACTTCTTCCACCGCCGTTTGATGGACCTGCGCGGCCTGATCAAGAACCACGTCCAGCCCAACCTGCCCTGAGTTGCCGGCATGGGGGCCGAAGCTGCATCCGGGCCGCTACACGCCTACACGGCGCTGGTCGAGCAGGGTCGGCTGAGCGCAGATCCGGCCCAGCAGCG
This sequence comes from Wenzhouxiangella sp., assembly GCA_007694055.1. GTDB lineage: Bacteria > Pseudomonadota > Gammaproteobacteria > Xanthomonadales > Wenzhouxiangellaceae > Wenzhouxiangella. The sequence goes on from RECK01000178.1 coordinate 6,227, forward strand.
CCTGACCGAAACGCTGCAACAGCGATTCGAGACACTGCTTTGCAGTCATGGCGGCGTCCTGGCCCGCCTCAGGCGCAAGCGCAAACCCGTTCGCGGCCTCTACCTGCATGGCAAGGTGGGTCGCGGCAAGACCATGCTGATGGATCTTTTCGCTGCCTGCCTGCTGGATGCCGGCATCCCGGTATGGCGAATTCATTTTCATCGCTTCATGGACCACGTCCACGGCGAACTGGCCGGACTCGAGCACAAGCGCGACCCGCTGGCCACGGTGGCCAGGCGCATCGCCGACCGGGCCGGCGTGCTGTGCTTCGATGAATTTCACGTCGGCGATATCGGTGACGCGATGATTCTGGGCGAATTGCTGCGTCACCTGTTTGGGCGCGTCACCCTGGTTGCCACCAGCAACACCATACCCGACCAACTCTACGCCGACGGACTCCAGCGGGCCCGATTCTTGCCCGCCATCGAGGCCATCAAGCGGCATTGCGACGTGATCAACCTGGATGCCGAGGACGATTACCGTCTGCGCGAGCTGGTCCAGCATCCGGTCTATTACGCCCCCCAGACCGCTGCAACCCTGGCGACCCTGGAAGCGGAATTTGCCGCGCTGGCCGCCGGCGAACGGATAAGCACCCAGCCGATCAAGATTCGCGGCCATGTCATCGAACCGATCAAGCGGGCCGGCCCGGTAGCCTGGTTCGACTTCGCCACGCTTTGCGAAGGCCCCCGTGCCAGCGCCGACTACATCGAACTGGCCCGTCGCTTCGGCACCATCGTCATCAGCGATATCCCGCAGCTGGACAACGATGACAACGACGCCACCCGCCGCTTCATCCACTTCGTCGATGAATGCTATGACCGTGCGGTCAAACTGATTATTTCGGCTGAAGTCGAGCCGCAGCAGCTCTACCGGGGCAAACGCCTGGCAGCCGTGTTCGAGCGGACCCGCTCGCGCCTGATCGAAATGCAGAGCCGCGCCTACCTCGCCCTGCCGCACCGGCCCTGAGCCAGGCCTGAACGGCCGCACCGGGTCAGAACTCGACCAGGGTCTCGATCACGTGCTGGACGTAGTTGTTGAATTCCGGCTCGTCACGGTCCGGCACCAGCCCCTGGGCCTGGAGCTGCAGGTAGCCGACATAAGATGAGTAAACCAGGTTGGCCCGCTGTCGTGCCGCCAGGCCATCAAGCCCCAGCTCTTCGAAAGCACCGCTCAGATACTCGATACGACGCGAGGTGACGCGTCGCAGCACGGGCCCGACGCGCGGATCGTCCGGGGCCGCGCAAAGTGCGACATAGATGCGATGGGTCAGCGTTTGTCGACTGGTGCGCCAGACAAACTGGGCCAGGCGCTCGGCCGGTTGCTGGTCGGCCTTGAGGGCCAGTTTGAGATGGTAGCTATCCTGGTTTTCCCAGCGCTCCAGGGCGCGCTCCAGCAATTCGTCACGACCGGGAAAGTGCCAGTAGAAGCTGCCCTTGGTGATTCCGAGGCGCCGCGCCAGCGGTTCCACGGCCAGCGCACTGACGCCTTTTTCAGCAATCAACTCAAGCGCCGCCTGCTCCCAGTCGGCAGGAGTCAGGGTTGCGCGATCGGGGCCGGGACGGCTGGCAGGGGTGGAACTGGACATGGTCAGGCATCATACTCTGAAATCAAGGCCGCATGCGCAGCATTGGAGGCTTGCATGCACAACAAACCGAAGACCGCTGGTGCACCATTGACTAAATCAAAATCCACCCCCATACTCAAGCGTATGGAAGCAGTACGCAAACTCAACGACGATATCCGGCGCCGCCAGATCTGGACCGATGACGGGGTTCGGCTCAGCCTGCGCTATTACGGCGACGATCGCGCGCCATGCATCTTGATGGCTCACGGCTTCGGTCAGACCCAGTATGCCTGGGAAGGCACCGGACGCCGGCTGGCCGCGGCCGGATGGCAAGCGGTCAGCTATGACGCCCGCGGTCACGGCGAATCGGATCGCGCCCCGAACAACGACTATGACTTCGAGCAGTTTGTCGAAGATTTTCGTCGCGTCTGCGATTCCTTGCCCAACTTGCCTGTGGTCATCGGGGCATCCATGGGCGGCCTGATCGCCCTGCTGGCGCATTCGGAAAAGCCGAAAGTCGATTTGCGCTCGCTGGTGCTGGTCGATATCGCGCCGCGCTGGGACGAACGCGGGGTCACCGCCATGCTGGCCTTCATGCGTCAGCACCCGGAAGGGTTCGCCAGCCTGGAAGAAGCCGCCGAAGCCGTCCGCGGATTCCTCCCGCACCGCAGGCGCGGCGGCAAGAACAGCAATCTTGACCGCAATCTGCGCCAGGCGGCCAACGGTCGCTGGTACTGGCACTGGGATCCGGCCATGCTCGCCCTGGCCGAGAAGAGCAGCAATCTCCAGACGCGTCTGCAGTCGGCCAGCCGGCGCCTGAAATTACCCGCAATGCTGGTCTCCGGCGGCATGAGCGAGCTGATCGGCGCCGAGCATGCCGAAGAGTTTCTGAAACTGGCCCCGCACGCCGAGCATGTTGAAGTACCCGATGCCTCGCACATGGTGGCCGGTGATGCCAACGATCATTTCCTGTCGGCGATAGCCCCGTTTTTACAGCGCCAGGCTGCGCAAGGAGCCTCCAAATCATGATGATTCTTTTCCTACTTCTCGCCATTCTCGGCGCGGCCCTGGCCTGCGCCTACTTCAAGACCAGCATCACCATCTGGACCATTGCAACGGCCGTGGTCCTGCTCGGATTCACCGTTGCCGGTCAGCCTGGCTGGATCAGCCTGACCCTGGTCTGGCTTGTTTTCGCTGCCGTGGCCATTCCCTTGAATCACCGGCCGTGGCGACGCCAGTTCATCACCGCCCCGGTCCTGAAGATGTTCGCCACCATGACCCCGCAGATCTCGGAAACCGAGCGGGTGGCGCTGGAGGCAGGCACGGTGGGCTTTGAAGGCGAGCTGTTCTCGGGCCGCCCGCGCTGGAGCCGGTTCATCAAAAAGCCGCTGCACGAGCTGACCGTCGAGGAGCAGTCCTTCATCGACGGGCCGGTTGAAGAACTGTGTGACATGATCAACGAGTGGGAAATCTCTCACTATCGGGCCGGCTTGTCGGACCAGGTCTGGGATCATCTGCGCAAGCAGGGCTTCCTCGGCATGATCATCCCGAAAAAATATGGCGGCCTCGGTTTTTCGGCCGTGGCCCATCGGGCCGTACTGGAAAAAGTCGCCGGCTTGAGCTCCACGGTGGGTTCTGTTGTGGCCGTACCCAACTCGCTGGGCCCGGCCGAGCTGTTGCTGCATTACGGCACCGATGAGCAGAAAAACCACTACCTGCCGCGCCTGGCCGATGGCCGCGAAATCCCCTGTTTCGGCCTGACCAGCACCACGGCCGGCTCGGACGCCACTTCAATCGCCGACTACGGCGTGGTCTGCAAGCAGAAGTACAAGGGCAAGCAGACCCTGGGTATCAAGCTGAACTTCGAGAAGCGCTACATCACCCTGGCCCCGGTGGCCACCGTGGTCGGCCTGGCTTTTCGCCTGTACGATCCCGACGGCCTGCTCGGCGAACAGGCAGACCGTGGCATTACCCTGGCCCTGGTCCCGCGCGATACCCCGGGAATGGAGATCGGACGCCGCCATTTCCCGCTCAACAACCCGTTCCCCAACGGGCCGATTATCGGCAAGGACGTCTTCATTCCGCTCGACTACCTGCTCGGTGGCACCGAGTACGTTGGACAGGGCTGGCGCATGCTGGTCGAATCCCTGTCGGTGGGTCGGGCGATCTCGCTGCCGTCTTCGGCGACCGGCGGATCCAAGACCGCGGCGCTGGCCACGGGCGCCTATGCCCGCATCCGCAAGCAGTTCAACATGCCCATTGGCCGCTTCGAGGGCGTGGAAGAGGCGCTGGCACGGATCGCCGGTTACACCTATGCCATGAGCGCGCTCAGCCGCCAGACGGCCTCGGCCGTGGACGACGGCGAAAAACCCTCGGTGCCCGGCGCCATCGCCAAGTACCACGCCACGGAAATGTCGCGCGAGATCATCAAGGACGCCATGGACGTGCATGGCGGCAAGGGCATCATCCTCGGGCCGAAGAACTACCTGGGACGCGCCTGGCAGGGCGCGCCGATCTGGATCACCGTGGAAGGGGCCAATATCCTGACCCGCTCCATGATGATTTTCGGCCAGGGCGCCATCCGCTGCCATCCCTATGTACTCAAGGAGCTTGAGGCCCTGCAGATCGAGGACCAGGACGAGCGCCTGGCCGAGTTCGACCGCCTCCTGTTCGCCCATGTCGGCCACAGCATATCCTGCGCCGTGCGCTCCTTCATCCTGGGCCTGAGCTTTGCCCGATTCGCCGCCGTGCCGGGCGACCGCCGCACCCGCAAGTATTACCGCAAGCTGACCCGCTACAGCGCCGCTTTTGCGTTCCTGGCCGATATCGCCATGCTGACCTACGGCGGCAAGCTCAAGCAGAAGGAAAAGATTTCCGGTCGCCTGGGCGATGTCCTCAGTCAGCTCTACATCTGCTCGGCCATGCTGCGCCGCTTCGAGCATGATGCGCGACCGGCCTCCGACCAGCCCATCCTGGCCTGGGCTTTCCATGACGCCGTCTACAAGATCCAGCACGCCATGCGCGGCGTGATCGACAATTACCCGTTTGCCTGGGTACGACCCTTCCTGCGGCTGGTCATTTTCCCGCTGGGCCGGGTCGAGCGGGCCCCGAACGATCGCCTGGGACACAAGGTCGCCTCGCTGCTGTTGTCCCCATCCGAAACCCGCGATCGCCTGACCCGTGGCATCTATACGTCCGACCGCAGCGGTTATCCGATCGGCTTCATGGAGAAGCTGCTGCCTGACGTGATTGCCGCCGAGCCGCTGGAACGCAAGCTGCTCAAGGCGTCCCGGAACGGCCAGATATCGGGCTACACCTTCGAAGAACAGCTGGAACAGGCCGTGGCTGCCAGCGTGATTACGGAGCGCGAGCGCGAGTTCCTGCTCGACGTGCGCAAGCGCACCCTGGAAGTCATCTCGGTGGACGATTTCGAGCTGGAGGAAATCCAGGGCGGACTCAGCGCCTTCGGCGACAAGGTTCGCGGCCAGCGCAAGAAGGCGGCCTGACCGGCCCTGCTGCGCGCCAGGCATTTTGCGCTATACTCGGCCCCGGCTCTCCGGGGCCGATTTTTTTTGTTCTGCAGGTGTCTCGGCCTTCAAGGCCGAGGTGAAACGGGAAGCCGGTGAGAGACCGGCACTGCCCCCGCAACTGTAACCGGCGTCGACTGCCCTCAGGCAGCGACGATGTCCATCAACGCCACTCGGCCACCAGGCCGGGGAAGGCCAGGACAGCGACCCGAATCCCGGGTCGACCGGAAGTCAGGAGACCGGCCTTGCAGTTAGTTCGATAACCTGGCGGCTGCGGCGGGCAGCCCGGATGGTCTGCGTGCGCCTGCACCAGCTCCCCTCCGTTTGTCCGCGTGGCCGCGACCAATCTGCGCGGGTGAGCGCGGGGAGTCGCATCAACATGAGTCATTCAAGGCAAGTCGGACCGATCCGCTCGGTCCTGGCAGGTTTTCTTCTTTTCCCGGTTTTCGCGCTTCAGGCAGCAGACAGCGTCGGTGAGCCCCTGGTGGTCACGGCCACGCGTGGCGAACAGGCCCTGTCTGACAGCCTGGCCGCGGTATCGGTCATCGATCGCGAACGCATTGAACGCAGCCAGGCGCCGGACCTGATCGAGCTGTTGCGCCTGGAAGCCGGCGTGGATGTCGCGCGCACCGGCGGACCGGGAGGACAGACCAGCGTTTTCCTGCGCGGCACCAATTCCAACCATGTACTGGTTCTGATTGACGGCGTGCGCGCCTCGGCCTCCGGTACCGGTGGCTTTGCCTGGGAGCTGCTCGACCCGGCCATCATCGAGCGCATCGAAATCGTGCGCGGCCCGCGCGCCGCGCGCTGGGGCTCGGATGCCATTGGCGGCGTGATCCAGATTTTCACCCGCCGCGCCGAGGGCGTGACCGTGCGCGCCGGTTACGGGCGCTACCGTGATCGCAGCCTGGTCGCATCCGCCGGTACCGGCAGCGCCGGTCTGACCGCTGCTGCCCGGCGGGTGGGTGGGTTCTCGTCTCAGAATGAGCGCGGCTTCGCCTTCGATCCGGACGATGACGGCTTTCAGAACTTCAGCCTGGCCGGGTCAGCCAGCCAGGCGCTTGGCCGGGGTGTGCTCGATATCAGCGCCCGCCTGGCCCAGGGCGAGACGGAGTTCGATCAGGGCGAATCGGACTTTCTGAACTACGCTGCCAGCCTGAGCTACCGATCCGACCTGGACGCGGACTGGCGCTGGCAGGCCAGCCTGGGCGCGCATCGCGATCGCCTGGAAACCGAGACACCGTTCGGCGAGTCCGAGGCCATTACCCGTCGCACCCAGGCCGGGGCACAGGTCGAAACCACGCTCGGCGCAAGCAGCCGCCTGCTGTTTGGCGCTGATGGCTGGCAGGAGTCCGGCGTCAGCCGCGGTCAGTGGGCCGAATCGCGCTACAACATCGGCGCCTGGGCCGGCGTGGACGGCAGCATCGAGGCTTTCGACTACGAGTTCAGCCTGCGCGGGGATCGTGATGAACTGTTTGGCTCGGCACTGACCGGCAATGTCGCCGGCGGCTGGCGCCTGAGCGACGACTTCAGGCTGCTGGGCAGCCTTGGGCGAGGCTTCCGGGCACCCACCTTCAACCAGCTGTTTTCGCCCGGTTTCTTTGGTTCCTTTGCCGGCAACCCCGATCTTGACCCGGAAACCAGCTGGGCCACCGAACTGGGGCTGCAATGGCGATTGGGCAGCGGCCAGCGGGCCCGTTTGAGCCTGTTCGAAAACCGGATCGATGACCTGATCGACTTTGCCGGGGTGGATTTCCAGGCCATCAACATCCGCGAAGCCCGGATCCGCGGCATCGAGTTCCACTATGGCCTGATCCTCGATGCCTGGCGCGGCGATCTGCAGCTGACCTGGCAGGATCCGGAAGACCGCGACAGCGGCCAGGACCTGTTGCGCCGCGCCCGCGAGAAAGGAAGCCTGGCCCTGGATCGGGTACTGGCCAACGGTGCCTGGCTGGGGGCCGAGCTGGTCCATGCGGGCACTCGCTTCGATGTCGGCCAGGCTCGACTGCCCTCCTACACACTGGTCAACCTGCGCGCCGGCTGGCCGCTGGGCCAGGGCCTGAGCCTGGAGGGCCGGGTCGAGAACCTGACCGACCGGGATTACGAGCAGCTGGTCGGCTTCAACACCCACCGCCGCTCGCTGTTCCTGGCCCTGTCCTGGGCCCAATGATCAGTTGGTCTGACCGAGCTGAAGCACCGGCGCGAAGAAGATCATCAGGATAAAGATGGCCAGCAACAGGTAAGCCACGGTTCGCACGGGCTGGCGCCGGGCCAGGGACCACCAGGTCTCGATCCGGCCTTCCCGGCGGGCCTGCTCGAGTTCGGCACGGGATCGCTGCAGCCGCTCATCCTGGTACTGGTCCAGCAACTGGCGCGCGCGAGGATAATCATCCTCGTTGCGCAGCCAGATGCCGCCGGCGGTAATGCCAAGCGGTCCCGCCGGCGTTCGATAATGCTCGATGGCGTGGCTGGCCATCAAGGCGGCCACTTCCTCGGCCTCATCCTCGGGCACATTGCGCAGATTCATCAGCAAACGGGGCATGTTGCTCTGGCCTGTGATCTCGACAAGGATGGCATTCTAACTTGCTGGTTTGCATCGCCGGCATGGCTTGAGTTAGATTTACCTGAAATGGCAACTTTAAATGGCAACTGCGGATCATGGCAGCCCGGTGGCCAGCCGATGATCTGACGAACGGCGGCGGCTGACGGGGTGGTCTCCACGGGGGAACGAGGCAGCAGGGAATGACCTTCCGAGAAACACGAGCCGGCCCGCTTGCGCTGGTCATGGCAATCATCCTTATCTGCGAACCAGCGGGTGCCGCCATGTCCGACGAGGCATGGGATGAACAATTGGCCCAGGTCCGGCATTTCAACACCATCGGCCAGGTGGCGCAGGCACGGCAACTGCTGGTGCAACTGACGCCGGCACTTGCCCAGGCAGGGCCCGACCAGGCCTTCGAATACGCTTTGCTGGACGCTCACAACCTGGCCCTCGGTGGTGAGCTGGAACAGGGCGCGCTCGCCCTGGAGCCGCTCTTGGCGACCACGACCGACCGGACCAGGCGATTCCGCGCCCTGACGCTGGCAGCCAATCTCGCTGCGGCCGGACGCCAGCACGAAAAAGCGTTTACCCATCTCCGCGACGCATTGGCTCTGCGCCAGCACATCGACCATCCGGAATATCTCAGCCAGATGCTGAGCAATGCTGCCCAGATGCTGGCCGCGGCCGGAGAAACCGAGCGCGCCATCGCCCTCGGCCAGGAAGCGGTTCAGGCAGCCCAGGCCAGCGGAATCGCACGCGAGCAATGCGTGTCGGGCCAGCGCCTGGCTTACGCCAAGGAGAAAAACGGCCAACTGGACGCGGCCGCCGAGGCCATCCTGGCTGCACTGGCATTTTGCCGGGCTGCCGGCGATCGGGTGTTTTCGGCAACACTGGCCATGCAGAAAGCCGCCCTGCTGACAAGCCGCGGGGAGAACGGCGCAGCACTGCACTACCTGGACCGCGCCGAGCGCCTGTTCGAACAGGCCGACTATGATCGCGGGCTGGCGATAGCGCGGGTCCGCCGCGCCATCCTGCTGGCCGGAACTGGCCAGATCGATGCTGCCACGGACCTGGCCCGTGGCCAGATAGCCATCCTGACCCAGGCCGGGCTCTGGGACTACGTTTCCGAAGCGCATGGCCTGCTCGCGCAAAGCGCCGGTGACGGCGGCGATTATGTCCTCAGCCTGGATCATCTCAATCAACGCATCGAGACCGAGCGACGTCAACTCGAGCGCGAGCGGGCGCGCCGCCTCGCTTACCTGCAGATCGCTTTCGAACTTGACCAGCGCGAGGCCGAAGTGGAACAACTGCGCAACCAGGCTCTCAGCGATGCGCTGCTTGCCCAGGCCAGCCAGCAACGTTCCCGCCTGCAGATATTCGGCTACCTGGCGGCAGCCCTGCTGATCGTGATCTTGATCCTGTTGGTCTGGCAGGCCAGCCGCGAAGGACAACACTATCGCAGACTCGCGCGGCGTGATGGCCTGACCGGGCTCTACAACCACACTCGATTCTTCGAGAACACCGATGCGCTACTGAAACGTTCGGCCAGGCGCGGCATACCCCTAACCCTGGTTCTGGCCGACATTGATCATTTCAAGCAAATCAATGATGAGCACGGTCACCTGGCCGGCGATACCGTGCTTGAACGCGTCGGCGCCCGCTTGCGGGCAGGCTTTCCGCCACCTTCGGTATGTGGCCGTATCGGCGGCGAGGAATTCGGCATGGTATTGCCGGGCACCGGCATGGATGAAGCCTTGCGCCGAGTAGAAAGCTTGCGCGAGGAGATCAACCGCAAGCGCGAGAGCGACCACCCGGCCGACATCCGCATGAGCTTCGGCCTGGCCGAACAGCGACCGGGCGACTCCCTGGCCTCGTTTCGCCAGCGCGCCGACGATGCCCTCTACCAGGCCAAGCGCCAGGGGCGCGATCGCGCCGTCTGCGCCACCTGCTGAGGCCGGTGACGCCCTCATCAGTGGCAAGCAGCCGTTTGGTCAGTCAGCCGCTTCGGCGCGGGCACTTTCTTCGGCCAGCAGGGCCGGTCCGGAACCGAAATCGATCGGCGACTGGGCGGCCAGCCAGGCCAGTACGGCGTAGGCTGCCGCGTTCTGAGCCAGCTCCTGCGGGTCGATCTTGTCGAGCGTGTCGTTCTCGGTGTGGTGATAGTCGAAATAGGTGGTCCCATCCTGGCGCAAATCGACCACGGCCAGCCCGTGCGGCAAGGACGGCAAGAAGTCGGGGCCGCCGGAGGCCCTGCGGCCACCCAGGGCAATACCCAGCGGTTCGAGTTCGCGCTGGATGGCCTCGATGACCGGCCAGGCTTCATCGACAACGCGTGCCCCGATCTCGTAAATCGGCCCGGCACCAAAATCCGACTCGGCGCCCAGCTGCAGGTTCTCGAAGTTGTCGCGATGGGCGTCGGCCCAGGCCCGCCCGCCCCACAGGCCAATTTCCTCGGCGGCGAAAAAGATCAGGTGGATGGAACGGTCCGGACGCTGGTCCAGGTCCAGGATCAGCCGCCCCGCCTCGGTAATGATGGCAATGCCCGCGCCATCATCCAGGGCACCCGTGCCGACATCCCAGGAATCAAGATGCGCACCCAGGGCAACGATTTTCTCCGGGTACTTCGCCCCGGTGATTTCGGCGATGACGTTGTGGCTGGTGTAGGCCTCGGTTTTCTGGGCATCGATTTCCATGTGCAGGCGAACCGGCTCTCCCAGTCCGACCAGGCGCTCGAGCTGATCGGCATCGGGATTGGAAATGGCGGCAGCCGGCAGGCGCCGCTGACCGACATCGAAACGCATGCCGCCGGTATGGGCAAAGCGATTGGTCGAGGTGCCGATGGAGCGGATGATGACCCCGGCCGCACCCAACTCGGCGGCGACGATGGCCCCGCGCGATCGTGCCTGCACGGCCGGACCGTAGCCGGAGCCATCACGGGCCCGGCTCATGCGATTGCGAATGAACACGATGCGACCCGACACATCCTCCGGCGTGGCCGCCTGCAGGGCGGCCAGGTCGTCGAACATCACCACCTCGGCCTCGATGCCACCGACCGGCGTCGGTGGCGAAAAGCCGATCGCCAGTGCCTCCATGCGCTGCTCGACCGGCGCGGTGACCCGGATCCGCTCGAAGCCGCGCGACCAGGTCGGGAAGGTCACCGGCTCCAGCCAGACCCGATCGAAACCGAGATTGGTCAGCAACTCTTCAGCCCAGGCCACGCCCCGCGCATCGGCTTCCGTGCCGGCCAGGCGCGGTCCGACCCGCGTGGTCAGGTCTTCAACGACATCGAAACCACCGTCGCGGCTCAGGGCCTGGTCACGGAGCTCGCGGGCAATCGCCAAATCATCTTCGTGGAACAACTCGGCAGCCAGCGGTGCCATGGGCAGCGCGGCAATCAGCAGGGCAATCAGCAGGGCAAGAAAAAGCGTCAGTCTCATCAGGTCTCCAGGGTCTGGTCGTTCATCCGGTCTGCCGGCTTGCACGGCGATGAACGAAGAAAAAGATGGCCAATGCCATCGGAAAACTCGGATTACTCAGTCACCGTTGGCGGGAAGCAGCGGCTCGAAATGCTTCAGAGCACGAGTATAAACGCGTCGCTTGAAGGTGATGACATGCCGGGCCGGGTACCAGAAGTCGACCCAGCGGTACTCGTCGAACTCCGGCTTGTCGCAGGCGTTCAGTCGAAAAGCGTCATCTTCGGCCAGGAAATGAAGCAGGAACCAGACCTGCTTCTGGCCTATGCACATCGGCTTCTGATGGCGGCGGCGGTAACGGCGCGGCAGACGGTAACGCAACCATCCCGGGGTCGAGGCGAGAACGCGAACATGGTCGCCCGACAGCCCGGTTTCCTCGGTCAGCTCGCGATACATCGCTTCAAGCGGCGTTTCGTCGGTATTCATGCCACCCTGGGGAAACTGCCACCCATCCTGACCGGCGCGGCGCGCCCAGAAAACGCGCCCGTCATTCCGTGCCAGGACGATCCCCACATTCGGGCGAAAACCGTCTGGATCGATCATGGCTATTGTTCAGGCACCGGCTGTGATACCGTGCCGCAAATTTATCAACTGCCCTGAATGTTAATCAATTCAAACGTTTCTTACCAGTCATGGCGAACATCATGAAGCGGGGAATGGTCTGGATTTTGCTGGCGCTGTCGGTGCCGGCCAGTGTATTGCTGGCCGCCAGCGTAGGCAGCACCGGCTGGCAGTGGCCCTGGGAACAGGACGAAGCGATGCGCCGCATCGTGTTTGAACTGCGCTTGCCGCGCGCAATCGCGGCCCTTGTGGTTGGCAGCCTGCTGGCCCTGGCCGGCTGCCTGATGCAGGTATTGCTGCGCAATCCGCTGGCCGACCCCTACGTACTTGGCCTGTCCGGGGGCGCTGCGGCCTTTGCCCTGGCCGGCATGATGTTCGGCCTGACTTTCATTCCCGTGCCCGTATTGGCCTTTTGCGGTGCCCTGCTGAGCCTGATCGTGGTGTTCGTGCTGGCTCGCGGTCGCGGGCCGTGGAGCACGACACGGGTGCTGCTGACCGGCGTGGTGGTTGCGTCCGGCTGGGGTGCGTTGATTTCGCTGATGCTGGCCACCGGCCCCGATGCCAGCCTGCGCAGCATGCTGTTCTGGCTGATGGGCGACCTGAGCCACGCCCGCCTTTCGGCCTGGTGGCTGGTGCCGCTGACCGCCGCCATAAGTCTGCTCTGGCTCAGGGCCCGCAGCCTGAACGTGATGAGCGCCGGCGCGCTGCAGGCCGCCCTGCTGGGCGAGTCCAGTCGCTCCCGCTTCTGGGAGATCTACCTGGCAGCCTCGCTGCTGACCGGGCTGGCGGTGTCCATGGCCGGGGCCATCGGGTTCGTCGGCCTGATCATTCCCCACCTGATGCGCCTGGTCGTGGGCAGCGATCACCGGCGCCTGCTGCCGGCCGCGGCCCTGTTTGGCGGCAGCTTCCTGGTCCTGGCCGACACCCTCGCCCGCACCGTGCTCAGCCCGCGCCAGCTGCCGGTAGGCGTGCTGACAGCCCTGATCGGGGTGCCGTTATTCTTGCTCCTGCTCAACCGTGCGGTCAGGATTCGCTGAATGGAACCAACACTGCTAAGCACTCGCCAGCTGTCGGTGCGCATCGGGGATGTGGTGGTCGTCAACGACCTCGACCTCGAGGTTCGGCCGGGTCAGTTCTGGGGCCTGCTCGGCCCCAACGGCGTCGGCAAGACCACCTTGCTGAAAACCCTGGCCGGGGTTCATCCGGCCTTGGCCGGCCAGGTTTTGCTGGACGAAACGCCACTGCAAGACCTGAAACGACGCGCCATTGCTCAACGCCTGGGCATGCTGCCCCAGCACACCCAGTATGTTTTCGAGGCCTCCTGCGAACAGACCGCGCTGGTCGGGCGCCACCCTCACCTGCGGGCCTGGGACCGAGAGAGCGACGCCGATAGAAAACGCGCCCGCCACGCCCTTGACGCACTGGGCTTGATCAATCTGGCCGATCGCAGCTGCATGGACCTTTCCGGCGGCGAGTCCCGACGCCTGGCCCTGGCCACCGTGCTGGTTCAGGACCCGGCCGTGCTGTTGCTCGATGAACCCACCAACCACCTGGACCCGGCCAACCAGGTCACCATCCTCGATGTACTGAGCCGAAAAGTCCGCGGCGAAGGCAAGGCTGCGGTGATGGCGCTGCATGAAGTCAACCTGGCCACCTGCTACTGCAGCCACGTGTTGCTGCTGTACGGGGGTGGCGAGTTCGAGGCCGGGCCTACCGAGAGCCTACTCGACAGCGAGCGCCTGAGCCGGCTGTATCGCTGCCGCATGCGGCTGGTCGATGACGGCAGCCAGAAGGTTTTTGCGGTGGCCGGTCAGTCCTGACGGCGACACACCAGCAGGCTGTGGCCCTGGCCAATCTGCTCTTCTTCGCTCTCCACCTTGAGCCCGGCCCTCTCGATCAGGGGCAACAGCTGGTCGCGGCGGTAAAAGCGACTGTTGCCGGTCGCCAGGGTGGTGAAGTACAGGGAGATGGCATTGAGACTGTAACGGGCCGCGTCGTGGATCTGGCGATCGGGGAACAGTTCGACGATGTACAGGCGTGTCGACGGCGCCATGGCCACGGCAGCACGCTTGAGCAGGGCCACGATCTGAGACACTGAGAAACAGGCCAGCAGCTGGCTCATGACCATGGCATCGGCCCCGTGCGGCAGCTCACAGTCCGGATCAAGCAGATCGGCCGAATGCAGACCGACCCGGTCACCGAAACCTTCGTCATCCAGGCGCTGGCGGGCCAGCTCGAGCACATCGGGCAAATCGACCAGGGTCATCTGTACTTGCGGGCAATGGCCAAGACAGCGCGCGGCCAGGTTGCCGGTATTGGCACCGATATCCACCACATGCGTCGGCGCATGGGCGAAGATCCGCGGCACCAGGGCCTCGAAAGCCCGTTCCGAGAAAAACTGGTCGAAGCGAAACCAGCTCTTCGCCGCCGGCTGCTCCAGTTCGGCCAGGCCCTGGTAAAGGGTCTGCCAAGGCCCGAAATGAGCCAGGCCGGCGGGTTTCTCCGCGGCCAGGGCCTGAGGAAGCCGGGCCATGCCGTGGTAGGCAAAGTCACGGGTGAAGTCCATGTTGACCCGGGTCAGCTCATCGTTGAGCAGCACGCTGCCCAGGGCCGCCAGGATCAGGTGCTCGTCGCTGCGTTCGACCAGGCCAAGATCCACGGCAAAGTCCGTCAGAACCGATACCGCGTAGGGGCTCAGTCCACTTTCCTCAGCCAGCTCGGCCTCGCTCAGGCCTTGCGCACCGGCGCGCTCCAGCGCATCAAGCAGACCCTGGTCGCGCATGGTGATAGCGGCCCAGAAGGCGAACGGGGCGAAAGCCAGGCTTTGCGCGGCAGCACGCGCCTGGCCGGTCGGAAGACGGGTTTTTTTTGTGCAGGTCATCGCTTGATTCGAAAAACTTAGGGTGGGTGAAATGGGTAACTACGGCGGCCAGACCGTAATGCCGCAGTATAAGAAATCCTGATGCGCCAGGCTGAACCGCTCAGGTTGGTTCTCTCTTGGGCGGTTGAACGGCTTTTGCCTGGGCCGGTCTGGACGCGTCTTGCGGGCCTGGTTCGGTCCTCATCGACCTCGACAACGAGGCGCAACTACGCCCCTGGGCTCAAGGCTACTGACGATTTACAGGGCTTTGTGCACCAAGCCCGCGAAAATACGCTAGTCTTTAGTGCATGGACTTCAACGACTATTCGGCCGGGGACTTTCACGACGAGTTGATCGGGCCCGGTGGCCGGCCCCGGGCGGCGTCTCGGGCGCTGTGGAAGTACCTGAAGAACCTGGACCGGAGTGAGCTTGACGAGCGAAGAGCGGCCTGCGAACTGGCCGCCATGGTCGCCGGCATCACTTTCCGCGTTTACTTCGAAGATACCGGCGTTGACCGGGCCATGCCGTTCGACCTGATTCCGCGCGTGATTGCGCTGCGCGAATGGCAACAGATCGAGGCCGGCCTGAAGCAGCGCGTGCGCGCCCTCAACCTGTTCATCGACGACCTCTACAACGACCAGCGCATCATCAACGATGGCGTGTTTCCAGCCGATCTGCTGACCGGCTCGGTGAATTTTCGCGAGCAATGCCGCGGATTCTCCCCGCCGCTGGGTATCTGGGCCCATATCTGCGGCTCGGACCTGGTGCGCGATGCAGAGGGCACGATGTACGTGCTTGAAGACAACCTGCGCATCCCTTCGGGCGTGTCCTACATGCTGGAAAATCGCCAGGTCATGAAGCGCGTCTTTCCCGAGCTTTTCGAAGACTCGGGCATTCAGCCGATCGACGACTACGCCTCGCAGCTCTACGATACGCTGGCCTCCCTGTCGCCGCGACCGGCCGACTATCCCAGCGTGGTCGTGCTGACCCCGGGCATGTACAACTCGGCCTACTTCGAACATGCCTACCTGGCCCAGCAGATGGGCGTGCAGCTGGTCGAGGGACGCGACCTGGTGGTCGATGACAACGACGATGTGTACATGCGCACCGTGGCCGGGCTGGAGCTGGTCGACGTGATCTATCGACGCGTCGACGATGAATTCCTGGACCCGGAGGTTTTTCGCGAGGATTCGCTGCTGGGCGTGGCTGGCCTGATGCGCGCCTGGCGCTCCGGCAAGGTCGCCCTGGCCAATGCACCCGGCGCCGGGGTGGCCGACGACAAGGTGGTGTATTCGTGGGTGCCAGACATCATTCGCTACTATCTCGGCGAAGAGCCGCTGATCAAGAACGTCCCGACTTACCGCTGCGAGGACCCGGACCAGCGCGCCTGGGTCATCGAGCGCCTGGACGAACTGGTGGTCAAGCCGGCCAACGAGTCCGGCGGTTACGGCATGCTGATCGGACCGCGCTCGACCAAACGCGAGCGCAAGGAGTTCGCCAAGCTGATCGAAGCCGATCCACGCAACTACATCGCTCAGCCCACCCTGGCGTTGTCGACCTGCCCGACCATTGTTCAGGGCGGGGTGGGACCGCGCCACATCGACCTGCGTCCCTTCGTGCTGTCGGGCCAGGAAACTTACGTGACCAACGGCGGCCTGACCCGGGTGGCGCTGAAGGCCGGATCGCTGGTGGTCAATTCCTCGCAAGGTGGCGGCAGCAAGGACACCTGGATCGTGGACACGGACCGCTGACATGCTCTCGCGACTGGCTGAAAACCTCTACTGGCACGGACGCTACCTGGAGCGGGCCGAGGATCTCGCCCGCCTGATCAACGTCAATGCCCACCTCAACCTCGATCTCCCCTCGGGCTTGAGCGCCGGCTGGGAACCGCTGGTGCGCATCACCGGCAACGCGGCCCGTTTCAAGGCCGAGGAGCGGGAGGCCGGCGAACGCCAGGTGGTGCGTTTCCTGTTGTCCGACGAGGCCAACTCCGGATCGCTCAAGGCCACGCTGGAGAATGCGCGCGAAAACCTGCGCTCGGCCCGTGACCTGCTGCCGCGCGAGGTCTGGGAGCAGATGAACGGTCTTTACATCAAGGGCAACGAGCAACTGACCGGCAACCTGTCCAAGCGTCGCCGGCACGAGTTCCTGCGCGAGCTGATCCTCGACTGCCAGCAGATCGCCGGCACCCTGCTGGGCTGCATGAGCCAGGATCATGCCTACGATTTCATCCTCATCGGCCGCTACCTGGAACGGGCCGACATGACCACCCGCATTCTCGAAGTGCGCGGCTACGACCTGCTGCCGGATGACATCGAGAACCTGAGCCCCTACGAGTCAATTCAGTGGATGAGCGTGCTGAAGTCGCTGACCGGATACCAGATGTACCGCCGCCATGTGCGCCTGCGCGTCAACGGCAACGACGTGCTGCGCTTTCTGTTGCGCAACGACGAGTTCCCGCGCTCGGTGATGTTCTGCCTGCGCGCCCTGGAAGCCCTGATCGAGGGCCTGCCGGGCGAGGACGACCAGGCCCTGAGAGCGATCACCCGCCTGCAGCGCACCCTGAATGAAACCAAACTGGTCGGACTGCGCGGTGAGCCGCTGGGCAAGCTGATGGACAAGCTCCAGATCGAACTGGCCGAAACCCACGATGCGGTACGCCAGACCTGGTTCCCGTCGCTATGATACCGACTGTCGACTCAGCCCTGAACAAATCGTGAAGACCTTTCGCTGCACCTGCGGCAATACGCTCTATTTCGAGAACACCCAGTGCATGCAGTGCGGCCGCAAGCTCGGTTTCCTGCCCGATGTGCTGACCCTGTCGGCGCTGGCGCCCGACGGCAAGGACCAGTACCTGGCCCTGGCGCCGGAGGCCAACGGCCAGCACTACAAGCCGTGCCGGAATTACTCGGAGCAGGATGCCTGCAACTGGATGGTGCCGGTAGACGATCCGGAGCCGTACTGCATCGCCTGCCGGCTCAACCAGGTCATTCCCAACCTGGACAAACCCGGCAACCGGGCCCTGTGGATCCGCGTCGAGCAGCGCAAGCGCCGCCTGGTCTATGACCTGAGGCGCTACCGCCTGCCGGTTTTTCCACAGACCAGTCACCCGGGCACGGGCCTGGCTTTCGCCTTTCTGGAGGACAATCCCGAGGGGCTGGAGTTTGCCGATCACCACCAGGGCAGCCAGATCATGACCGGCCACGCCAATGGCCTGATCACGATCAACATCGCCGAAGCCGACGATGTCGAGCGCGAGCGCATGCGCCTGCAGATGAACGAGCAGCAGCGCACGCTGCTGGGACATTTCCGCCACGAAAGCGGTCACTATTACTGGGATCGGCTGGTGGCCAACGGCCCGTTCCTGGCGCGCGTTCGGGACCTGTTCGGCGACGAGCGCCAGAACTACGCGCAGGCCCTGGACAACTATTACAACAACGGTCCACCGGCCAACTGGCAGAACACGCACGTCAGCGCCTATGCCAGCTCGCACCCCTGGGAAGACTGGGCCGAGTGCTGGGCCCACTTGCTGCAGATTACCGACACCCTGGAAACGGCCGTGGCCATTGGTCTGGCCCCGCCCGAGGCGATGGACAGCGACATGGACAAGCGTGTTGCCCAATGGGTCAAGCTGGCGCTGAAGATCAATCTGATCAACCGCTCGCTGGATCAGCCCGACCCCTACCCCTTCGTGCTGTCACCGCCGGTGGTCGACAAGCTCAAGCTGGTTGACGAAATCATCCGCCACAGCGGCTTTACGCCGTAACGCTCCCGGCCTGGTGGGCCAGGACCGCGCCGCGATCACTCCCAGTCAAAACGCGGCAACTCGGCAAACAGGCGGTCAAGTCCATCGGCCCAGGCCCCGCTCAGTGCCTTCAGGTAGGGGTTTTCGGCATCGAAGTACAGGCTTTGGGACGGCTTGAGCGTATCGGCTTCATACAGCATCAACTCGATCGGCGGCCCGACACTCAGGTTGGATCGCATGGACGCATCCATCGACAGCATGGCGCAGCGGCCGGCGCGCTCCAGCGTGATCCCGGAACGAATCATGCGATCGAGGATCGGTTTGCCGTACTTGGTCTCCCCAATCTGCAAGAAAGGCTTGGCCCGCGAGGCGGCAATGTAATTGCCCTGCGGGTAGATGAGGAACGCCTCGTGAACCTGGCCACGGATCTGTCCACCGAGAATGAACGAGGCTTCCATCATGCCGCTGGACTGCTCTGACTGACCGGCGAAATCGTTTTGCACCCGCTGGCTGAGTTCGCCAACGTAACGGGCGATCTCATCCAGGTGCGGTATCGTGTTCAGATTGTGCTCGGCGCCGACGAGATCACGTTCAAGGCGCGTCGTCACTGCCTGGGTCGTGGCCAGGTTACCGGCCGACAGCAGCACGATCATCCGATCCGGGGCAGTCTGGAACCGGTGCATCTTGGAATACACGCTGACATCGTCGACGCCGGCGCTGGTGCGTGAGTCGGAACAAAATACCAGGCCGGCCTCAAGCCGGATGGCCACGCAGTAGGTCATATACTAGTGAATTCCGCAGATTCATGAACGGTGTCGGCAATCGGGAATTATAGTGCCGGGCTCAGCCGCGTACCGAAACTTCCTGACCGGGCCGCAAGCGCTCATTGCCACGCACCACCACCTTGTCCCCGGCCTGGATCGGACCGCGGACCTCGATCCAGTCCCCCTCGCCTATACCGGTGGTCACGCGGATGCGCCGAGCCTTGTTTTCTTCGTCAACGATAAACACCGTAATGCCGTCACCGCGCAGTACCAGGGCATCGCGCGGCACGGCCAGCACCTCGCGCACGTCGGCAGTCGGGATGGTCACGCGCACCGTCTGGCCAACCGGCAGCGAGGCATCGAGATCCAGGCGCAGCTCGAACACGTGGCGCGATTCATCGCCCACGCTGACAACGGTACGCACCGGCACCTGGTGCATCTGATCGAGACCGGCCGTGATCAGCAGCTCGTCGCCGGCGCGCACGAAACGGTAATAGTTCAGCGGCGCCCGGGCCACAACCTCCAGGCTGTCCGGGTTGACCAATCGCACCACCCGGGTACCGGCCGCCACGCGCTCGCCGGCCTGGGCGACGCGCTCGGCGATCATGCCGGGAAAAGGGGCCTTGATCCGGGTACGCTGGAGTTGCTCTTCGACCTGGCCCAGGCGGGCATTGACCACGGCCAGGTCGGAGGCGGCGATATCGCGCTCCGATCGGGTCTGGTCGATCTGGCTGACCGCGGCCAGGTTGGTCTCGGCCAGGCGCTCGAAGCGGACCAGGTCCCCCTCGAGGAAGTTCAGACGGGCCTGCGCCCGAGCCACTTCGGCAGCCAGTTCCTGGGCGCGCAGGCGCAGGCTGGTATCCTCGATCATGGCGATAACCTCACCGGCCTCGACCCGGCTGCCGACGTCGGCCACGCTGATCAGGCGCCCATCCACCTCGGCCGACAAAAACGCGTCCGAGCGCGACACCACGGTACCGGCGACCTGCATGGTCGGAGCCATGGCGGTAAACCGAGCCTCGCCGACTTCGACGGTAGATGCACCGCCCCACTGGGCCTGAGCCGGCACGACAAGGACCACCAGCGCCGCAAGTAGGGTGATTTGAGTCTTGTTCATGATCTGGCTCCTCATGCCGGCACCACGTCGCCCGTAACGGAGGGCACCTTTTCTTCGTTGACCCGCAGCAGACTGGGCAGCAGGATCAGGGTAAACAGGGTTGACAATGCCATGCCGCCGACAATTACGGCAGCCAGGCCTCGATACAGTTCCGTGCCAGCACCCGGCAGCAGCAACAACGGCAACATGCCGAACAGGCTGGTGAAGGTGCTCATCAGAATTGGTCGCAGTCGCAGTCGCACGGCCTGCTCGACCGCATCGCGTCGACCCAGGCCTTCACGCTCGCCGTCACGGGCCCGGTAGACCAGCAGAATGGCGTTGTTGACCACCAGCCCCAGCAGAATGACAAAACCGATCATGGTCAGCATGTCCATGGCCTGTCCGGTCAGCGCGCCCACCAGGCGCAAGCCGAGAATGCCGCCGACGGTCGCCATGGGGATGGTCAGCAGCACCAGCACCGAGTCGCGGAATGACCGGAACAGGGCCGAGATCAGCAGGTACAGGATAACGATGGCCAGGATGAAGCTGCCGGCCAGGTTACGCAGGGTTTCGCCCAGGGCTTCGGCCGTGCCACGGTAGGTGATCACGCCATCGGCCGGAAGGGCAGCCCGCAGCTGCGGCTCGACTTCGCGCTGAAGAATTTCTATCGCGGTTTCCATGGGCATGCCCGAGGGCGGAGTAACCTGCAAGGACAAGGTCCGACGCCGATCGATGCGGCGGATCTGGTTGGGTCCGGCAGTGCGCTCAAGGCGGGTCAGCTCACCGAGCGTGGCAATCTGTCCAGAGGGTGTTGCCACCGGCATGGACATGAGTTCTTCCGGCGTCAGCCAGCCTTCACCGCGCAGGATCACGTCAAGGCGACGATCGCCGTCAAAGTAATCGCCCAGGAAAGCGCCGTTACCCAGCGCCCGGATCAGGGTGGCGACATCGTTGCGGGTCCAGCCCAGCTCGGCAATGCGGCGGTCGTCGGGCACCAGGCGCAACTCCGGCTCGGACAGGTCAAGGCCCGGCTGCGGGCGAACGCTGGCATCGGGCATGGCCTGGCGAATGGCAGCGAAACCGATCTGGCCGGCGTCAAGCAGGTCTTCGAAGTCTGAAGCCTGCAGATCGACATCAATGCGGCGGCCGCCACGACCGCCGAATATCGGCGAACGGTTGGCAAAACCGATGGTGTCCGGCAAGTCGGCCAGGAATTCCCGGTTGACGACCTCGAGCAGGCGATCGACTTCGCGATCGTTCTCGGCCCGAACCCCCATGAAGGCCCCGGTACCAAAGAAGCCAAGAAATGCGTTGAAGATCTTCGGCTCCTTTTCACCGGTAAAGTGGGGCGCCATTCGTTCGTTGATCACGTTGATCAGCTCACGCTCGGCCGTGTCCGGGCCCATGCCAGGCGGGGTCTGGATGAATCCGAAAATGAAATTGCGCTGGCCCTCGGGCAGGTAGTCGGCCGGCGGCAGCAACAACAAGGCCACCAGGATGGGCACCGTGGTCAGGCCACCGATCCAGCCCCAGCGCCGGCGCGGGGTATCGGTCAGACGCATGACCAGGCCGGTCGCCTCTTTCCACCAATGCTGATGGCGATCGACCAGGCGAGCCTCGCCAAGCAGGCGATAGCTGGCCGTGGGCAGCACGATGATGGCCACCAGCAGCGAACAGACGATGGCCGCGGCAATGACCACGGCCAGGTCGGCGAACAGCTGACCGGCTTCGTCCTGCAGGAAGATCACCGGCAGGAAAATCGCAACCGTTGTTGCCGTCGAGGCCAGCAAGGCGCCCCAGACCTGGCCGGTGCCCCGATCAGCGGCCTCCATGGGATCGCGCCCCTGTTCACGTTGGCGGACGATGTTTTCCAGCACCACGATGGCCGCATCCAGCACCATTCCGGTTGCAAAGGCCAGGCCGGCCAGCGAAATGACGTTCAGGGTACGTCCGGCCGCATCGAGCACCATGAACGAAAAGCACAGGCACAGCGGAATGGCCAGTGCGACCATCAGCGTCGCACGCAGTTTGCGGAAGAAGAACCACAGCACCAGGATCGCCAGGCTCATGCCCAGCAGAAGATTGGTGGCCACCATGCGGATGGACTGGCGGATGTAGATGGTGTCATCCGAAACCTGGACGATGTAGAGGCCGGCCGGGCGCAGATGCGTTTCTTCCAGTTCGGCGACCGTGGCCCGGAGCTGACCCATGACCTCGAGCACGTTGACCCCGGGCTCGGCGATGACGTTCATCGAGATCGACGGGCCGCCGTTCTGGGTCATCACACCGGTGTTGTCGCGCATGACCCGATCGACCGTGGCCACGTCACCGAGAAAGACCGGCCTGCCGTCGCGCCACTCCAGGACCAGGTTCTGCAAGTCGGGAATGCTGTAGCGACCGGCAAAGCGGACCGTGAACTGACGCCGTCCCACTTCCTGGAAACCGCCGGATACATCTGCGTTCTGGCCCAGTCGCTGACCGATCCGGGTCGGATCAATACCAATGGCCGCGGCCCGGTAGGGATCGAAGGTGATGCGTACCTCGAACGGACGTCCGCCGCGCGGGTTGGCCGAGGAAACACCGGGGATACGCTCCATGCGCTCCTTGATGACTTCCTGGACGAAATCCTGATATTCGATGATTGGCCGATCATTCCCGGGCAGCGGACGAATCGAAAACCAGGCAATCGTGTCGCCAAACTGGTCGGAACCGACCCGGACCGTGGGCTCACTGGCGTCGACCGGATAACGCTGCACCTGGTTGAGCCGGTTGATGACCTCGATCAGGGCGCGGTTGATATCGGCATTGACGTCGAATTCCAGGTTGATCGACGCTCGACCCTGGCTGGCTGTTGACTGCATCCGCTGCAGACCGGGAACGTCACGAAGCTGGTTTTCCTGCGGCTCGATGATCTCGGACTCGATCTCGGCCGGAGACGCCGCCCGCCAGCCGGTCGAAACAGAGATCGACGGCCGATCGATGTTGGGCGTCATCTGGACGGGCAGGCGACTCAGGCTGATCAGGCCGAAGATCACCAGCAAAATGCAGCCCACGGCCACGGCGACCGGGTTGCCCAGTCCAATACGGGTCAATGGCACGAATGTTTCTCCTCTCCAAGAGCGCGCAGATTAGCGGAGGGCTGTAGGGATTCTGTCAATCCAGATATCATCCACGAATTGACCATCGGTTTGGCCAATAGTGCCCCGGAATTTCGTACTGTTGTCCAGCCAGGGGGGCTTGCCATGACCGAAATCGCGACATTAGTCACGGAATCGGGTAATGTAGCCGCTCAAGGGGTGGCTGGGGCCATAACAAAACTGACCGGAGCCAGATCCTCCGGCTTTCGGGTGTTCAGGAGGGTGCTGCTCCGTGCAGGACATTGAAACCATCATCGCGGTTCAGGTCGCCCAATCGGTATTCAGCCTGATCCTGGCCGCGCTGCTGCTATCGTTCCTGATAGCGTTCAAACATCGATTTCTGCGCCACTGGTCACTCAGCTGCCTGGCCATGTCACTGTACCTGGGCACGGCGGCGCTGATCTCGAATGGACTGCAAGACGGCAGCATCGACCCGAACCTTCGCCTGGGCCTGTCCATGTTTTCCCTGGCCATGGCCTACCTGCACGTGCTTTGGTTGATGATGGGCGCCTGGGAGGCGGTGACCGAGCGGCCCGTTCCGACAGCGCTGAATCTCGCTCTGGTCGTCCTGATGGTGGCTGTCGGCGTGGGCAGCGCACTCATCACCCCTTTTGCCGCAGACGCTGCAGCGATACGCAACCTGGTGCGTTTTTCCCTCCTGCACGCGGTTACCGGCATCGCCTTTGCGGTCACTGCAATCATGCTGTGGCGCTCGCTGAGGTCCAGCGATATGTTCAGCGCGCGCCTGGTTCCGCTGGCCTTCAGCGCCTACGCCAGCTACATGCTGTATATCAGTGCGATCAGCGCCTGGATGACTCTCAACAACGAGGTGCTGACGCACGCACGCTATACCGGGCTGGTCGGATTCCTGCTGCAGATCCTGATTGGCTACAGCATCGTGATCTGGCTGCTGGAAATCGAACGCCGGCGCAGTATGCGCGCCCGCAGCCAGGCCGAGAGCGCGGAGCAGCGCCTGGTTCATTTCCGCATGCACGATCAGGCCACCGGACTGCCGAATCGACGCCAGCTTCAGGACCAGCTGGCCACTGAAGTCAGCTCGGCCACCCCCAAGCGCAACCGGGTTGCCGTGCTTGCCATCGGCGTACATCGCTTCAAACTGATCAGTCAGGCCCTGGGCTGGCAGGAGACCGATCGCATGGTGCGCAAGCTGGCCGAGCGGCTGCGCCAGCGTCTCCCGGCCGATGCCATTCTTGGCCGGGCTGGCGAGCGCGACTTCCTCGCCATTCTTCCCAACGTAGGCAGCCGGCAAAGAGCCACGGAAAAGTGTCGACAGATCCTCTCGGCCACCTCCGAGCCGTTGGTGCACCACGGCCAGGAGCTGTTCCTGGCGCTCAGCGGCGGCATGTGCCTGGCACCCGACGACCAGATCGATGCCGTGGCCCTGATCGACCTGGCCCAGCAGGCCCAGATGGAAGCCGTCACCAGCGGACAAGGCCTGGTCGTTCACCGCAGCCGACGGGTCGACACTGAACCGCACAACCTGATCAAGCTCGAGCAGGAGCTCAGGACCGGGGTGCGCGAAAACCAGTTCCAGCTATATTTCCAGCCCCTGGTCAGCATCCGCCAGCGGCGGGTGACCGGGTTTGAGACGCTGCTGCGCTGGAATCACCCCAAGCGCGGATTGCTGACACCGGGCACCTTCCTCCAGCAGGCTGTGCGCCTGGGCATTCTCGATGAACTGGAAGACCAGATCCTGCACCAGGCGCTGAGCCAGCTGCACGAATGGCAGAATGACCTGGCCGTGCCGGCGGTAACCGTCTCGATCAACCTGTCTGCCCAGCGCTTTCAGCAGCCGGACCTGGCCGGCAAGCTGGCCGAACTGTGTCGATCGATGAAGGTTGACCCGAACGATCTCCACCTGGAAATCACCGAAAGCACGGCCATGCAGGATTTCGAGGCCGGCCTGAACACCATCTCCCAGCTGCGCGAGCTGGGCTGCAAGATCTGCCTTGATGACTTCGGGACCGGCTACAGTTCCCTGTCCCATCTGCGTCGTCTGCAGGTCGACTACGTCAAGCTCGACCGCAGCTTTATCGTCAACCTCGAACGCGACCGCCACGAACGCGACATGACCCGGGCCGTGGTCGACCTGATTCACAGCCTGGGCATGACCGTACTGGCCGAAGGGGTGGAAACGCGCCAGCAGCTCGGCTACCTGATCCAGTGCCGGGTCGATGTAATCCAGGGCTTCCTGATGGGCAAGCCGCGCCCCGCTGCAGCCTATCGCCGAGCCCTGCTTGAGCCCCAGCTGCTCATGCGCGAGGCGGTGCCGGAAGCGCAGCGCGAACCCGTGCAATCCGACTGATTCGCTCGCGCTGCATGGCCTCGGCAATCCCTGGGCCGACCAGCCCCTGGGCCACAAAGGGCCCGGCTGCAACCGAGGCCGCCTCGGCATAAGCCCGCCGCAGGTAGTCGGCCTGCGGGTAGGGATCGTCTTCGCGACCCAGGCGCCCGCGCAGGTCGGCCATGCAGGCCAGCAGGAAATCGTCCAGGCGCTGCGGCCGCCGCCAGGCATCGAGCTGGCCGAACAGCCGCTCCACGGTAGCCGGCTTCAAATCCAGGGCCCGATGCGCGTGAAGGTGAAACTCCCCGACCCGCAAGGCCAGCTCGCGGCAGGCCACCGGCACGGCCAGGCGCTGGCACAGCCCAGCGATTGGCGCCAGACCGCGTTGCTCGTGGCCGCGGTGTGATGGCCATTCCGATTCTGGCGTCAGGGCCTTGCCGAGGTCGTGAACCAGGCAGGCAAAGCGCACCGGGAGCGGGGCCTGAAGCCGTGCAGACTGGTCCAGCACCATCAGGGTATGGCGCCCGGTATCGATTTCTGGATGGTAGCGGGCCGGCTGCGGTACGCCGAACAAGGCATCGACCTCGGGCAGGATCACCGCCAGGGCCCCGACCGATCGCAACACCTCGATAAAGCGCGAGGGTCTTTCGTGCATCAGCGCTCGCTGCATTTCCTGCCACACCCGCTCCGGAACCAGGTGATCCACTTCCCCGTCGACAACCATTTGCCGGCACAAGGCCTGGGTTTCTGCGGCAATCTCGAAATGCTCGAAGCGGGTGGCGAACCGGGCCAGGCGCAGGATGCGGACCGGGTCTTCGCGAAACGCCTCGCTGACGTGCCGCAGCACACCGCGCTGAAGATCAAGCCGGCCATGGAAGGGGTCGACCAGTTCGCCGTCCGGACCCAGCGCCATGGCATTGACGGTGAGGTCTCGCCGGGCCAGGTCCTGCTCCAGGGTGACATCGGCACCGGTGTGGAAAACGAAGCCATGGTAGCCGCGCCCGGATTTGCGCTCGGTTCGGGCCAGCGCGTACTCTTCATGGGTCCGGGGATGGAGGAAGACCGGGAAGTCGCGCCCCACCGGCCGGAAGCCGCGCCGGATCATGTCCTCGGGCGTGGCGCCGACGACCACGTAATCCCGATCCGGGGCCGGCAGGCCAAGCAGCTGGTCACGAACCGAGCCGCCGACCTGGTATACGGCCAGACCGGCGTCGGGTTCAGCTTGCGTCACGGTCATCAGGGCCAGTGCGGGCACGACCGTGGCGACCACTGGCGCCGAGCCAGGTCGGGGCCAGTTCACCCATGCCCCAGGGCTGAATATCCAGGCGCAGAAAGCCGTTCTCGGTACAGACACTGTCCAGCTGCAGCGATTTGAAGTTGTCACTGGAAAACGGCTTGCCGGGCACCAGGTTGAACGCCATGCCCTGCATCTGCCCCATCCAGTCCGGCAACCCGATAATCAAACGGCGCAGACCCAGCTCGTCGCGCAGCCAGACCACCAGCTCCTTCAAGGCCCAGACCTCGCTGCCACACAGCTCGTAGACCTGGCCGTCAAGACGCTCGCCGGCAATCACCCGGGCAAAGGCTTCGACTACATCACCCACGTAGACCGGCGCAAAGCGCGCGTTGGGACGGGCCAGCGGCAACATGGGGGAAATCTTGAGCAGGCTGGCGAAACGGTTCAGAAAGCTGTCATCCGGACCGAATATGGTCGAGGGTCGGAAGATGGCGGTGTCAAGCAGGCCGCTGACCTGGGCTTGCTGAACCAGTTGCTCGGCCTGGCCCCGGGTTTGCAGGTAGTAGCTGCTGCCCTCACCGGCATTGATCGAGCTCATCTGAATGAATTGACTTACCTGCGCCGCCTCGCAGGCGATGATGATTTTTTCGACCAGTTCGACGTGGGCGCGGCGGAACCCCTTGCCGCCAAAACCTCGCTCGTTGAGAATGCCGACCAGGTTGATGGCCAGGTCGTGACCTTCCAGCGCCTGGGTCAGTGAATCGAGATCGTACGGCCGGCACTGGCGGATACGCACACCGGGCACGATGGCCAGGTGGCGGGCGGCCGGCGCGTAGCGCGTGGCAATGGTGACCTCATGGCCATCAGCTGACAGGCGTCTGACCAGGTGGCCGCCGACAAATCCGGATCCCCCGAGAATGAATATCTTTTTTCCGCTCACTGGTCCGGCTCCTTCACGATTCAAGCCTTGATTGTAACGTCAGGGTGTGCAGCTGAAGCCTTGACCCTCAGGGACAAGCCCGGGAAGCAGGTTTTCGGCCAGCACGCGCGGCGGGCGCTGCAACTGCCATTCGTATAGCGTGGCAAAGGCCAGCACCCGCGGCACGTAATCGCGGGTCTCGAAAAATGGCAGCGTTTCCAGCCAGATATCCGGATCGGCAAGCGGCCGGGAATCCAGCCAGCGCGCGAGCGCGCTGATGCCGGCGTTGTAGGCCGCGGCAACATGTATCCAGCGGTTGTCGTAGCGGGACTGCAGCTCAGCCAGGTGGGCCACGCCCAGCGGGATGTTGATTTCCGGGGCCATCAAGCTGGCCTGTCCGTTGAAAGCCAGGCCGTTGCGCCGGGCGACCGCCTCGGCCGTGGTGGGCATGAGCTGCAGCAACCCCCGGGCCCCGGCCGGCGACAGGGCATCGGGCTGCATTGCCGATTCGGCCCGCATCAGGCCATAGATCAGCGCCGGATCCACGTCCCAGCGCTGACTGGCCGCAATGACCTGTCCCTTCTCGATCATCGGGAAGCGCCACGGATAAGCTTGCATGGCACCGGCATTACCCAGCGCATGGATTGCGCGATCGTACCACTGGTGCGAGGCGGCCAGCAGCGCGGCCTGGCGCAACTCCTCCTGGCTGAGGCGGCGGGCAAGACTGATCCAGGTGCGCCGGGCATGGTGATTGAGGCCGACATGCCACAGCTCCAGGGCACGCTCGAACTCGGCATCCCGCATCAGGCGGCGCTGGACGGCGCCATTGGCACTCAACTCCTCGCTGCACACGGTCAGATCCTGACCGAGGCGGGTGGCAGCCAGGAAGCCGTAGTAGTTGGCCTCGGCAGCCAGGCTGGCATAGGCAACCAGCGCTTCGGGCCGATTGAGTTCAGCCAGGGCCCGACCGCGCCAGTAGCGCCAGCGCGGGCGCGCCTGCTCGACCAGCGGCATGGCCTGAATGGACTCCAGCACCGCTTCCCAATGACCGCCGGCCAGCGCGGCGCGCGTTCGCCACTCCAGCACCTGTTGATCGATGTGCGCCGGGTCCAGGGCATCAATCGCGGCCAGCGCGCCCTCGTCCAGGGCCACAGCCTGGTACAGGGCAATCTCGCGCGTGATTCGACCAAGCTGGTCTTCCGGCCAGTCGAAATGACCGCGCAGCAGGCGCCAGGCGCCATCGGCGCGCTGCCAGTCCGAACGCGCCAGTCCAACCAGGCCGGTCTCGACAATCAGCCTGGCCTGCTCGTGATCCGGCCAGCGCCGCGCCTCGCGCAGCGTGGGATAGCGCTGTGCCTGCATGGCAAGCCAGCGATCGGCCCAGTAGCGCCGGTCGCTGTCAAGGTAGCGACGCAGGTACCGGGCCATATTGCTTTCGCCGGCACGCAGGGCCAGGTGGAAACGCTGCCAGGCCAGGTCCGGGGTGAGATGGCCCTGGCGTCGCCACCAGGAAAAAACCGGGTCGCAGGCACGATGCTGGGACTGACCG
The DNA here is from genome assembly GCA_007694055.1 of Wenzhouxiangella sp. Classification (GTDB taxonomy): domain Bacteria; phylum Pseudomonadota; class Gammaproteobacteria; order Xanthomonadales; family Wenzhouxiangellaceae; genus Wenzhouxiangella. The sequence continues at coordinate 35,546 of RECK01000178.1, forward strand.
ACCAGCCAGAGTGATTCGACCGTGGCCGCCAGGCCCTCGGTACGCCCGGCGGCCAGGTCGGCACGGGCCAGGTGACAGCGCACTTCGGCGATAGTCGAGGCGCGGCCATGACGGGCCAGCGCCTCGTACTCGCCCCGTCGTGCCAGGCTGCGCAGCCAGGATGCTTCCAGGGCGCCGGCAAATGACCAGTCACGATGGCGAGCGAGAAATTGTTCCGCCACGACTTCAGGCACCTGGTCGATGCGCTGGCGCAGCAGCTCGAACTCCAGGAACGGTGTGAGCGGGTAGTCGCGCAGATCGATAATGGCCTGCAGCACCGCGGCCTGGTTGCCGCGCGCGGCATCCGACCAGGCAGCCCGGAACCGCTCCCGCTCGGCTTCGCGATCGGGCATGTCCGGCTCGGCTGCAAGCACGCCGGCCGCGACCATGCAAGCGGCGAGAAAACCGGCCAGTGACCGCGCGACCCTGCCAACACTTGCCATCATGTACCCGTGTACTCCAACATGCTGCTTCATCATCCGCCGTTTGACCGTCGAGGACAAGTGCTGTTCACCCTGATTCTTCTCTTGCTGACCGGATTGCTTGCCGGTGTCCTGGCCGGACTGCTTGGCATCGGCGGCGGCCTGGTCATCGTCCCGGCCCTGACCTGGATCCTGCTCGCCGAGGGCGCGGCCGTGGACGTTGCCGTACCCATGGCCGTGGCCACTTCGCTGGGCACCATGCTCATGACTTCGGCCAGCGCGATCTGGTTTCATGATCGTCGCGGCGGCATCGACTGGGCCTGTGTGGGAAGGCTGGCACCGGCGGTCGCGGTCGGTGCCCTGGCCGGTGCCTGGCTGGCCCTGCTGCTGTCCGGGCCGTGGCTGGCCCGGGTATTCGCCGTCATCGCCGGCCTGATCGGACTGCGCATGCTGCTGGCCAGCGCAACTCAGGTTGCCGAACGCACACCCTGGCCACGCGGCTGGTACCTGTTCGGGCCGCTGATCGGCGCTGTTTCGGCCATGATCGGCATCGGCGGTGGCAGCTTCAATGTCCCTTACCTGGCCCGCAACGGTTACCCCATGGTGCGTGCCGTGGCCATCGCCTCGACCTGCGGCTGGCCTATCGCCCTGGGTGGAGTGATCGGATTCCTTGTGCTTGGCGCCGGCACCGTGCAGCATCCGGTCAGTTACGGGTACCTGTACGGACCCGGCCTGCTGGCCATCGGCATCGCCGGGATGGTTGGCGCCCCGGCCGGCGTGGCGCTGGCCCACCGGCTGCCGCAGCAGCGCCTGAAGCGGGTGTTCGGACTAATCCTGATCCTGGTCGCGATCCGCATGGCCTGGTAGCGCAACGCTGCCATCCAGGTTGACCGTCATGGCCAGCGGTCGATGGTCGGAGTAGGTGACCGGGAGCACCTCCAGGCTGGCGATGTTCATGCGCGGCGAAACGAGGATGTGGTCGATTGCGCGCTGCGGATCCCAGGAGGGAAACGTCAGGATGCCCTGGTCGGGAATGATCAGCCCGGCCTGGTCACAAAACTCCAGCAATTCGCGCGATCGCGGCCCGGTATTCAAGTCGCCCATGGCCACGACGTTGGGATAATCGCGGACCAGACCGGCCACGTAGCGCAGCTGCTGGGACCGGGCCCGGCGCCCCAGCGCCAGGTGCAGCACTACCAGCCACAAGGCCTGCGGCCCCTCACCGTAGCGCACGAACATGGCGCCACGGCCGGGGATGGCGCCCGGCAAGCGATGCTCTTCGATGGCGCTGGGTTTGATCCGGCTCAGCAGGCCATTGCCGGCATGGGCCAGAACGCCAACCTTGCGGTTGCCCTGGTGACTCCAGTGTTCAAATCCGGCATGCGTAGCCAGGTACTTGGCCTGGTTGAGGAAGCCCGATCGCAGGCTGCCGCAATCGACTTCCTGCAGGGCCACGATGTCGTAATCGGCAACCAGTTCGGCGATCGCATCGAGATTGGCGATGCGCTGATTGTTCGGCAACACCTGACGCCAGCTCGAGGTGAAGTACTCCCGATATTTTCCTGTGGTGGTCCCGGCCTGAATGTTGTAACTCAGCAGCTTGAGCTGCTGTTTACCGGGTTCCGGGGCCACGGATTCGGCAGAGGGCACTCTTAGTCCGATGCCACCTCGGTCGAGGTCGCCTCGACGCCAACTTCGCTTGCAGCCTCGGCTGCATCATCGGTCAGGCCCAGCGCCTCGGCTTCGCGTGCGACCAGGTAATCAACCGCGGCCAGCATTTGCTCGTAGGAATCGAAATTGGACGGCGTAAGACGCCACTTGCCCTGGACGATCATGGTTGGCGTCTGGCGCACGCCGAAACGACTGACATCAGTGCGATTGCGACCCATGTGAGATTCAACGGCGAATGACTGGGCGGTATTGATGAAGGTCCCCGTCTCGACGCCGAAGTCACTGTAAATGGCGGCCACGTCCTCGAAATTGCGAATCTGGCGCCGCTCGTCGTGGAGCGCCTTGAACACGGCCTCGTGCGCATCTTCGCCCAGCCCGAGCACCTGGGCGGTGTAGTAAGCGCGGGCGAACAAATCCCAACCGCGTTGCAGCCCGATGGGCAGGCGCGAAAACTCGACGAACTCGGGGGCCGACTCCTCCCAACGCTTGATCACGGGATGAAAATTGCGGCAGGCCGGGCATGGGTAGGCGAAGGCCTCAACCACTTCAACCCGGTCCTCGGGCACCGAGTTGGGCGTGCCGATGCGTTCGAAGTGGCGACCTTCCTCGAAGGTCTGTGCGACCACGGGCAGGGAGATCAGGGCCAGCAGACCGGCCAGGGTTGAAATCGCTTTCATGCTTTTCTCGGATCCAAATTTGCGCAAAGACACTGCTAAAGACCGAATCCGGCCTGATCAGTTCCGCCCGGCCGTCGGCCAGCGAGCGACATGCAGTCCTTCCATGTAGGAGCTGACCGCCTCGATCTCTTCGTCGGTCAAGCGCGCGGCAACGCCCACCATGATCAGGCTGTACATGTCGTCATCGCCGTTGTGCTCGCCGGCACGGTAGCGGCGCAGCCGGTCTGCCGAGTGGTCGGCATGCTGGGCTCGAACGACCGGGTAATGCGCACCCGGAACGCCGTTGCCGGCCGGGCCGTGGCAGGCCGCGCAGGCCGGCACGCCCGTTTCACGATTGCCGTCGTGGTAAATCTTGCGCCCCAGGGCAACCAGATCTTCATCGGCAACGCCAGGCTCCAGCGACTGCTGCTCGTAGAAGGCCGCGATATCAGCAATGTCCTGGTCGGAAAGATTCATGACAAAGGGCATCATCTCCGGCACATCACGCTGGCCGTCGCGGACCAGCCGGGTCTGACGCGCCGCGTAGTCGGCATGCTGGCCAGCGATCTTGGGCCAGGCCGACACGGCACTGTTGCCGTCGGTGCCGTGACAGGCCGCGCAGGTCGCGGCTTTCTGCTCTCCGGCTTCGGGATCACCGACGGCCACGGCCATCAGCGGCGCCAGGGCCAGTAACATCACCAGGTATCGTGCCATTTTCCGAGGTACTCCGTTTCGAGGGTCGAGATTTCCAAACCTGCTATTATCGCTGCTTGCCATCGCCCGTGCCAGCCCGTGACCGATATTGTATCGCTGCTCCACCGCGCACAGTACCTCGACAGCATCCACAACATGCCGCAACTGCCCCCGGATGCCGGTATCGAGGTGGCTATCGCGGGCCGCTCGAACGCCGGAAAATCCAGCCTGATCAATCGCTTGTGCCGACAGAACTCGCTGGCAAAGACGAGCCGGACCCCGGGACGCACGCGCCAACTGGTTTTCTTCCGGCTTGACCCCTTCCGCCACCTGGTCGACTTGCCGGGCTATGGCTATGCCAAGGTCAGCGGCGACCTCAAGCGGCACTGGCACGGCCTGATCCAGACTTACCTGGATCGTCGCCAGGCGCTGGCCGGGCTGATCGTGGTCATGGACATTCGCCATCCGCTCAAGGACTCCGATGTCGAGCTGATCGAGTGGGCCGGCAGTCGCGGCCTGGCGTTGCATCTGGTGCTGACCAAGGCCGACAAGCTCGGCCGGGGCAAGCAAAAGGAAGCCTACATGCAGGTGCGCGGCAGGATTGCCTCGGAGGTTGGCGTCCAGGTGTTCTCGGCCACCTCAGGTCTGGGACTGGAAGAACTGCAGGATGTCTTCAAGGCCTGGTTCAGGCCCGATCAGTCGCTCGGCGAGATCGACAACCCCGGCCAGTAGTCAAGCTGGGTCAATTCGCGCTCGAGCATGGCCGAATCACCCAGGTTGTCGGCAACCAGGGCCTTGAGACGAGCGAAGCTTTCCTCATCGACAGCAACAAAGCGACAGGCCAGCGTGTCAGCCTGGACTCGAACGGCACGCACCATGAGATCCAGCACCACCCGGTCGTTACGCTGCTGGCCGGACAGGCGCAGGTGCAGTGAGCCGTTATCGACCAGGCTTTCGGCCTTGCGCCGCGATACCGGGTCGTCGCCAAGACGGATCAGGGCACCGTTGATCGACAGGTCCAGCAATTCGCAGTCCCATACCCCGCCCGCGCCCAGATCAAGCCGACACACGGCATCGAACGGAAACCGATGGAATCGCCGTCGTTCCTGTTGCTGACTCATGACCTTGCCTCCCGCCGGCTTTTGGTCCTGGTGCGCAGCAGCCCGTGCGACTGCGACCGATTTTGTCCGGACTGATAGCGTGAATAATACACTGCGGCCAGGCACCGCGAAGCTGATCCCCCCGAGCATCGGCTAAACTGCACGTTCAGAAGAGGAACACGCCCGACACCGCCCTCATTCATGCACATCGGCCCGCATCAGATTTCACCCGCGATCGGCCTGGCCCCCATGGCCGGCGTTACCGACAAGCCGTTCCGGCTCCTGTGCAAACGCCTGGGCGCCGGCCTGGCGGTGTCGGAAATGACCACGGCCGATCCCGGCCTGTGGCATACGCGCAAGTCGCGCAAGCGCATGGACCACGCCGGAGAGCCTGAACCGGTCAGCGTTCAGATTGCCGGCACCGACCCGCAGCGCATGGCCGAGGCTGCCCGCCACAATGCTGCCCTGGGTGCCGACATCATCGACATCAACATGGGTTGCCCGGCCAAGAAAGTCTGCAAGGCCTGGGCCGGCTCGGCCCTGATGCAGGACGAGGCGCTGGTAGCGCAGATCCTGAAGGCCGTGGTTGCAGCGGTCGATGTGCCGGTAACCCTCAAGATCCGCACCGGCTGGGCTGCCGATCAGCGCAACGCGCCGACCATCGCCCGCATCGCCGAGGATTGTGGCATCGCCGCCCTGGCCATCCATGGCCGGACCCGCGACCAGAAATATGCCGGCCAGGCCGAGTACGACACCATTGCCGGCATCAAGCAGCAGCTCTCCATCCCGATCCTGGCCAATGGCGATATCGATTCGCCCATGAAGGCCCAGCGGGTCCTGGAGTACACCGGTGCCGACGGCCTGCTGATTGGCCGGGCAGCCCAGGGCCGGCCCTGGATCTTTCGCGAGATCAGCCACTTCCTGGCCACCGGCAAGCATCTGCCCGAACCGTCAGCGGCCGAGGTCTGCGCTATCCTGATCGAGCACCTGGAAGCCCTGCATGCCTTTTACGGCGAACAGGCCGGGGTGCGCATTGCCCGCAAGCACCTGGGCTGGTACGCCGCGGACCGGCCGCAAAACACCGCGTTTCGCGCCGTGGTCAACCGCGCCGAAAGTGCCGCCGAACAGATCGACCTGACCCTGGGCTATTTCGAACACCTGGCACTTCGAGCCGCAGCCTGAGCAGGCCCATGACAACCGGAACGCCACAGCTTGCTGCTTTTCCCCTGACCTCCACGCCCCCAGCCGAGCCCCAGCCATGCGCCTGATTGTCGTTTTGATACTAGCCCTGTTCACCGCCGCCGCAGCGGCCGGCGATCGTCTCGCCCTGGTCGGCGGTACGCTGATTGACGGCAACGGTGGTCCGCCGCTGGCCAACAGCGTGATCCTGGTGGCCGATAAGCGCATCACCGCGGTCGGCCAGGTCGGCCAGCTGGAGATACCCGCAGACCACCGGGTCATCTCTACCGAGGGCATGAGCGTGTTGCCGGGACTGTGGGACATGCATGTCCATCTGATGATCACCGGGCATGCCGACTACGCCCACTGGCGTCGTCACTACACTCACCGCCTGCGCGATGAAATCATGCCGGCCGCTGCGCGCCAGCTGCTCTGGGCAGGAGTGACTTCGGCCCGCGACCTGGGTGCACCGCTGGACGACATCCTGGCCATTCGCGAAGCCATCGCCAGTGGCGACATACCCGGCCCGACGCTGTATGTGTCCGGCCCCTTCATTCAGCATCGGCCCTATCCCGGCACGGATCATTACCGCTGGGGCGTGCACGGCGTCGACGATGCCCGGGCCCGGGTGCGCGAGCTGGCCGAGGCCGGCGTCGATGTCATCAAGCTGATCGACCATGACCAGATGAGCGAGGAAGAATACCTGGCCGTGGTTGAGGAGGCCCATGCCCATGGTTTGCCGGTGGTTGCCCACGCCCACCGCCCGGAGGAAATCCTGCGCGGCCTGCGCGCCGGGGTCGACAATTTCGAACACACCGGCCTGGCGACGGCGCCGATCTACCCGGCAGACGTGATCGAGGCCCTGGCTGCACGGACGGCGCGCATGGATCTCGGACCGCTGTACTGGACGCCCACGGTGGAACCGCTGTTCAACTATGTCCACACCATCCGCAACCCGGAACACCTCGACGATCCGTGCTGGCATCAGGGCCTGGCCGAGGACACCATCGAGGACATCCGCGCCTCGATCCGTCATCCCGAGCGCCTGCCCTACTTTCAGCTGACCGCGGCACGCAAGCCGACGCTGCGGCCGAAATTCGACCAGCTGCGCGAAGCCGGTGCCACCCTGCTGATCGGCACCGACTCCGGCGTGCCCTTGAGCTTCCACTGCCAGTCGACCTGGGCCGAGCTGGAAGTCTGGGTCAATCACATGGATATGGACCCCATGGACACCATCCGCGCGGCCACCTACTGGCCTGCCCGCATGATGGGCGTGCTGGATGATGTGGGGACGGTCGAGGCCGGAAAGTACGCCGACATCATCGCCGTGCGCGGCGACGTGCTGCGCTTCATCAACATCCTGCGCGATGTCGACATCGTGGTCCGCCACGGCCAGCAGTTCCGCTGAGCGGATCGAGGCCAGCAGGGCGTTACCAGGTCAACTGCACGTTCCACTTGACCTGGTTGTCGTCAACGCCACGGGCGTCTTCGATGTGCTCCAGCGAGGCCGACATCTTCCCGTCCAGGTCGGGCAGCACCTGCGCCAGCCACTTGCTGAAATCAAGCAGCAGTGACAGACGCTCGCGCTCAACCGGGCTGGCCAGCGGCACGAACCAGAGCGGATCGTTGGCATGCAGCCAGCGCGCCGTCAAACCCACCCAGCCCAGATCGCGGCTGAGCATCACGTTCATCGCCCACCGGGCCGGCGTCGAGACAGGCTCTGGCACCGTGGCCTGATCGACCTGGCGCCAGGCCATGTCCAGACCCAGCTGCCAGCCGGACCGGGACAGTGTTTGCTTGAGACCAAGCTCGTAGGCCGGTTCGACTGCCGGCAAGCCAAAGTCCTGCCATTCCGGCGATACCCGCTGCAGCCGCAAGCGGTTGTCCAGCACCCGGCCCCAGCGCCAGGCCAGCGCTTCGGACCGGGCAGCCAGCCCAACCACACCGCGTGCCGGCGCGTGAATACGACAGGTCTGGCCGGACACATCGAGGGCAAGATCGCTGTCCTCGATCATCGGCAGCGACGACAGGCGCAGGTTGGCCTGCAGATGGCAGTCCAGGGCCTGACCCGACACCGTCACATCGCGTGGCGGGGCCCAGTGCAGGTCCAGGGCGAGGAAATCAGGCTTCCACTGCAGCTGGGCGCGCTGGCTGTCCGACCGCGCCTCGCCGTTGAATGACCAGCGCAGATCCTGTTGATTGTGGACATCGATCTGCACGGGTGCACCCAGCGCAGCCGGCAACTCCAGCTTCAGCTCCTGGCGCAACGACTGGCGACCCAGTTCCGCGGGCACGCTGCCGTTGCTGTATTCATCAGCAGCCAGGCTCTGAATCAATGCGTCGGATTGCAGCGAATAGGAAGCGTTGTAGCGCAGCACCTGCTCGGCGCTGCCGGCCTCGATCCGACCTTGCAAAAGTCCGGCATCACCATCGGTCGGCGCAGCCAGCAGGCTGCGGGATTCGAATGCGAGATATCCGCTGCCATCGGCGCCAGGACCATCGGTCGTTCGCGGCCCCACAGCGGAACAGGCCGGCAGCAGCAGCGGCAGCGAAAGGATCAACGCGGTTGTAGCGGCTCTTCGCATCAGGCAACACAGGGAAACAACAGGGCCAGACTCAACTTTCAGACCATAACCGCTCAAACCAGGACTGGCAAGTCTTCAGGCTGCCTGGCAAACCGGGATTGTGAAGAAGGTCTCGGAAACATGCCGCACGGCAAGGACAGCCAGGCTTCAGCCCGTCTTCACCTGCTTCGTTGTCCAATGCAGTCATGAAACGTATACCCCTTGTTCTGATTCTCCTGCTCGCCGTGGCCGGCTGTGCCTCGACCGGCAATGCCCCGCCGCTGGCAACGGTGGACCGCGTCGATCTCGATCGCTACGCCGGCCAGTGGTACGTGATTGCCAACATCCCCTACTTCGGCGAGCGTGGCAACGTTGCTGGCAGGGCAATCTACCGCCTGCGCGACGACGGGCGCATGGACGACATCTATCTTTACCGCAAGGGCGACTTCGATGCCCCCGAGCGCAGCCTGGAAGGCATCGCCTGGGTGGTTGACGAACAGAGCAATGCACGCTGGAAGGTGCGCTTCTACTGGCCCTTTACCTTCGATTACTACATCGTTGACCTGGATGCCGACTACCAGTGGACCCTGGTCGGCCATCCGTCCCGCAAATACGCCTGGATCATGGCCCGAGAGCCGCGCATGGAAGACGCGCTGTACCAACATCTGCTGGCCCGGCTCGACGAGCTTGAGTTCGACTCCAGTGCGCTGAAGAAAGTCCCGCAATTTCCCGAACAGGTCGGCCAGCCCGGTTTTCAGTAGGCAATTTCCCGGCATCGCGCCAGGCCCGTTCCAGGTGCTAGACTAAATCCCCATCAGATCGTTCCGGCACCCTGTGTCGGAAGATCGCAAGGGGATGAGAATGGAAAACCAGGCAGACCTGACCCGACTGCTAAAAGACTGGTCCAACGGCGATCAAGACGCTGGCGAGCGTCTGATGCGCCTGGTCTACCACGAGCTCAAATCCCTGTCGGCAGGGCGCCTGCGCGCCCATGCCGGTTCGGTCACCCTGCAGGCTACCGAACTGATCAACGAGGCCTACCTGCGGTTGTCTTCCCAGTCGGAAACCGAATGGCAGAATCGCAGCCACTTCTTCGCCATTGCCGCCACGGTCATGCGCCGTATCCTGCTCGATCGCGCCCGCCATCGGCACAGTGCCAAGCGTGATCGACGGCTGGAGTCGGAACCACCCACGGAGCTGGAAGACATGTCGCCCGTGCGCGCCGAGCAGCTGATCAGCCTCGATATGGCCCTGGAACAGCTGGCAACCCTGTCGCCGCGCCAGGCACGGGTGGTTGAACTGCGCTACTTCGGCGGACTGAATATCGAGGAAACCGCACTGGCCCTGGACATCTCGGCGGCAACGGTCAAGCGCGACTGGAATCTCGCTCGCGCCTGGCTGCTGCAAAAAGTGCCCGCGGGAGACTTTTGAGGGGGCATGGACGCCAAACGCTGGCAAGCGATCGGAGACCTGTTCACCCAGCTCAGTGAGCTGGACGATCCCGACATGCTGGCGCACCGACTCGATGCGCTGCGCGCCGAAGACGCAGCGCTCGCCGCAGAAGTGGAGGCCCTGCTCGCCAGCCATGGTCGGGGCAACAGCTTCCTTGACCAGCCGGCCCAGGCCGAGGCAACGGCCATGCTGGCCGAACAGGTCCAGAGCCGCCTGATCGGTCAGAAGATTGGACCCTGGATCATCGACGCCTTGTTGAGCGAGGGCGGCATGGGCAGCGTCTACCGGGCCCACCGCGACAACAAGGATTTCGGCCAGCATGTCGCCCTCAAGCTGATTCGGGCCGGACTCGAATCTCCCCAGCTGATCGAGCGCTTCGGACACGAACGACTGTTGCTGGCCAAGCTGTCCCACGCCAACATCGCCCGCCTGATTGACGGCGGCACATCGCAGGACGGGCTGCCCTGGCTGGCCATGGAATACGTCGATGGCTTGCCGATCGACCAGTGGTGCGACGAGCAGCGCCTGGATGTCAATCAGCGCCTGGGCTTGTTCGACCAGGTCTGCAGCGCCGTGCACTTTGCCCATCAAAACCTGATCATCCACCGCGACATCAAGCCGGCCAACGTGCTGGTCGACGAGCACGGCCAGGTCAAGCTGCTGGATTTCGGCATCGCCAAGCTGATCGAAAACAGCGTCGACCCGGACAAGACCCGGACCCAGCTGCGCATGATCACGCCCAGCGCGGCCAGCCCCGAGCAATTTCGCGGTGAACCGGTCACGACCGCCAGCGACGTCTACTCGCTGGGCTTGCTGCTGTACCGACTGCTGACCGGCGGCCCGGCCTACCGCATCGATGCCACCACCCCGGTTCTTGACACTGAACGCCTGATCTGTCGCGACATGCCAACCCGGCCCAGCCTGGCCGTGCGCGCCAGTGATGCGCTGGAAGCCATCGCCCAGGCGCGCCAGACACGGCCGGATCGCCTGCCCCGCCAGTTGCGGGGCGATCTCGACACCATCGTGCTCAAGGCCCTGCGCAAGGAGCCACGGCGCCGCTATGGCTCGGTCGCCGAGCTGGCCGAGGACCTGCATCGCTACCGCCGCGGCCTGCCGGTGGCCGCGCGTCCTGATTCGGTCGGCTACCGGGCACGCAAGTTCGTTACCCGACACTGGGTCGGCCTGACTGCGACCGCAAGTACCTTCGCTGCCCTGCTGATTGGCCTGGCGGTGGCGATTCACCAGACCGGGCAGGCCCGGGCCGAGCGCGACCGGGCCCAGCAGATCAACCAGTTCCTGCAGACCATACTGCTCGAAGCCGACCCTTACCAGGCCGGTGCCGAAGCCACGGTCCGCGATGTACTGCGAACGGCCAGTACCATGATCGGTGAGCGCTTTCCCGACCAGCCGGCCATTGAGGCACCGCTGCGTCACACCATCGGCTACACCCAGCTGAGCCTGATGGAACTGGATGCCGCGCTCGCCAACCTGGCCCGCGCCGACCAACTCAATCGCCAGCTTTACGGCCGGCAAGATGACCGCACCTTGATGACCCAGGCCTACATCGCCTGGATCGATTATCGGCGCGGCGACCCTGGTCGAGCGGAGGCCGGCTATCGAGCCGTTCTGGAGCGGCTCGGCCCCCACCATGACCATGAGACCCGGGCCACCATCCACAACGACTTCGGCGTCATCCTGGCAGAGATGGAACGCTGGGAAGAAGCCCTCGAACAGCAACAAAAGTCCCTGCAGATCTGGCTGGACCACGAACCGGAGCGGGCCGAAGTCGGCATCGCCTACAACAACATCGCCTTCAACCTGCACGGCCTGGAGCGGCTCGAGGAAGCCCGCGAATGGTATGAGCGCGCGCTGGATTGGCAACGCAGAGAGGCGCCCGAAGGCGGCAGCGTCGACCTGGCCTACAACCTCAACAACTACGGCATCCTCCTGCGCGACCTGGGCCTGGCCGAGCAAGCCATGCCCTACTATCGCGAATCACTGGCCATGCGGATCAATACCCTCGGCCCCGAACATGCCTTTACCGGCACCGGGCACCTGAACCTGGGCCGACTGTTGCTGGAAATGGGCCGGACAGACGAGGCCCGGGAAGAACTGGAACGAGCGGTTGAGATATCCGAAGCCACGTTGCAGGAGGATCAGCTCCAGATGCTGCTGTCTCACGCCTCGCTGGCCCGTGCCAGGTTCTTGCAGGGTGAGACCGAAGGCGCGGCAGCAAGGCTCCATGAGCTCCAGCAGCGGATGATCGCGGCCAACGCACCGCAACCCTTTCTCGACCAAATCGGCGACTGGCTGAGAGCAGCGCAACAGGCAGAGCCCTGATGGCAATAGG
>RECK01000388.1 GCA_007694055.1 Wenzhouxiangella sp.
GGCGACCTGTTTATCTGCACCAGCGATCTGCATGCCAGCGCGGCCGGCTGCGCCGCCGTCGTCAGAGCCGACCCGGACACCCTGGTGCCGGATGTGTTCGGCAACCTGGGCAGCACCGTCGACTCGATCTTCCGCGATCGTTTCGAATAATCAGCGCCTGCGCTATCGTCAAACACATTGCTGACCACTCACCAAGCGCGGTCAAGCATCCGCTTGCGGTAGCTGCAAGTGCCGGTTTCTCAGCTGGAAGCAGATCAATGGTGCCAACGATGGAATTTTCCACAGCATACCGATTGACAGTAAGCGCCGACGAAACCACGCCCGTGACCGCCTGTGGCAATAGTGCGTCAATATTGTCGACGATTTCAGCCAGTGACAGCGGGCCTGCATCAATCAGCTAGCCGTCGTCGTCAAGACCGAAGCTCATGACATGGTCGACAGCAGCTGCTGCGACCATCAGGATGCTGCTGGCATATCCACTGGAAAAGGGCCCTCAAGGACAGTTCACATCGGCCAGGTTCTCGTCGTAATTGCCGCGGCAGACCAGGTTGCTGCCGACCGGGCCATTGATCTGACTGTTGACCACTCGAACTGTGCCAGTCTGAAAAGTGCGAATGCCCCAGTCTGGACCGGAAAAAAAAGCATCCCGGAACAAACCGAAACTCCCGTGCATGATCTCCATTCCATTCTCCACGCCACTGCATTCGGCTGCCTTGGCACGGACATTGCGGGCATCCACCTCCACATTCAGGGAAATAATGATACCGTAGCAATTTGAACCACCGTAGGCCTCGGCAAGGACTCCGTCCAGGATGCCGCGAGAGCCACCTCCGAGGTTCAGGCCAATATGCGACCCGCCGTTGGCCTCATCCACAGCACCCGACGCAAGCATCATGTTACTCAGCCTTACATCGGATGCCGAGAAGGCCATGAGTGCAATGTTTGATTGAGCACCACTGCTGAAAGCGCGCACATTCGCCATGTCCACCGAAGACGAAGCGATGCTGATCGCCCAGGCGGAGCTGCCATCAACTGCTCCGGGGCCCTGGACTTCGGCGACTACATCTCTCACCCGCACAGCAGAGTCACTTTCAATGATGATGGCACGTCCACGCAGATTATTGACCGACCGGGCGGTGACCGATTCCATCGTTGGCCTGGCCGAGTTCCGGTTCAATATGGCCATGCCCCAACTCGCGGCGTCGCTGGCCAGTAAAGTGACTCTGCGAATGGTCGGCGATGTGCCTTCGTTGACCATTGCATAGGCATAGTTCAAGCCAGCCGCACGACTTTCAATGGTCAGATCTTCGATAAAGGTGTGATCGGCGCCAAGCAGGGTGACGCTGGAGTAACTGGGGCCCGGCACCAAATTGCCTCCATGGCTCCGCAGAATGGTGGACGCTTGGCCAGCACCACGCAGACTTACATACGGCTTCATCACCACCCGCCCTTCATAAACGCCCGGCGCCACCCAGACCAGCCAGGGGTTTTCAGCCGAGGCATCGGCGATGCTGTCAATGGCTGCCTGCACCGAGTCGAAGTCACCACCGGATTTAGCCACCACCAGCACATTGGCATAGCCGCTGCCGACCAGGGAAAACTCGTTGCCGCTCAGGCTCAATCCGCTGCCCGCAACATAAGTCGTGTCCTCGTCGATGGCACAGGTCCATGCGGCACCGCTCCATTTGGCGATCTGGCCGACGGCACAGGTCAAATCACCCAGCGTATCCTGGTCCTCCGGCCAGACACAGGTCCACTGCACGCCGTTCCACATCGGCTGTTCACCGGCCAGACAGTCGAGACTGGACAGGGTCTCAGCCGGCACATTGAGCGCATGCAGAGCCATCGGGGTCACAGAGATTTTCTGTCTTGGACCGAGAACCACCCCGTTTACCCAGACTTCCAGCCAGCGCTCGCCGCCATCGAAGGCCAGAGATTCGAAGTCCAGGTCGACCTGAAACAGGCCGTCGGCGACCGGCCAGCCGGGCCGGCTCTGGACCGGCCCGATCGGCTGCCCACCCTCGGCACTGTCAAACAGGAAGAAACTCAGATTGGCGCTGCCGCTGAACGGGCTCCCGGCATGGTGCAACTGGCCCTGGTAGGTGAACTCGCTGCCACTGGCAAACGTAAAGGGCAGCATTGTCAGAAAGATAAAACCCAACACTCTCATCACGGGATCTCCATTGTGCTTGTCGACAGTCTGGGGTGGCGCTGGGCACAAAGTCCTACGAAAACTTTAAAATTTCTCTCTAAATCAGTTGGCAGCCGCAGCCGATCCGGCTACTCCGGTCGCCGGCGCTCTTGGTCGGCAGCCATCGAGCAGGTCATGATGACCGTCGTGCGGGCTCGATCCAACACAACGCCGCATCGAGCTCGCCGGGGCCGCCCCCCCTGTAGCCGCCGAGGAAGGCATTTCCGAAGCGACCGTTAACAAGCGGCGGAATGACGCCAGGGCTTGTATCCCGATGCCGGGTCAGAAACCCAGGGCTGGAGTGCCCGGGATAAGTTCGCTGGGGCGGCGGTGACGGCGCGGCCGGCTGCGCCGCCGTCGCCAGAGCTGACCCCGATACCGTGGTGCCGGATGTGTTCGGCAACCTGGGCAGCACCGTCGACTCGATCTGCCGCGATCGTTTCGAATAATCGGCGCCTGCGCTACCCCCTCTGTCAGGATAGTTGTCGCCTCCTCCAAGACAGTCTCCAAGACGGACCACGCTGGATAGGGCTTTATTCCAATCACCAACTGGGCACCACTTCAAA
>RECK01000131.1 GCA_007694055.1 Wenzhouxiangella sp.
TTGAAACCAAAGACAAGAAAGTAGGCGATGTAGAAGATTGTCCAGAGACTCAGCAAGAGCAGCAGGCGCGCGCGGGGGGTCCAGTGGGAGAACCAGCGCCGGGCAATCCAGGCGGTGACGAGTGCAACGAGAACGAACCGGATCAGGCGGGCGGGTATGCTGATGGCCAGGAATGTCGCCAGGGCGATATCAGCTTCCGGGGCCAGGGCGGCATAGATCTTGTAGGGCGTGCCGGTCAGGGGGCCGAGGAAAGTGGCCAGCACGCCGCTGGCCTCCAGCGAGTCGGCCACGGTTGCCAGCATGGTTTCGCCGATGGCCGGAATCCGGACCAGTACGTCCCGAACCTGCTCTCCTGAGTGACTCCCCCAGAAATACATGACAGCCCCCCCGACCAGGGCACCCGCCAGGGCCCAAAGACACAGGCGCAGGGCCAGCGCCCGGTCGCGCAGGGCCACGGCGGACAGGATCACGTCCGGCACGATGAAAAACAGGGTCGCTTCGGCCAGGCCCCAGATCAGGGCCGTGAATCTCAGTCCCATTCCGGTCGCGGATTGTCTCGGGCCAGGGTCTCGATGCGCTCGCGCAGGGTGACCAGGAAGTTTTCCGGGTAATCCCGGCCCTGTATTGGGGACCCAACAAAGATATCCAGCATGAACGGCACCAGCAGCCCTTCGCCGCGGGGCAGGGCCTTGCCCAGCCCGTGCATGAAGACTGGAAACACGGGCACGTTCGGGAACCTGGCCGCGACTTTTGCGATGCCTGCGCGAAACTCGCCCATCTGCTCCGGTTTGCCGCGGCTGCCCTCGGGGAAGAAGATCAGAATCTCGCCGCGTTCCAGCGCCTGATAGCAGCCGGCCAGGGGGTCCTCGTCCGGGTCCGAGCGCTTTCGGGCAATGGGCAGAATGCCGACGATGCGGGTAGAGAACCAGGCAAGAAAGCGGTTCTTCATGAAGTAGTCCTCCGCCGCTACCGGGCGCACCTTGTGCAGCAGCCGATGGGGCAGCAGTGACATCAGCACCATGGCATCGAGATGGGAGTTGTGGTTGGCGGTGATGATGGCCGGCCCGCGCCGCGGCAGGTGCTCGCGGCCGCGTACGTTGAGGCCAAGAATCAGGGTGATCACCGGCCGGACCAGCACGGAAAAGTACAGCCAGCGGAGAACTCTGACCATCAGTAATGCAGGTAGTAGACGAAGTGGAAGAACAGCGGCGCGGTGTAGATCAGGCTATCAATCCGGTCCAGGATGCCACCATGGCCGGGTAGCAGGCTGCCGGAATCCTTGACCCCCAGGTCGCGCTTGAGCGCCGAGATCGTGACATCACCGATGAAACCACCCATGCCGATCAGCAGCCCGGCGGCCAGGGACTGGCCCACGGTCAGCGGTGTCAGCCAGGGCGCCAGCAGCCAGGCCAGGACCACGGTGGTGACCACGCCGCCCACCAGTCCTTCCAGGGTCTTGCCCGGGCTGACCGTGGGCAGCGCCTTGTGCCGGCCCAGCAACTTGCCCCAGCAATACTGGGCCACATCATTGAACTGGGTCAGAAAGACCAGGAACAGCACCAGCCCGGCACCACCGGCACCCGGGTTCACTTCCTCCGGCAACACCAGCAGGAAAGCCACGTGACTGATGCTGAACACCATGGCCATCAGCCCCCAGTGCAGGATGCCGGCCGCGCGCAGGAAATTCCGGGTCTCGCCGGCCAGCACCATGCGCATGGGCAACAGCAGGAAGGCATAGACGGGAACCAGGATGATGAACATCCCGTACCACGCCATGCCGACCAGAACATACTGGGCGGGAATGGTCAGATAGGCCCAGAACATGACCCGGCGGTCAACGCGCCGGGTGGGCACCAGGGACAGGTACTCCTTGAGCGCCAGGAACGACACCAGGGCGAAAAAGACCAGCGACAGGTTGCGGGTAATGACCATGGCCACGGTAAACACCGCGACCATCAGCCACCAGGACTGGATCCGGCTGACCAGTTCGGCCCGGGCCGATTCACCCAGGCGGGACTTGATAAGAGCAACGATGATGCTGGCAATGGTCAGCAGAACGAAGATGCCGGCCAGGGCCTGGATGATGACCGGTTGCAGGCCAAACTCATCCATCATGATCTCCTTCGGCCAGGGCCGCGCGGGCCCGATTGAAAACCGTCCAGGCCGAAAGCAGCGCCATCGCCGCCAGGATCCAGGTCAGGCCGGGATCGACCGGCCCGCTCAAACCAACCCAGAGCGCCAGGGCGCCGAACACGAACGCCCGATCGGACTTGCCCATGGGCCCGTCGTAGCGCCGGCTTGCCCCGACCTGGGGCCCAAGCACACCGGTCATCTCGCCGATGATGGCAAGCACCACGACAGTCACGACCAGCCCTGGATCGAATCCGGCCACCAGTGCCAGGGGCAGGTACAGGGCCGCATCCGACACCACATCGCCCAGCTCGTTGAGCAGGGTACCGGCCCGGCTTTGCTGGTCATGTTCGCGGGCCAGCATGCCATCGATGGCATTGAGCGCCATGCGCAGAAACAGGAACACCGGAAGCATCAGCAGCGGCCAGGCTGCCGCCGGCCAGGCCGCGATGCACGCGCCCACAAGCAGCGACAACAACGCTGCAGCAATGGTTACGGCGTTCGCCGTAACCCCGGCCTCGGCCAGCTTGCCCACAATGGGCCTGAGCAGGTTCTGGAAGGCCGGTTTCAACTGGTAGATGCTGACCAAGTGAGACTCTCTCGTTGCCATCGGACAAAC
>RECK01000009.1 GCA_007694055.1 Wenzhouxiangella sp.
CACCGTACAGCACCGCCGGCAGCCACAGCTTCCAGCGCCGACCCAGCGGCCGCGTCTGGCCGGAAAAGGCAAGGATGTAGGCGATCTGGGTGACCAGGAAACACAGCAAGGCCTGCATCAGGAACTGGTGGCGGTCCAGGGCCAGGAAGATGTCGCCGCCGGCTGCAGCAACAAAGCCGATCGCCATGGGAATCCCGAACCGGGGCGCCAGTACCCGCAGCACCGTTGCTGCCGCCAGCAGCATCGGGCTGGCCTTGAGCAGCCAATGGCCAGGATAGTCCGGCCCCCAGAGGCTCAGCCAGTAGGCGGCCGCCAGGGCGATGCAGACCATCAGTACCCGCTGCTCGATGCGGGTCAACGACCGGCCGGATGGGTGCAGCGTGTCAGCGGGCATGGGCGATCAGAAACCGAGGTTGGCTCGCGCCACTATAAGCGCGACCAGCAACCCTCCGCACCATCACCACGACAAACCAAACGCGGTTGGGCCGGACCGCTGCCGTTGAAAGCAGCCGCGGGCCAGCCTAGCTCTGGTCCTGATCAAAGGTGTCGCGGTGAATCCATCCGCTGGTGAAGAATGCGAATCACCGCGATCCCGTAATCCTCGAGGCAGAAGTAAAGAAAGGTTCAGCCTTCGTGCTGTTTCGTCTTGCGGTTCAGGAATGCGCGGAAATCGGAGGGTTGCGGCGCGCCGCTGGCCTCGCCCTCGATCAGCGCCTGGCGAATGGCCTCGACACCGGCAGTGCGGTCCTGTTCGCGTCGAATCAGGTCCCGAATCAACTCGCTGTCGTTGGCAAAACGACCGGCGCTGACCTGGGATTCGATCCAGGCATCCTGCTGATCGGTCACAGTGATGGTCTTGCGAATCGTCGCCATTGCACATTCCGTGATCAAAAAAGAAGCATTTGTATGACATTATCATACTTTTCGGACTCGTCATGCGCCTTGGTCCACCCGCGTCTACCGACTACCCGGCCGAAAAACAGTACGTCGGCCAGCAGCAGGTTGACCGCCACCAGACACGTCCTGGATTCGGTGGACTCATAGCAGATGTTGTATTGTCGAGGAGGGTTGCATGACCCTCGTGCGCCCAGCAGTTTCGGGTGCGCGGAAGCCCAGACAATGAGTCCGCCTCGGGAGGCTGAGCGATGAACAGACAACGAGCCCTTGACCTGCTGAGCCGCAGCAAGCCGGAGCTGCAGGCCCGCTTCGGCGTGACCAGGCTGGCCCTGTTCGGCTCCACTGCCCGCGATACGGCGAGCAGCGGTAGTGATGTCGATGTGCTGGTGGCCTTTGACGGCCCGGCCACCTCCAAGCGCTATTTCGGCGTGCAGTTTTACCTGGAGGATCTGCTCGGCTGCCCGGTCGACCTGGTCACCGAAAAGGCCCTGCGGCCAGAGCTGCGCCCCTGTATCGAACAGGAGCGGATCAATGTTTGATGCCAGCCAGCGCGAATGATGTGCCCGAACTTCTGCCGCTACTCAAGACACTGAAAGACGAGGCCCAGCCATGAAGTCTGCCAGCACGGCGAATTGACCGACGAGGTCCGCGCAACATGGCCGGAGGCTGGGCAAGAGACGGCGCAGTACAAGACCAGATCGACAGCACCGTCGACGATGCCGTCGAGCGGGCGCGCGCCCGGCTACCGAAGGGCCCCAGCCGCAGCCACTGCGAAGAATGCGGCGAGTTCATCCCCGAAGCCCGTCGCGCGGCGATTCCCGGCGTGCGCCTGTGCATTGCGTGCCAGGAAGAACACGACGCACAAGACCGCCAGAGTGCGGTCTACAACCGGCGGGGGAGCAAGGACAGTCAGTTGCGGTGAGGGGGTTCGGGGCTGGGTTTGCCAGGGTGTTCCACCTGAAGCTTATTGCAATAGGCATTGGCACCCAAACCATGGCGCTCAGAATCGAGGTATCAAGGCTCCCCGTCCTGTAGGCATTCCGGAAGGTGGGCCATCAGCCAGGCTTTTACGCGGTCGAGCAAGGTTTCGGCGTTGGAGATGCAGGATTCCACGGCGGCTGGCGAGACCGGGTCACCGGAGTAGTCGGAGGCATTGCGCTGCTTGCGCAGACCATCGATTGCAATCATGCGCTCGCGTTCAAGCCCAACCGTGCGCGTCAGTGACTGAATCATGGTCATGTGGTGACCGGGTCGGCTGGTCAGTGTCCGATAGCCGTTGGCCTGGAGTGCCGCGTTGGCCAGTTTCATAATGGCCCTGTAGGCGGCGTCAAAGCGGCTCTCCGAGCTTATTGTCTCGATGCGGGCATCGGCAAGATTGCGCTCGGCGGCGCGCACGAGTCGGCCGATGGCTGCCGGATCGGGCTCGATCCGTTCCAGCGTGTTGCCGACCAGATTATCAAGCGTCACGGCGGGCCTCCGATCAGGTCGATACGTGGCTTGCCCAGGACATCGCGGGCAAAGCCGTCAGCGGAATCGAGCAGCGCTTGCCATTCATCCGGGCGATAAAGCTTTGGGTTGATTTCGCGGCTGATGTCTTCCTGCGCGGAATAGATTGCCAGCGACAGCTCATCGAACTCCAGATCGCCGATCACCAGCAGGTCGATGTCACTTCGCCGCGTGGCAGTGCCCCTGGCAACGGAGCCGAACACGAAGGCCCAGATGATCCGGTCAGCCAGCGGAGACAGCGCGGCCGACAAGGTTTCGGCCAGGCCCATGGTCTTGCGCACGATCGCAGCGAGTTCGGCGTGGATGGGGCAGGTCGGGTC
>RECK01000008.1 GCA_007694055.1 Wenzhouxiangella sp.
GCAGCAAGCAAAACGTGCGAGCAGCCCCGGACAGCCAAAACGCCCTTCAAATCAAGGCACAAAGCCTTGTACAGCTGCCACCAACTCAAGGTCAGGATGCCGAAAACCGGAACAGGTATTCCTGCATGCCATTGGCCAGCAGCATGCTGCGTTCGGACTGGAATCCGGGCAGGTGCTTGACCAGGGTGCCCAGGGAATGCCGAGGCGAGGGGCGCGGTGAACCGTGATCTGCATCGATGAGCAGATCACCGTCAAGGTTGGGTCCGACTCGACGCGGACTGCCGGGCATGCTGGGTGCGGCGTACTCCACCAGGGCATGAAGGCGGGCACCCGGCGCCAGTCGGTCACGTTCACGCAACAGGTCGAACAAGCGCAACGTCACCGGCAACGGCAGGTAATCGAGCAAATCCCAGCACAACACCACCCCGGCAGGCTCAGGCGTGGTCGACGGCAGGCAGTCGACAAGTACGGCCAGCTGGTCGTCCTCATCGTCGCTGTTTTGCAGTTCGAGCAATCGGGCCAGGGATCGAGGCAGGTCAAGGATATCGAGACGACATCGCAACAGGCCCAGCCTTTCGATCAGCCCGGCCCGGGCCGGCCCGAGGTCGAGCACCACGTGCCGCTGCTCTTCGCTCAAGCCAGCGATCAACTCTGAAAACAGCGGTGCTCTCAGTACCGCAGGCGAAAGCTCGGCCCGGTCAAGGGCCGCAGATGCGAGCATCGACCCGTCGCTCAGGCTGGCGCCGAGCCCGGCGCCCTGGTCTCAGGCTTGCCGGAACCGTTCGCTGCCGGAGATGATGGCGGACGCTTGTCCGGTCGCTTGGAAAAAGCCTTGGCCAGCACTTCGGATTCCGGGTCCATGTCGATGGTGCCGTTGAAGCGGGCTCCGTCTTCCAGGCTGACCCGCGGGGCCGTCACACTGCCGCGGATGCGGGCCGACTTGCGAATGACGATGCGCTCGGAAGCGACCAGGTTGCCTTCCATACTGCCGTCCACGAATATGGTGTGGGCATAGACATCCGCCTTGACCTCACCCTGGGCGCCGATGGTGACGCTGTTCTGCTTGAGCTCGACGGTACCGTTGACCTTGCCTTCGATAACCAGGTCTTCGTTGCCGCGCAGCGTGCCGTCGACATGTATCGACGCACCAATCACGGCGCGTGAATCCGCTTTGACTTCTCGGCGGACCGGCTCTGGCGTCGGCCGTGGCATATCGCCATCGCTACTGCTTTCTTTCTTGTTGAACATGATTATTGACCCTGCATTTTCAGGATGGTGGAAAAAAGGACCACCCCCGGCGTCCGGCTACGTAGGGAAAGCATAGCGCCTGGGACATTAATCTCTGGTTAATCCGCCAAGGTCAGCTGGTCCAGCGATCTGGCAGCTTCTTCAAACTCGCCATCCAACGCAAGGGCCTGTTCAAAGGCAGAGCGTGCCGAAGCCTTGTCGTCAGCCAGGGCATGCAGCTGG
Organism: Wenzhouxiangella sp.; assembly: GCA_007694055.1. Taxonomy (GTDB): domain Bacteria; phylum Pseudomonadota; class Gammaproteobacteria; order Xanthomonadales; family Wenzhouxiangellaceae; genus Wenzhouxiangella. The sequence goes on from RECK01000008.1 coordinate 1,471, forward strand.
CCCAGCCGCCACCAGGCCGCAGCCGGCGACGGGTCACCCGGCCATGCGGGCAGCTCGAGGAATCGCTCGAAAGCCTGCCTGCCCTCCTCCAGCCAGTCCTCGGCCAGGACGCTGGTGCGCCCGATCTGGTACCAGGCAGCGCCATGGGTGGGGTAGGTTTCCACCAGGCTGGTGAAGACCGCTCTTGCCTGCCCATAGTCATTGAATTGCTGCAGCAGCAGGCCATGGTTAAGTCTGCGACCAGAGGTTTCCTCCAGGGCCAGGGCCTTGGTCAGAAATGTCAGCGCGTCCTCGCTCTCGCTGCGAGATGCCGCCAGGGTGGCACGCATCTCGTAATATGAAGCCAGCGATCGTTTTTTCAGTTCCTCCAGGTGGGGCTCAGCCCGGGCCTCGCCACCACCTGCGATGCGCGGGGCATTCAGGAAATAGAGAATCAATCCCGTGCGCGCACCAACGTGTTCCGGATCAAGCTCGACCGCGCGTTCGAAGCCCTGGCGCACGCGCCGAGCCAGCCGCATGGCCCCCAGGTTACCGACATCGTTGAAACCGCGGACCATCAGGGCCGTGCGCTGCAGCTCAAGGGCTGCCGATTCCGGGAAACGCTCCAGGCCCTGACCGATGATTTCCTCGGCTTGCTCCCAGTCGCCATCAGCCGTCGCCAGCCAGGCGCGCCAGTTCCAGGCCTCCGGCGAATCAAGCTCGACTTGCTCAGCCTGAGCCATGCGCGCTCGCATGGCAGCAAGATCCCGCGCCTGTTCCAGCGCCTGCATATCGCGATCCAGCGCCTGTCCATCAGCCCACGCCACCACCGGCAACAGAAAGAGGACTGTGACCAACAGCAGAAAGAAAATACGCATTTCAGAAACCCGGATCTCAAAAAGGAGCGGCAAGCTTAGCCCCAAGACAATTAACACCCGGTTAATCGCTCTCCTCCCCATCTCCCCTCTCCCCTCTCCCCTCTCCCCTCTTACCATCCACCATTTCCCTTTACCTTGAAAAACCCCAACGTGTATTATAGTATCAATACACCCAAACACACCCAACCAACCCATCTCGTGCTGCTCGACATCAACCCGGCCTCAGGCACACCGCTGTACCGCCAGATCGTCGACCAGGTTCGTCGCCTGGTCAGCGGCGGGCAGTTGCAGGCTGGCGACGAACTGCCGTCTGTGCGCGAAGTGGCGCGCCAACACGGGATAAACCCGATGACCGTTTCCAGGGCCTACAGCCTGATGGAAAACGAGGGGCTGGTG
>RECK01000269.1 GCA_007694055.1 Wenzhouxiangella sp.
CAGCTGGCAGCAAGCAAAAGCGCTCCCGGCTCCAGACAGCCAAAACCCCGTTTACATCAAAGCATAAAGTCTTGTGCAGCTGCCGCCACTTTTGTGCACAAAGAAAGCCCATGCCCGGCTCTGCGTACTCAGTGCTTTGCGGGCAATGAGGGGTTTGCGGGATCCGGATATAACCAAATTTTTTTCATAGCCTGCGCGCGGTCCACAACATCAGCAGCATATGGGGGACAGTCAGCGCCGCCAGGCCGATGAAAAGCATGCGCAGGGCCAGCTCGGACAGCGCTTGCGATGGCAAGACCAGTGCGACCAGTGTACCCGCCAGCGCCACGGTAACCAGCGTGTAGACCACTGCCTGGCCCAGCACCCGAGGCCGCTCTTCGCGCGATGCCAATGCAAGCGTGCCGCGCAGATGGCGAGGGCTGTGCAACAGGCAGAAGTAGATCAGGAAGTAGATCAACGGCGAAGCGAAAATGGCCAGCAGCACCAGCAGGCCCAGCTCGGCCACCACGGCAAGCTGCCTGCGCTGGGCCGCCCGAAGCAGGATCGGGACCATGATCAGCATGGCCGCCATCCCGACTGCACGCAGAGCTTCGGCCACCATCACCGCGCCGGAACCGGACAAGGTGACAAAGATTGCGGCAACAGCCTCAGGGCTGAACACGGCCGGCATGCCGAGCAGCGCGGCGGCGGCGGTCAGACGTTGCCACAGGGACAGATGCTCGCGCCAGTCATCAGAAAAATGCCAGGCACTGATGAGCAGGAACAGGCCGAGCGCAATGACCGGTGAGAACCACCAACCAGCCACGATAAGCAGTGCAAGTGCCAGGTAAAGCAGGTTGAAGACGACCCATCCAGGCCCGCCTTGATAAAGCCCGGCCTTTCCGGCAACCCAGGCATCCAGAGAGCCATGCGGCAAGCCCAGCACGATCACGGCCACGCTCAGCAAACCCACTTGCACCGCGAACGGCAATGACATCGAAGCCGTGGCTGCCAGCACAATCACCAGCATGGCCGAGACTGAAAAAAACAGGGTTTCGGCCGGCAGTGTCGACAGGGCTCTTGCGTTCACGGCGTGGCCAATCGGGTCGAGTTGTGACGGGGGCGGTAAAGCAGGCTTCTCAGAAAAGGATACGCGGGCAGACTGGCGACGACGCGAACGCAGTCGGTCCAGCTGGCCTGGTCGCTCATGAAGCGCACGAATACCTGGCCAGGCACACGGTCTGCCATTTGCTCGAACAGTGTCGGGCCCAACTGTGGCTGATCTCTCAGGACCCGCAGGAAAAGCTGGTCCATGAAGCGCTGACGAGATGACTCGGGTGGCTGGCCAAGCGCCGGGCCACCTTGCTCCAGGCTGGCACAACAGGCGTCGGCCCAGCGCTGGATACGCTGAAACCCATAGCCCGAAGCTGCTCGCAGGGCACCGCCGCCGGTTCCGGCGCGTACCATGCCGGCAGGCAGCGAATCTTCAGCCAATGGCAAACCCATGGGCAAGATGGCCGACTCGGATCGCTCCACGCTTTCCACCTGCCAGCCCCGGCGTTGCAACAGCGTTTCCAGCTCCCGCTCCAGCCGGGCGCTGGGCACGGGCGAGGGTGCGAAACGGGTCACCTCGACCAGCGCCCTGTGCGGGCTGAAAGGAAGCACGTAGCTGAACTGAAGGCCATGGCCATCGGTCTTCATGTCGGTCATCAACTCAACCGACAACGGGTCGAAGGCCCCGGGTGAGTCGGGGGCAAGCCGAACGACCCGACCGAGGAAGCACTGGTGCAGCAGCGCTCGTCCCAGCCGATTCGCTGACGGTGGCCGCGTATCGACGATCTGGCAGGCACGCAGTTTCCGGGTCTGCGTCGTCACTACAAGCTGCCCGTCACCTGACTCCACCGCCAGCGCCGTCTCGCCGCGAAGCAAGGTAATGCGGGACGAGCTTTGGATCAGTTCCAGTGCCCGCTTGTAGAAATCCCGGCTGCTGACATACTGGTAAGAATAGCTGTCAGCCGTGCAGTCGCGAACGCTGCGGTTCATTCGGGAAAAACTCCAGCGCCGCCAGCGCTTCGATACCAGACCGGACTGTTGATGATCGTTCCGATCCCAGAAACACCAGCTGCGATCATCAAGGTACTGTTGACGCGGCTCCAGGATGGCAACCCGGCCGGCGTATGCAGACTGGGCCAGACGCATGGCCAGCGACAGGCCGGCGCAGCCGCCCCCCAGGATCAGGAGATCGACGTCTGTGATGGTGGACACAAGGCATTCTCCTTGACTTCGGTTTCAGGTCCTCGCGAAGATCCGATCACCCGTATGCGGTGAACAGGCGCCGCATAAGCTCCGGCCTTGTTGACCAGTTGCCGGAGGAGCGCACCAGCACCGATGCGAAGGCGAGCCAGGGTCGGTACGATGGCCCGACGGTCCCAGGACCGATAACCGGCGCCGGCAACCCGGTCGCCAATCGCCCGGTACACCTGGGCGGCCACGGCAATCGAGTAACGGCATCGGTTCGGCAGGAAACACAGGCCGGCCAGGCCACTGGAATAATATCGGTCCGCCAGGCTCAGGCAACGCGCAGTGGCTTGATGAAGCGCTGCTTGCTGGCGGATATTCGGCGACAGGATGTCACCGGGTTCAAGCTGACCAAGCCAGCTGGCGGGCAGATAGATGCGTCCCATGCCGGCATCCTCTCCCACATCGCGAGCGATGTTGGTCAGCTGCATGGCAATGCCCAGGTCTACCGCATGGGCTTCTGCCCGAGGGTCCTCGGCCCCGAGCACCGAGCACATCATCTGCCCGACCGTTCCGGCAACACCATAGGCATAGTGTACGAGTTCAGCTTCCGAGGACAGGCACCTGCCCGCCAGGTCGCTTGAGACCGTATCGATCAGATCGATCGCCGGCGCGACCGGCAAGCCGATGTCTGCTGCCAGGGCCAGAAAGTCAGCGCTCTGGGCGGATCGCGGCGTTGTGCGGACCAGATCATCGCGCAGCCTGGCCAGTTCGCGGGCGGCATGCACAAGATCATGCTCGGCGTCGGCCAGGTCGTCTACGTAACGGCAGAAAGCGTACAGCCGAGCCGCCCTGGATCGAATCTGCGCGGGCAACACGCGACTGGCCAGGTGGAAGGTCCTGCCGTGGTAACGCAGCGTTTCCTCGGCCGCCAGCGGCCGGCGGTCACCATCCTCACTGAAAACCACCAGGCTCATGTCTGCGCGACCATGGCTGCGGTGGCAGGCCGCCGTGACTGGCTGACGGGGTCAGGCAACAGGCGGTCCAGCACCTTGGCTGAACACAGCACGCCCGGCAATCCGGCGCCGGGATGGGTTCCCGCCCCGACCAGGTAGAGATTACTCGGTCCTTCTCCCTTGTTGTGAAAACGGAACCAGGCTGACTGGCGAAATATCGGTGCAATCGAGAAACCCGCACCCTGGGGGGACAAGTAATCAGTCGCGAAGTCTTCAGGTGTCATGAAAAAATCGGCGCGCAGATGCTGCTCCAGTCCGGGCAGGATGGTGCCGGCCAAAGCCTTGACCACGCGTTCCTGAAGACGCGGCCCCTCGACCTCCCAGTCGATGTCTGCTTCCAGATTGGGAACCGGCACCAGGGCATAGAAGCTGTCACAGCCGGCCGGCGCAAAGCTCGGATCGGTTGCCGTTGGGCGGTGCAGGTAAATCGAGAAATCTTCGGCCAGCACCTTGCGATTGAATATATCGGCCAGCAGTTCCCGGTAACGGGGGCCCATCCAGATCGTATGGTGAGCGACATCCGGGTACTGACGATCGGTACCGAAAAACAACACGAACAGACCCATCGATTTTTTCGAGTGCCGGGCCTTGAGGCGCGCTGAGACCCGACTGCTTTCGGACGGCAGCATGTTTTGATAAAGGTGGGCCGGATCGACGTTCGATATCAGTGCGTCGCAAGTTCGTGAAGATCCGTCAGCGAGGACGACACCGGTCACTTTCCCGGCGCTGACGGTCAGCTGCTCAACCGTGGTGTTGAGTTCGATTTCGATGCCTTGATCTTCCATCAGCGCCTGCATGGCATCGACCAGTGCCCCGGTACCGCCCATGGCGAAATGAACGCCGTGCGCTTGTTCGAGGAAGTGAATCAGCCCGTAGATGCTGGTGGTGTCAAAGGGGTTGCCGCCTACCAGCAAGGGCTGGATGGAAAAAGCCTGGCGCAGATGCTCACTGCGCAGGCGCCGGCTGACCATTTGCCAGACTGTGCGCCAGGCTCCCAGTCGGGCCAGGTGGGGCACCTGCTTGAACATGAAGCCGGCACTATGAAACGGTGCATCCGAAAGCTCGGTGAATCCGACATCGTAAAGGCGGCGGGAATCTTCCAGCAAACGCTGGTAACCGGCAACATCCTCGGGGCATATCCGCTTGATCTCGGCCAGCGTCTGGGCCATGCTGCCACCGTAGTCAAAGCGCTGTCCATCGGAAAACTCGAAGCGATACCAGGGCTCCATCGGCACCAGTTTGACGGCATCCTCCAGCTTGCGGCCGAACAGGGCAAACAACTCCTGGAACAAGAACGGCGCCGTCAGCACAGTCGGGCCCGCATCGTGACGAAACCCGTCTCTTTCGAACACCTGGGCACGTCCACCAAGGCGCGGGCAACGATCAATCAAGGTGACCTGGTAACCCCTGGCGCGAGCCCGCAGTGCGGCCGCCATGCCGCCAAAACCACCGCCTACGACGATGACACGATTCATGCTTTCTCCTTGTGCGGCAAGCGTTGACTCAGTCGCTTTGCGGTTCCAGCCAGCAGTCGGCCACAATTCATTGGCAGCTGCGATGCCAGCACTGCGGACGTGCGAAAATGACGATCTGCATGCATCGCCACATCCAGTTCGGGTTGGTCAGACCCCAGGCTTTCCATGACCAGCACGGCGTTCAGCGACGCCTTTTCACGATCTCCGCCAACGTCGCGAAGATCATCGAACATCTGGTAACCCAGCGCGAAATGCCGCCCGCAGGCGACAGCAATCGGGGCGTGGGCTGAACAATTGGCAAGCCTCAGTGCCAGTTCCAGCGGCAGGGCAAGCAGGGGGCCGGATTTGCCGGCAGCAATATTTTCATAGTCGTCGAGGTTGACGTGATTCTGGCTAGCCGCCAGATCGGCATCCTGTCCAGCAATCAAAGCTCTGACTCGCTGATGAAGCAATGTCATCAGATCGGACACCCGTGTACCGGCGCCTGCAAGCGCCGCGTATGAAGCCGACAACAACAAGTCACCCGCACAAATGGCAACGGCATCACCAAACGCCGCCCAGACTGCCGGAGCGTCACGCCTTAGCGTGTCACGGTCCTGCAAGTCATCATGGATCAACGAAGCGTTGTGCAGCAATTCAACTGCGCTGGCAACTGCGATGATCTGATTGGCCTCCAGTTCCAGGGCAAGTCCCGCGTCAATGGCCAGCCGGGCGCGGAATCGTCCGCCTCCGGCCTGAAGATGGGTCAGCGCGGCTTGTTGAGCCGCGCTGCCCGTCCCTGTTCCAACGAGGTTGTGCATGAGTGTTTCAACCAGCATCAACAGATCTGAATTCGCGTCCAACCGTGCTGCAGGCGAGAAGCCTGCAGCACGATGGTCAGAAGTCCGAACGTAGCTGTCAACGCTCATGCGCAGTAGCGACCTGTCAGTCGTCCAGCGCTCAGGCGCTGATCTGTGACTTGCGGTAAGCAATCATGAAGATCAGCACACCAAAGAAGGCCTTGGCAACCACGTCAGCGATCGTGTAACCAACTTCGATCACTACCGTCGCGGTACCGCCATCCATGGGAATGACGAACGGTGCGAAATACACCACCGGGTAAAAGCTCCACGACAGCACGACAACCCAGCGCGCCAGATTGATCAGTCCACGGACTTCAGCAGGCTGGCTGTTGATGGAGTCGGACAAGCCGACAAACAGGCTGTAGACAATGTAGAGGAACGGAATCATCGACAGCGCACCCCACAGGAAACGGGTGCCGTCGATTCCGCCAGAGACTTCGCCAGGGTAACCGAGCAGGATCATCAGGGCCGCGGCGCCACCAAGGGCAAAACTCTTGCGCACGGTTTCGGACTTGGTAAGGCTCATCACCAGAATCAATTCGATCAACAGCAGGGGAACCGTTAGCAACCAGTCCACGTAGCGGTAAGCCTGGTTGAAGGCCACGCCGGTTAATTCGACGGACCCGTCGATAACGGTGAAGGCACTATCCCAGCTGTCAAAGATTCGAAGGTAGTGGTATCCGGCAATGAAGGTCACCAGGCCGGTGATGATGACGGCGGTTTTGTATTTCGGAGCGATTTGCGACAAACCCAGCCAGAAAAACAGCGTGGCTGCCAGCATGGCCGCGATGCCAAACGAAAAGGCATTGTAAATCAGGTCGTATTGTCCAAACGATAGAGCTTCCATGGGTATCTCCATTCACTAATGGTGGCTGATTACTGGACAAGACCCATCTCGATCCCCTGGGGCAGGCAGCGTCAGCCAAAAAATGTTGATTGCGACTGTTGCCGGCGGAAATCTACGCCCGCAATGTGCAGGCCAGGTGAATGTAAATAACTGATTTTTCTAATAAAGAATCGACATTAGTGAATTTTTTCTTCACTCACACAACCGTGCCGGACAGTCGCTATTATGGTCGGCTTTTCAATGATTTCTTGTCGCGCCCGGATCGAGCAAACAGCGCTTGACCGGGATGCACCGGAGACTTGGCCTTAGGCAGGTGGCGTGCGCAGGAAAATGACAGGCATCACACGATTGGTTGCTGGACGCTACTGCGGTGAGGGACCCGGTGTTCAGGAATCCAGTGACTGGAGCAGCTGACGGGCGCGTCTCTCGAGTTCGTCAAAGCGCCTGTCGGCCACCAGAGCGGGATCAAACAGGGGCGCAACAAAGCCGATGGCATAAGCGCCGGCGGCCAGCCAGTCGCGAGCATTGGTCAGGTTCACACCGTGGGTGGGCACGAGCTTGAGAAAGGGCATGGGGCCCAGGCAGGCCTTGACGTAATCCGGCCCGATACCCGGGGCGGGAAACAGTTTTTGCAGGGGCGCGCCGGCGCGGAACGCGGTCAGCATCTCGGTGGCGGTGTGGGTACCCGGCATGGCGGCCACATTCAGTTCGTTGGCCGCCTTGATCACCGTCTCGTCGACCACCGGCGAGACCAGGAAGCGGGCGCCGGCCTCGACCGCCTGATGCGCCTGGTCCACTTCCAGCACGGTGCCGGCGCCGACGACAACATCGGGATAGCGTTGGGAAAACTCGCGAATGACGTCCAGCGCGTCGGGGATGGTCAGGGTGAACTCGCAGATGGTGAACCCCCCGCGCACGGCCGCCTCCATGGCCGCAATGGCCACATCGGGCACATCGGTACGCAGGATGGCCGAGGCCCGGGCCTTGCCCAGCCGGGTAACGAATTCAGTTGGCGTCATGGCGTTCTCTTGCAGTGATGGATGAAGCGAACGATACCGCAACTGGAGCGATTCGCGTGGCCGGATGGCAGCCTGACGATACCGACCCGGCTTCCCTTTGGTCCAATGGTCCTGGCAATACAGTCCGTGGCAGGGTGAATGCACTATCTTGAGGGAGATTGGAACATGACCCGCCCCACCGCTTCGTTGCATCCATTACTTGATGTCCCTGGCCGCGGCAGCTTCCTGTCCGTCCTGCTCCTGATGCTGTATCTACCCTTGGGGACGGTTCAGGCCCAAACCGGCAGCTGGCAGCAAAACCAGTCCATCGGCGGCTTCAGCCAGGTTCATGTCTATACCCCGGCCAGAACCCGAACCCGAACCTCAACCTGAACTTGATCCGGCGCCAGGCTGCGAGTCCCACACCACCATGAACTACCTGCACCGCTGGGCCGGACGCGCCTACAGCTCAGGCAGCTTCTGGGCACCCAGCTACTTCGCCCAGGGCAGCGACGACCCCATGCCCGGCTCGACCTACGGCACCAACACCTTGTTCAGCCTGGACGGCACGATATGGCAACTGGGCACCTGCCCGGGGAGTTGACCGGAGCCAGCTCCAAAGCATCGGTGGCCATCCGACCATGGCCCCAGGGACGTTGCCCCGGGCTACCAATTCTGAGGCGCCCGTAGCCCGGTGGCCCACTGCCATTTTCACGGCGAGGCGAAGCGGTCGGAGAAGATCTGATCGACCGGGATGACCTGGCGCTCGTAGGCGCCGGCATCACAGGTTGTCGAGCCGATGCCCGGGCGCTGCTGGTTGCGCTGGTCGTGGAACAACCCGCCCTCCCAAATGTAGTTGCTGCACTCAGGGTCGCCCATGTTCACGGCGATGCTGTCGGGCGCCAGCGCGTGGGTGCGGGTCGGGCCGCCGTTGTCGGCCAGCGGCTGCAGTCCGATGTCGGCAGCACTGCTGGCAACACCCAGGCAGGCCGCATCCGTGCTCAGGCTGGATTGAATATCCTGGGTTGAGCCAATTACGGTGCAGCTGCCAGCCCCCGGCAGCTCCTGTACGATCAGGCTGTGCCAGATGAGGAGGGCCTCAAAGTCAACGGGCTCAAGCTTCTGGACGAACAGGTCCATGGCACCGCTGCCGGCGACGTTGTTGTAGAGCGTCGAAAAGGTAACGTACAGCTCCCCGGTCACATGCAGTCCGCCACCGTCCAGCCCCGACAGGTTGTTCGATATCGTCGTGTTCTCCAGGTAGGTAAACCGAGAGTCGTTGTCGGCATACACTGCCCCGCCCCGGCCGACGCCCGCCTTGTTGCTTGCGAGCAGGCAGCGAATCAGGTTCAGGTTGCTGTTGTCGGCATGAATCGCCCCGCCATCACCTTCCACGCTGTTGTTCTCTCCCAGTTCGCAGTCAAACAGCTCAATGGCACTGTCGACGGCCGCCACCGCCCCGCCGCCGCTGCCGCTGCCGGCCGCTTCGTTGTTCATGAAGCGGGCATGTTCCATTCTCAAGCTCACGCCCTCCTTGATCAGAACGGCGCCACCGTGTTCGCCGCTGCCTTCGACGCGGCCACCGGTCAAGGTCAAGCCGACCAGGGTGATATTGTGATTGCCGGCGGCCTCGAAAATCCGCGACTGACTACCGGCATCCAGCGTGATACCGCGGGCATCCTCGGCCAGCGGGCCTTCGATGCGCATCCCGGTCGCAAGCACCGGCAGCGCGGTGCCATTCAAGGCGATGACGCCTTCAGCCAGCGAAGGGTCGAAACGGATCTCGTTCAGGTATCCAAACAGATTGCCCGGCGCACAGTCGTTCAGGGCCGAAGGCTCGCCGTCGTTGATCTGGAGGATGGCTTCGCGCAGGCTGCAGGCGCCATCCTCGAGCACCTGATCAGCCAGGGTGGTTACCACCAGCGCACCGGGTACCGGCCAGACTTCGATCGTGGCTGAGGCGGCATTGTTGGACGGCACAGGGTCCGGCGTGCTGGCGCTGACTTCGGCGGCCAGGGTTTGTTCGCCCAGAGCCTGGCCGGTGGCAACCAGGCTCAACGAAGCCGACTCACCGGCGGCCAGCGCGCCCACTAGCCATACCCCTGTGCCGGGGTCATACGCGCCTGAACTGGCCGAGGCGCTGTTGAATGACAAGCCTGCAGGCAGATCAATCGCCACCTCGATATCGATGGCCGCCTGCGGTCCGGCCTGCTCGACTTCGACCAGGAAAGTGGCAGGCTGCCCCAGCTGAATGTCGGTCACCGATGGGCTGATCGACAGCGCCAGATCCGCCACGTTGGCAGCAAACGTGGATTCATAGGCGCCGACATCGCAGGCCCGGCCGGCCAGTCCGGGGCGCGCCTGGCCGCGCTGATCCTCGCTCACCTCCCAGTCCTGCACGCAGTCCCCGGCCTGGGCAATCGCCACGCTGCCGGCACCCAGGGCATGGGTGGCTGCGAAGCCGCCGTTGTCAGCCAGCGGGGCAAGTTCAAACAGTGCTTCCGGGAGGGCCGGTGAGCCGCAACCGGGGCCACTTGCCATTGAGCCGATGTTGATGATCGGACTAGTCGGCTGGGCGAAACAGCGCCCAAACAGCAGTGAGTTGATCACGCGCAGCTGGTCGGAGCCACCAACGTTCGACTCTGACAAAATGACCGTCTGATTCTGAGTAGTCTCATTGAACGCCACGGTGACATGAATCAGGTCGACCGAGCTGTTGCTTACCCTAAGGGCAACCCCGCCCCCGCCGGAGGAATTGCCGCTGAACGTGCTGTTGCGGATCTGGCCAGTACTGTTGGCGCCCACGCGCAAGCCGGCAGTAGAGCTTACGGCCTGGTTTCCGGAGATGGTGGTGGTGGTGATGTCCAGCGCCACCGCTTCCAGCGCCATGCCGCCGCCAATGGCGTCTGTCGAGTTCCCTGAAACGTGCGCGTTTGAGACACTGAGCGTGCTGTTCTCGGCGAATACGCCGCCGCCTGGCCCCGCGGCGGTGTTGTCAGAGATCATCCCGTTGCTGAAGCTCAGGCTACCGTCGGCCAGCCAGATGCCGCCGCCCTGAGCGTGACTGGGATTGCTGGCGCTGGCACTGTTGCCAACAATCTGGGAATGCTCGAAGGACAGCACCGACTCGCTGGCGTAGACGGCGCCGCCATGGCCGGCGGAGTGGTTACTGCTCAACACGCTCTGGTTGAAGTGAGCCGCCCCATTGATCACGCCAACTGCGCCGCCTCGTCCAAACGTAGGAAACGTCGCGTTGTTGAGCAAGTGCACCCGGTTGAAGCTCGCGCTGGCGCCGTCCTCGATCAGCACTGAGCCACCTGGCTGGTTGATGGGCCCGCGACCATTGATCAGGGTCAGGTCCGACAGGGTGACTTGCTCGGCCTGCTGAAAGCGAAAGTGTCGGGACTGACCATTGGCATCGATGGTCAGCCCGCCCGGATTTCCGCTGTCCGGCCCGAGAATGTCCAGGTTCCGGGTAATGATCGGCAGTGTCTGGCCCGACAAGACGATGGTCTGACCGATCAAGTCGGCGCTGAACTCGATGACCGAGCCGCCTGGGTCGCCGGCCGGGCAGTCGGTCGACCCGGACTGATTGCCGGCTTCGACATTCAGCATGGCCTCACGCAGGCTGCATTCGCCATCATTGGCGACGACATCAGCCACCGTGGTCACCACCAGGGTCGCGGCGCTGGCCGCACTGGCCAGCAGGAAGAACAACAGCCCAGACAGCAAGACAGTACAGCGCATGACAACGATCCCTCGGCTTCGCTTGACCAGGGCCAGGATCGGTCGGATTCCAGGCCCGCTACCTGGCAAACGATGCCTGCAAGCGGTCCTGCCAACTTGAAATTGAGTTGAAATTTACTTGAAAGCAGAGAGTCTTGCCCAGCCCGATCATCTTTCGCAATCGATTCGAGTGATCAGGCTGCTTCCGATTCCTCGAGGAAATCCTGGGCAAAGCGCTGGAGTACGCCGCCGGCGCTGTAAACGCTCAACTCCTCGGCGGTGTCGAGACGGCACTTGACCGGAATGTCCAGGTGCTCGCCGGTCTTGCGGTGGATGACCAGCGTGAGGATGGCGCCCGGAGCCGGGTCACCCTTGACGTCGAAAGTCTCGCTGCCGTCGATCTGCAGCGTCTTGCGGTCGTGGCCGTCGGTAAATTCCAGCGGCAGAACACCCATGCCGATCAGGTTGGTGCGGTGAATGCGCTCGAAGCCTTCGGCCACGATGGCTTCGACCCCGGCCAGGCGCACGCCCTTGGCGGCCCAGTCACGCGAGGAGCCCTGGCCGTAGTCCTTGCCGGCAATCACGATCAGCGGTTGCTTGCGCTCCATGTAGATTTCGATGGCATCCCACATGCGCATGACCTCGCCCTCCGGCTCCAGCCGGGTCAGTGAGCCCTGCTTTACCTCGCCATCGACCACGGCCATGTGGTTGATCAGGCGCGGGTTGGCGAAGGTGGCGCGCTGGGCGGTCAGGTGATCACCGCGGTGGGTGGCGTAGGAATTGAAGTCTTCCTCGGGCAGGCCCATTTTCGCCAGGTATTCGCCGGCGGCGCTGTCGGCCATGATGGCGTTGGACGGTGACAGGTGGTCGGTAGTGATGTTGTCGCCCAGCACCGCCAGCGGTCGCATGCCGGCCAGCGATGGCTCGGCGGCCAGTGCCCCTTCCCAGTAGGGTGGACGACGGATGTAGGTGCTCATCTCGCGCCAGTCGTAGAGCGGATCAACCTTCTTGATGCGCTTGTACTTCTTACCGAACATCGGTTCGTAGACCTGGCGGAAGTGCTCCGGCTTGACGCTGCTGGCGACGATGGCGTCGATTTCCTCGTCGCTGGGCCACAGGTCTTTCAAGGTAACCGGCTTGCCATCGGCATCGTGGCCAAGCACGTCCTTTTCAATATCAAAACGCACCGAGCCGGCGATGGCATAGGCCACGACCAGGGCAGGCGAGGCCAGGAAGGCCTGCCTGGCATAGGGGTGGATGCGGCCGTCGAAGTTGCGGTTGCCGGACAGCACGGCCACCGAGTACAGGTCGCGGTCGATGATTTCCTGCTGGATCTTCGGATCCAGCGCACCGCTCATGCCGTTGCAGGTGGTGCAGGCGAAGGCGACAATGCCAAAGCCCAGATTCTCCAGCTCTTCCAGCAAGCCCGCCTCTTGCAGGTACAGGCGCACGGCGATCGAGCCCGGGGCAAACGAGGATTTCACCCAGGGCTTGCGCACCAGGCCCATGGCATTGGCCTTTTTCGCCAGCAGACCGGCGGCAATCACGTTGCGCGGATTGGAGGTATTGGTGCAGCTGGTAATGGCAGCGATGATGACCGCGCCGTCAGGCATGGAGCCATCTGCGGGCAGTTCATAGGGTCCGGAGATGCCGGCGGCACCCAGATCGCTGGTAGCGACGCGCTTGTGCGGGCTGGACGGCCCGGCCACGTTGCGCACCACCTGGGACAGATCGAATTCCAGCACGCGCTCATACTCGGCGCCGGCAATATCGTCGGCCCACAGGCCGGTGTGTTTGGCGAAGTCCTCGACCAGCTTGACGTGGGCGTCTTCGCGGCCGGTCAGCTTCAGGTAATCGATGGTCTGTTCGTCGATGTGGAACATGGCCGCCGTGGCGCCATATTCCGGGGTCATGTTGGAGATCGTGGCCCGGTCGCCTACGGTCAGGGTGCGCGCACCCGGCCCGAAGAATTCCAGCCAGGCACCGACCACCCGCTCCTTGCGCAGGAATTCGGTCAACGCCAGCACCACATCAGTCGCCGTCATCCCCGGGGCCGGCTTGCCGGTCAGCTTCACCCCGACAATGTCAGGCAGGCGCAGGTAGGAGGCCCGGCCCAGCATCACGTTCTCGGCCTCCAGGCCGCCGACGCCAATGGCAATCACGCCCAGGGCGCAAACATGCGGGGTGTGCGAGTCGGTGCCAACCAGGGTGTCGGGAAAAGCCACACCGTCGCGCACTTCAACCACCGTGCACATGCGCTCGAGATTGATCTGGTGCATGATGCCGTTGCCGGGCGGGATCACGTC
>RECK01000007.1 GCA_007694055.1 Wenzhouxiangella sp.
CCACCCTTCCAATCTCTTTTTCATCAGCTGGCAGCAAGCAAAAGCGCTCCCGGCTTCAGGCAGCCAAAACCCCGCTGATAATGGGATAAATGAAACCCACTCGACGCGACGCGAAAGCATATTGCTGAGCCACGCCCGACACCGACCAGGCAGTTGGCTATACTTCGGGCCGATACACGGTTTTTTCCGGGATTCTGGCATGCGCTACCTGAGCACGAGAAACGACGTCGGCTCGTCTGTCGATCTGGGCCAGGCCCTGAAGGCCGGCCTGGCGCCGGATGGTGGGCTGTTCGTTCCTGCCGAACTGCCGGCATTTGCGCCCGATGCCTTTCAATCCTCAACATCCCTGCCGGCCACGGCCAGCCGGCTGCTTGCACCGTTTTTTGCCGGCAGTCGTCTGACCGACGAGCTTGGGGCCATCTGCAACGAGGCCCTGGATCTGCCCTTGCCACTGGTTGAAATAGGGCCGGATCAAACGTGGGTGCTGGAACTGTTTCATGGCCCTACCGCCGCCTTCAAGGATTTCGCTGCCCGCTTCCTGGCCGCCTGCATGGCACGACTTCGCGAGCCTGGTGATCCGATCCAGACCGTGCTGGTTGCCACCTCCGGCGATACCGGCGGCGCGGTGGCCGCTGCCTTTCACCGCCGGCCGGGCTTTCGCGTGGTCATCCTCTATCCCGATGGTCGGGTCTCGGCTCGCCAGGCCCATCAGCTCGGGGCGTTTGGTGACAACATCCACTGCTTCAAGGTCCAGGGTAATTTCGATGACTGCCAGCGCCTGGTCAAACAGGCGCTGAATGATGAGCAGCTGAGCCAGTCACTGGCCCTGACCTCGGCCAACTCCATTTCCATTGGCCGCCTGTTGCCCCAGGTCAGCTACTACGCTCACGCGGTCACCCAACTAGCCGCAAATGCATCCGAAGCCATCGACGTGATCGTGCCCACCGGCAACCTGGGCAACGCGCTGGCCTGCATACTGGCCCGCGACATGGGCCTGCCCATCGGCGAGATCGTGCTGGCCACCAACGCCAATCGCACCCTGGAAGACTACTTCTCTGGCCAGGACTACGCCGGACGGCCCGGCATCGAGACGCTGGCCAATGCCATGGACGTCGGTGACCCGAGCAACTTCGAGCGCCTGGCCTGGTTCTACCGTGACCGCGATTTGCGCCGGGCCGGCATCAGCGCCATCAGCATCGACGATGCCACCATCAGGCAGCGCATCGTCGCGACCTGGAAAAACCACCAAATGGCCGTTTGCCCGCATACGGCCTGCGCGCTGGAATCCCTGGTGCGCAGGCGAGAAGCCGGCAACGACCGCCCTCACCTGCTCGCGGCTACTGCTCACCCGGCCAAGTTCGAGGGCGTTGTTGAACCGCTGATTCATCAGCCCGTGCAACTGCCACCCGCGCTGGCCGAGCTGATGAACCGTCCGAGTCACGCCGAGCCACTGGGCGCCGACTACCAGGGCCTGATGCACCGGCTGCTTGAGATCCCGTAGAGAGTCCCTCCGAGCAAATGCCTTGCTATCCGGGGCGATCGACCAGATGTATAGATGAATGCTCTGGGCAAAAGCACTCGGCCCCGGCTTTGGCCGATCTGTCATCCTACTTTCAACACAGCCACGAATCGTCATGAACACTCTACCCGGAATCACCATTTCGTCACTGGATGCCGAGCGCCTGGATAAACTGCTGGAAACCCTGCAGGCTCAGAGCTTTCCCGGCAAGGCCAGTCTCGAAGCCGAACTGCTCAGGGCGAAAATCGTGGCGCCGGAAGACATGCCGGACAATGTTGTTTCGATGAACTCGACGGTCCGGTTCCAGGTGCTGTCCACCGGCGAGGTCTTTACCAGAACCCTGGTCTACCCAAAGGACATGGACGACTCTGACTCAAGGATTTCGATCCTGGCGCCGGTCGGAAGTGCCCTGCTCGGCCTCACTCAGGGCGATACTATCGAATGGCCCCGGTCAGACGGAAGCAGCCTGAAAGTCGTGATCGAAGAAGTGATTTTCCAGCCGGAAAGAGCGGGCCAACTGCATCGCTGACCGGCAGGTGGGCGGACGCACTCAGCGCAACTGCTCAGCCGGCCATGAAGAATGTCTTGAGCCCGTCGAAAATGAACTGCACCGATAGCGCGGCCAGCAGCATGCCCAGCAGACGGGTGATGATGTTGCTGACCGTCTGCGGGATGAAGTGCTGGAATCGGGCGGCCAGCACCAGCAAAACCGCGCCGATCAGCATCACGACCACACCAGCGCTCAGCACCAGCGCCTGACCAGCGGGGTTGCCGGCCTGGTCGGCGGTCAGCAGCATGATCGAGGCGATCGCGCCGGGTCCGCACAGCAGCGGGATGGCCAGCGGAAATACCGAGATATCTTCAGGCTCGTAGTGATCATGGATCTCCTCGGCTGATTTTGACTTGCGCTCGTTGCGCTTGGAAAACAGCATCTCCAGGGCAATCAGGAACAGCAGAATACCGCCAGCCACGCGGAATGCCGGCAAGGTGATACCGAAGTTGTCCAGCAACGGTTGTCCGAAAAGACCGAAAAGCAGCAGCAGCACGGTGGCAATCAGGCAGCCCATCAACGCCATTCGAATCTTGTGCGCGCGGCTGGCGCCAAGGGTCAGCGACACGAAAATGGGGATGATGCTGACCGGGTCGACAGTCACGAACAAGGTGACGAACGCTGGCACAAAGATCTCGAGCATG
>RECK01000103.1 GCA_007694055.1 Wenzhouxiangella sp.
CGGTGTGGGGGGCGGAGTCGGTGCTGATCGACGAGATCAGCCGCTGCAAGCCCGAACACCAGAACCGGCTGTTCGCGCTGGTTCACGAGCGGCGCCTGCAGGGCATCGCGCTGGACCAGCTGCGCTACCGCTGGGCGGCGATGAACCCGGTCACGGGAGCGGATCAGTCGGTCGAGGACTACACCGGGTCCGAAGCGCTGGACCCGGCCCTGGCCGACCGCTTCGCCCTGTTTGTCCAGGCTGCCGACTGGAACGGCCTGAAAAGCGCAGAACAGCGCAGCATCGCCGACCCGTCCGGCGAAGGCCGCATTGCCAGCGACAACGGCGCGCTGGCCGGGCGACTGCGGGCCTGGCGCCTGACCTTCCTGGAACGCCTGCCGAACTGCCCGGCCTGGATCATCGACTACGCCACCGAGGTCACGGGCGCACTCAACGAAGCCCGCATCCGCATCTCGCCCCGGCGCGCGCGGCTGATGGCGCGCAGCCTGCTGGCCGCCAGCGTGGTCAGCGGCAGCGAAGACGAGGCCCTGGTCCGCCGCGTGCTCCAGGCCAGCCTGCCACACATCGCCTGGGGCAGTGAGCCCGACCGCCGCGCCGTCGCCGCTGCCCACGAACTGGCCTGGAGCGTGGCCATGCGCTCGCCCGACCGCTGGATTCATCAGTTCCTGGCAGCCGGGCCCCTGCCCGACAAGCTGAAAGTCCTGCTCAACCAATGTCGCGACCCGGACATCGGCAGCCAGGCCGTGGCGCAGCTCCTGGCCACCGAGGACAAGGCGCGCGCGGCCGCATTTGCTTTCGCCCTGACCCCGGCCGCCATTGCCGGGCAACTGCCGCTGACCGCCGACGGGGTCAACGATCTGGCTCGGCTGGGTTCGCCGATGCTGGACCTGGACGGCGAACTGACCTGGCAGGAACGACTCAACGGCCCGTCCAAACCGCATCCGGACCTGGCCACCTACGCCGAGATCACCCGCAAACGGCGCGGTGCCCGACGCGAACGGGCCAGCCAGTTCTTTCACTGGTGCCTGCTCAACAAGGTTCGCCCGCGCGACCCGGAGCCGCTGGAACAACAAATCCACGCCTGCGTCACGTTGCTGCGGCGGAGGCGGCCGGCATGATTCTCCCCGCCCACGAAATGGAAGAACTGATCGCCGAGTACCACGCCAACATGGGCGGGCCGATGAGCCGCACCCGCATCGAGCACATCCGCGCCACCCTGCTCGGCCGCGATAGCGGCAACATCGACTGCCCGCGGGTACTCCGGCTGGGGCTGGACTTCGGAGAAACCAATCCGCGAGCCGTGCTCAACGGCCTGCTCCAAGCTGCCGGCCTGCTCACACCCGAGGATCTGCGCGACTGCGTCAACCTGCCGCCCGGCCCGCTGCTGTGCCGGCCGATGCAAAAGCCCATCCGGCGCCTGAACGTGGCCACCGCAGCGCCCGAAAAAGTGCTGCGCCAGGCCCTGCTGCTGGGCCTGTGCACCGCCCAGCGCTTCGACCCCGACCGGCCGGTGCTGTGGACCAGCGCCAGCTTGGGCCGCGGCCTGGAGCTGTACGACCCGCGGGGGTTCTACGCATGAGCCCGGCCGACTTCCACGCCATCCTCGCCGAGCTGACCGAGGACAACCCGCTGGCCGTGCGCGCGGTGCTGCGCATCCTCACCGTCGAGTTCACCGGGCAGATCCCGACCCTGGCCGTGACCCTGGAAGAACGCCCCCGCCTGCTGGTCAACCTGGCCTTCGTTGCCGAACACTGCCACACCGACAACGAGGTCAAGGCCGTGCTGATGCACGAGTACCTGCACGTACTGCTGCGCCACACCGAGTCCAGCGTGCCGCTGACCCCGGCCCGCCACCTGGCCCTGGACGCCATCATCAACGCCATCATCCACCGTCAGCTGGGGCCGGAGTACTCGGCGCTGATGAGCCGCTACTACGGCCGCGAGCAGGGCATTCGATGCCTGTTACGCCCGCTGAAAGTGGCCGAGTACAAGCGCTACAGCATCTACCCGGGCAAAGGCCCGCCGGTCAGCGCGCCGCCGTGGGTGGCCGCCTGGCATGCGTTGTATGAAGGGCGTCTGGTCGTCGACGATATCGAGGAAATTGCCCAAACCGCCCTGCCGGAACTGTCCGGAGGCATCCCCGAACGCCTGCTCGGCAACCACGACTTCGACACCCAGCCCAGCTCGCCGCCGCTGCCGCAGCGCCTGCAAGACGCCCTGGACCGCGGCCTGAAGACCATGAACGGCGACGGCATCTGGCGCTGCCCGCGCGAGCGCGGCGTTGCCGCCAATCCCTACGAGGCCCTGTTCAATGCCGCCCACGACCCGGCCGAGTCCTGGAAGCGCCAGGCTACGGCCGTGCTGCGCCGCCACCTGACACCCGACCGCCATTCCAGCAACCGCCAGCCGGTGGATCACCGCTTTCGCATCCCGGTGCTCTCGCCCGGCGACCGGCGCGCCTTCCTGGCCTCGCGCTGGCTGCCCTACCTGCCCGAGGCGGTGTGGCAGGGCAGCGTGCACAAGCCGGAAGGCACGGCCCAGGTCTACCTGGACGTGTCCGGCTCCATGAACGCCGAGATGGGCCTGCTGATCGCCCTGCTGGCGAAACTTTCGCGCTGGATCCGCCGGCCCTTCTGGGCCTTCAGCGACGAGGTCGCCCCG
>RECK01000249.1 GCA_007694055.1 Wenzhouxiangella sp.
GACTGGATACGCAAGGTGCCTGCCGTCCAGGCAGCGAGCAGGAGCAAGGCACTGAGCCCCAGGGTCGGCGCCATGGCGCGAAGATTGTTGTCGCTATAGCTGAAAAGCCCGGCCAAAGCGGCCGATGGCAGCAGGACAAGCCACAGCACCCAGGCTTCGCCGCCCAGCTCCGCGATCTGGATCATGCTGGTATGGTCGACCACCATTGCTGCCGGGGTAACGGGAAACGGCGTCCAGACCACCCATATCAATGTCGCCAGCACACCGGCGCGGATAATCGGTTGAAGCGTCGACGGCGGCGCCTGGCGCAGCCAGCGGGCGTCGATCCAGCCGAACAGCGAGAAAGGCAGGGCGTAGGTGAGGAAGAAGCCAATCGTCCACAGATGTCCTTGCCAGACGGAATCACTGATTGCCTGCGCCGGCGTGCCCGGCACGTCCCACCGCCCCGGCACGAACCAGGCCAGACCCATGATCAGGCCCAGCACCAGCGCGCCGCGCGGGCCGTGGCGGACCGTGGCCGCAAGCCACGGCGTGAACGCCATCCAGGCCAACAGCGGCTGCGGGGACTGCACCACGCCGTCGGTGGCCGCCGCCACCAGCGCAGCGGAAACGGCCACGGCCGCGATACTGATCGACCAGGACCGCCAGGACGCGCGCAACAAGAAGCGACTTCCGGGCAGGATCAGCAAGCTGCCAAGGCGTTCAAGGCCGCCGTGGCGCCCGAGCACATCCGCTGGCCGGGATTGTCGACCTTACTGCGGCCCACCCGACGGCCTTTCCTTCGCCAGGTTGGCTGGGGCCGGTGGCATGCTGCGATCCGGCGTCGGCGCTTTGAACCGCGAGCGGAATACGAACCCCGGCAGGTCCGCCCACTGAACGCCAAGATCGAACGGGCCGGACTGCTCGAAAACGTCTGGATTGCCGTCGACGCCCGCCCGGCCGCCTTCCAGCAGGAATTGAATCGGCTGTACCGCCGCATCGAAATCGGCCGGAAGGTCCGTGTCCGTGTAGTCCTCCCCCGGGACGTAAAAGGCGCGCTCCAGGGTGAAGTTGTCGCTGAGCACGCTGGGAGTCATGTAACCGATCAAATAAATCACGTCGGGCTGGTCGACGTCCAGCGCCTGCATGAAGAACTCGATCGTGTCGCCGATGTAGAGAAAATCGGTTCGCTCGTACTCGAGGTTTTCATCATAAATATCGGCCGCCGCAGAGACCGGATCGCCGTCGCTGCTGATGACCAAGTAGACCCTAGCCCGGGCCGCGCCGTCGGGGTAGTCGGAGTAGTCTCGCCCCTCTTCCTGCAGCTCGGCATAAGCCACCACCTGGATGGAGCAGAAGTTGTCGCCCGTGCAAAACTCCAACACCGGCTCGTCGTCCCGAAAGATTTCGTAGTCGTCGTCCGGTGCCGGCTGATAGAACGATTCGTATTCCACGGTTCCCAGCACGCGCGGAAATTCGTCCGGGTTGTTCGTGTCCGGATGGATGAAAAAGAGGTTTCGATCCCAGGCCGGCACGACGTACTCGTCCGGCGCCTCGCCTGGAACGGGCGTAAAGCCGCGCAGAACGATTTCAAGCCGGCCCAGATCATCGGCCTCGTAGTTCCGCGGAAAGGTGACGAAGCCTTCAACCTGGTCCCAGTCGCCGGGCAGCGTGGCCGACAGGCGCAGCGGCTTGAGCTCCCCCTGCGAGCCGCGCTGGTTGCCAAGGCGATTGTTGTGATAAGCGCCGTGGATATCCAGACGCGCCGCCACTCTGGCCCGGTCGGAACGGTCATTGGGAAGCCCGGTGCGCGCGAGCACGGGTTGACGGGGGACCGACGTTACCCGACCGCACGGTATTTCCGGGGAACCTTGGCAGTCCTTGATAACAACGGCGTCGGCTGCACGCGGTGCGAGAACGCATATCACCACCAGGGCGATGAAGGCGATTTTTCGAATGATGAACATGGGTCCTTCCCTTTTTATTGGTGTCCGTTCGGCCGGAGGCGGCCTGAAAGGCGCACCCAGCCTGACCTGACCAACGCGCCCGGCGCAGGATCGATCGGGTTCCCTGCATTGAGGGCAGAGTTGCTCAGAGGCTCCCTGGGGAATGTATTACGGTTTTGCTGGGCGGTTTTGACTGAGCGTGCCAGATCGCTTGGCTGGCCGCGTATTCGGACTGGTCGCGACCCGGCGCACCATCTCGGGCACCCGAATGGAATGACCGGTCTGGCCGGCGGTGCGCTCTGCAGGCTGGCTGCTGCTGCCGTCCCGGGCTTCAGCACGCATCCGGCTCGGCGTCATGCCGAAGCGGGCACGAAACGCGCGGGTGAAATGGGCGTTGCTGGAATAGCCAACCTCGAAGGCCACCGCACCGATATCGAGATGCTGCAGCCAGGGCGTCGTCAAAAGCACTCGGCTGCGCTGCAGGCGCCGTTCCCAGACATAGCGAGCGACGCCATCATCACGCTTGAAGAGTCGGTAGACCTGCGACCTGGAGACCCGAAACTCCCTGGCCAGCTGTTCGGGTTTCAGCGACTTTTCCAGGTTCTGCTCGATGAAGCGGCGCATGGCCAGGCCAAGCGCGTCGCCCACCGCAGGTTCAAGTTCTTCGGCCAAAGCGGAATCGGTGGCGAGGTAGCCATGGAGCAGGCCGATCGTGCCCTGCACCGCGATGCGGGCCTGGGAAATATCCATCCCCGAGACGTTTCTCCAAAGACTTTGAAGGTGGTCACCCAGCATGCGCACCATCGGGTTCTTTCCGGAAATCGATCTGGCATGCAGCTTGTCGATCACCGGAGAAAGGGTGGCCCTCAGGTCGTGAGGCACCATCAGCGTCAGATTCTCATAGTCGGTTGCCGCCAGTTCGTAGGGCTTTTCGGTATCGATGATCTGCATGTCGCCGGCCACGAGACGCTCTCGGCCGCAGATGATTCCACCGCCGCGCGGGAAATACTGAACCAGAATCAGCCCAAGCTCCTCGCTGTGCAGCCGCCGCGCACTGCGCCTGAACAGCTGTGATTCGGCCCGCGCCCGGGCCAGGACGGTGTCGCCCAGATCGGCGGTGACGATACTTGCAGGCTTGCTGAGGTCAGGGCTCGATCCATCCGAGCTTGCCACGTCGAACAGAACACCCATGTTCTCGCGCCAGGCGTCATAACGCAGCCCGGTCTCGAGCTTTGTGCTGTCAAACCTGGCGATAGTGATGCCAGAGGGCTGGGCATCTTCATCAGAACCAGTGGTTGAGTCGGATGACTGATTGGCTGGTTGTGGTGGTTCGGCGGCTGTCATATCCTGACGATTGATCACGCCCACGCTACGATGGCCTCATGGTTGAAACCCGCAGGCACTGATTGGGTGGAGCGGCATCCAGATGATATGGCGTGAGGGCAAGGACTCCAGGACATGAATTGAATAATAACTGAAGCGCAGACGGCGCCGGCCTCCTGCACGCCCGTCATTTCCATCTAGTGTACCCCGTCGTTAATCCTGTAAGATTCAGCGAGTCGGAAAGCGCTTAGCTGCAAGGCATGTCTCGCCGGGAATGGCAGCGTCCTTGCCAAGAGACATAACACGCGCTACGTCACTCCGGCTTCGCTTTTTCGAGCAAGCTCGAAACCGCAAAGCCTGCGTTGCCTGCGCTGCGGGTCGCGCCTTGCACTGTCGACTCAGTCACACTCTGAATGTCACAGGATTAACGACGGGGTACACTAGCGTGAGCGCTGCGCTGGCCTTCGAGCAGATCGATGGGCTTCACCTGGCCAATGAAAATGACATCTTCGCATCCGTTATCGACCCGGCGGGGGAATTTGCCTGTTTCGGAACGAAAACCACACCGGGCCGGGTAGTCAAGATCGCTAGACTTGCTTTTCCACGACCGCTTCGAAAATCCCTGAAGTTCTAGAGGGGGTTGCCGTTGGCATTCACCGCATTTAACTGAAATTCATCGGGTGCTTCTTCCGGGGTCGGGATCCAACGGCCGAAGCAGGCGCGGCTCTGCAGACAGGGGTCGGTCAATGCCCGCATGAAGGCCAGCATGTTCGGGACGGCTCCTGCTGGTACGGCTACCGGATCGACCACCGGCAAGGCATTGGCCGGATCGCTTAGCCGAATTGCGTCGACGCGGGCCAGAGAGGCCATTGTGTTGGACCGTACCCGGGCAGCCGCGCCGTTGCAGCCTGGTTCGGTGTTGAAAGGCGCGAAGAAGCACCATAGCTGAAAGTCAACGGTCTGCAAGGCAGTGTCGCGCGGGAATACATAGTGGGTGAAAGTCTCGTTCAAAGTGCTATAGCTGCCACTGTGGCCATAGGGAGCGGTCAGGCTGACGTTCAACAGGCTGGGGGTGCGAAACGCCTGCATGTCGCGATCTCGACCGCTTTGCCGCGCCCGACCGTGGTCGTTTCCATTGGGATCGCCAACCCCCGGGCCGATTTGCGGGAAGCCAACAACATGATGCCGTTCATCGGTAAAAAAGTCGCCGCTGTGGCATTGCACACAGTTGGCGCCGGCTTGGTTGACCGGACGGAAGAACACCAGCGCACCGATCTTCGCCGACATGCTGATCGCCGCATTATCACCGCGCACGTAGCGTGCCCAGGGCGTCTCGACGAAGACGGCTGAGCGCTGATACTCGCCCAGGGCCAGAGTAATGTTGTCGAAAGTGATCAGCTCTTCAGCACTGGCGTCGCTGCCAAAGGCCTCGCGAAAGCGTTGCAGCCACTGACTTGGCGGCAGGCGCCCGGCGCCGGAACCGTAGTTGCCGATGCGAGCGGCCAGATGGGCGCGCACTTGCTCGTCATTCATGCCCGGGAAGCCCGTGCCCAGCATCTCGCCCGGTTCGACAACTGGGAACCTCGCCTGTGCGGCCAACAGGTTCGGCCCGGCCCTGGAGTCGGCGCTGCCAAAGGCGCTGTCCGGCGTGCGAATGCCGCCTACCGTACCGTTGTCGCCAGCCTGCGGGTTCAGACTTTCGACCCTGGAGTCCCAAAACAGTCCGGTGTCGTACAAGGCCGTGTTGAAAAAGGTCTGGGAATTGCGACCGACCAGCAGGCTGCCGTCTATGGTGCGCCGTCCCGGGCCCATCACATCCGGATTCAGGGCCGTCGTACCCACCGGTAGGGCCAGGCCGTCGGCACCGCCCAAGGCCGGGTGATGGCAGGAAGCACAGGCCGTCTCCAGATCACCGCTCAACGACTTGCTGAAAAACAACAGCTTGCCCAGATTAGCCATGGGCGAGTCTATACCCGGCAGCTCCCGACCACGGCTTGGGTCTCCAGTCAGGCCATGCTGGGCGATCAGCGCCCGCAGCTGGTTATCCGTCTCGTTAGGCGGCAACTCCGGAATTGAGCAGGGTACGCCCGACAACTCGCCGACCAGCCGGGTGAGGTCGAGTCCAAAGGTCACCTCTCCGTTGTAGCGCATGCGCATGTTGCCGCAGCCGTCCTGCTCGATCAGCGCCCGACCGGCTGGCCGGATGCGTACGTCGGCCGAATCGAAATCGAGCCCGAAGCGCGCGCCACTGCCGGTAAAAAGCTGCACCTCAATGCGGTTGGCACGCTCGGTATGGTTAGCATCGCCAACCAGCCAGGTCGGACGCCCTTGATCGTCGTAGGTAAAGTAGTAGACCGAAATCACCCGCCGATCGCCGACACGCTCAAAGGAAATGAAGCTGCCCTCGCCGCCGCGGGCCGAGTCCCACCAGCCGCCGGAGGCAGTGCCCACCATCCGGTTGGTGCCGGTTGAGGTCTGGCTGCCGTCACAGGCAACGCCTTCCAGCGGCCCGACCAGCCGCCGGATTTCGGTCTCGAACTGCTGCTCATCATCGGTGTAGCGCAAGTGCATACGATCGCAGTTGATCACTT
This sequence comes from Wenzhouxiangella sp., assembly GCA_007694055.1. GTDB lineage: Bacteria > Pseudomonadota > Gammaproteobacteria > Xanthomonadales > Wenzhouxiangellaceae > Wenzhouxiangella. The sequence goes on from RECK01000249.1 coordinate 5,840, forward strand.
CAAGTCGAATCGAACCGACCTGACTGATGACAACGTCCTGGCTGCGGAAGCCAACTCCGAACCGAGGACCGCGACCAGTAATCATCGAGAACTCGATGACCGTTTGCCCGGGCGTAAAGTTGGCATCACCCACCAGCCAGCGGGCGCGCCCTTCGTTGTCATACGTGAAATAGGCCAGGACCGCCACATCTCGAGTACCCACCCGCTCGAAGCTCAGAAACTGACCCTCGCCCCCTCGCGCCGGGTCCCACCAGGCACCGGTCAACCCACCATTGAAGGACTGCGCCCCAACCGAGGCCGAAGCCAGCGTCAGCAGCGCACCCAAACACCAAATCATCCGACGATTCATAGTAAGCACTCCAAAACCCCGGCCGAAGGAACCAACGCCTGGCCGTTTTTGGGTTCTGAAGTTGAAAACGGAATCTGCCTGCGCCAGGGGTCACTGCGAATTCATCGCAAGACCCCTGGCGCTTCAGTCGACGGCCAGCCGCAGCAGACGCTGATCGTTGTGCAGGGTCGTGCGGCCGTGGTCGGCAAACCGCGGCTTCTGGCCGTTGGCCAGAATGCGGTGCGCCTGACCGTCCAGGGCCGGCCTCTGCCCATACCGGCGAACGCTCGAGCAGTATCAGTCAGGCGGCAAACACGGCCAACAGCGCATTGACGCCGACCGCCAGCAGCCATTGCCGGAGCGGATTGGCTCTACGCGTTTCATCGTGTGTGCTTTTCTGTTCCGATCAATCCTGCTGACCCTCGTAGCGGTCGCGGAAAATTTCATCGGTCAGGCAACTCACTTCGACATCCACGATATTGGCACTGTTGATCGTGCCCATGCCATTGGCGACCGTGCAGACTTGTTCAGGGTCAGCAGGCTGAACGGCGACATTCACTTCATAGGCTGCGCCATCTTCCAGTTTGCCGGCGAAAGTAAAGTCCCCGTTCTCACCGATCTCGAGGTCGTTGCTTCCATTCACTTGCAGCACCAGGCCAGAGCCTGCAAGCCCGTGCACCGTGCCGCTGACAGTAAAGCTGACCGGGCCGTAAAGGGCTACCCGCCAGTTCGAGACGCCACCGGCCACCGCAAAACGACCACCCAGCGCGAGCGAGTCACCGTTGGTGGCAAGCGCGTTGACACTGTCATTGGCACCAACCTGCGAGGATCCGCCCAGCGGCAGCCACTCACTGCCAGACCAACGCGCCACCCGGTTGACCAGGGCGCCGCCGGCAATGGTGAAAGTTCCGCCAGCGAACAGTTCGTCATTGAGGACGGCCAGGGCCCGAACCTGTCCATTCATGCCGGGTGCCCACGGATCCTCCAGCGCTGACCAGCTCTCACCATCCCAGCGCGCAACGTTGTTGACCTCGATGCCATCGGCATGGGTGAAATTGCCACCCATGATCAGGGTATTGTCAAGCACGGCCAGTGACTGCGCGGCGCCACTCACACCTTCTCCAAGCGGCCCCCAGGTCTCACCGTCCCAGCGGGCCACCCGGTTGGCAGGCTGGCCATCGAAGGTGGTAAAGCGGCCTGCGGCAATCAAGTCACCGTCGAAAACAGCCAGGGCGTCGATATCAGAATTGACGATTCCAGTCGCCATGGGGTGCCATTCGCTGCCGTCCCAGCGGGCAATCCTTTGCGTTGCAATTCCGCCTGCTTCAAAAAAGCCACCGGCGACAATCAGGTCGCCTTCAAAAACGATGACGGCGTTTATCGCGTTGTTGACCCCGATGCCCGATGGGCCTGCGAGAACCGACCAGTCATTGCCATCCCAGCGCGCAACGCGGTTGGCTTCCAGGCCACCCGCCTCCTGGAAATTTCCGACGACGATCAGATCGCCGTCGAACAGGGTCATCGCTGCTCCTGGGCTGCTCAAACCGGTACCGGCCGATCCAGTCAGGGGCACCCAATGAGTGCCATCCCAGCGGGCAATGGCGTTGACCTCTGAACTGCCAGCCAGAGCAAAGTTTCCGCTGGCGATCAGTTCGCCGTCATGCCAGGTCAGGGAGTCAACAGCGATTCGGCTGATTCCGGTAGCGTTACCCAGATTGTTCCATTCCGTACCATCCCAGCGCGCAATATGGTTGACCGCGAGTCCGGCAATGCTTCTGATGGTTCCGCCGGCATGCAGCTGGCCGTCGTACACGACCAGCGTTTCCCACGAACCGGAGTCGATGTCGGCCGTGCCCGCCAGGGCCGACCATGCTGTTCCGTCCCAGGATGCCATTCGCTTAGCATCAATGCCCCCGGCCTGACCAAAGAATCCCGCTGCCAGCAAGACACCTTCGGCCTTGGCCAGGGCTCGTACCGGGCCGTCGACGCCTTCGCCTGAGGCACCGCTGAGCGTGAACCAGTCGCTGCCATCCCAACGGGCGATATGGCTGGCGTCGATTCCCCCGGCAACCGAGAAATCGCCGCCCGCGATCAACTCGCCCTCGAACACGGCCAGGGCATGCACCAATTGATTCATTCCGGGTTCGGCCGAGCCCGCCAGGGCCATCCACTCGTTACCATCCCAGCGCCCGATACGATTGAGCTCGGTGGTGCCGGCGTGGGTAAATCCGCCTGCCGCAATCAATTCGCCGGCAAACGGCACAAGAGCTCGCACCGCGCCGTTGAGCCCGCCCCCTATTTCAGTCCATCCGTGGCCGTTCCAGCGTGCGATTCGGTCAGCCGCAAGCCCGCCGGCCATGCTGAAGTTCCCGCCCGCAACCAGCTCTCCGTCGAAAACCTCCAGCGCGTGCACGATATTGTTGACGCCCGGCGTGACCGGGCCCGACAGGGCCGACCAGTGGTTGCCATCCCAACGGGCAACATGGTTGACCTCGATCCCGCCGGCGATGGAGAAAGTGCCGCCGGCGATCAGGGTGCCTTCGAAAACCGCAAGCGCCTCCACCCGGTCGTCCAGACCAACGCCGGCCGGGCCGGCCAGCGCCGACCACTGCTTGCCATCCCAGCGGGCAATATGCCCAACCTCCTGCGCGCCGGCGGTCAGGAACCGGCCACCGACAATCAGATCTCCCTGAAAGACGGTCGCAGCATACACGCGCTCATCCAGGCCCGGCCCATGGAACCGGGACTGCCAGCCGAGGCCGGTCGCGTCACGGCCGCTTTCCGCAAGAACCCGGGACTGACTGTCAATCACCCGCCAGGTCAGCGACTCCTTGCTCGCCGGGGCCGGATGGCGCATCAAGGTCATTGACTCGGTCAGTTCGACAGGAGCAGCAAGGGTGGAGTAACTGCCATCGGCGCTGGTCATGCCGACTTGCAGACTTACCGGCAGCGTACCACTCCAACTCACTGCAATCTGGGCCTGATCGTGGTTCCTGTCCGCCGGCAGCTCGATCACCGAGAGATGATCGGTTCCGGGCTTGGCGATCGAAACGGCCGGCAGCATGACCAGCAGTGCGAGCAGGCCGAAGGAGATGGCCGAGTAACAGCCCGAGTTGACAAGGGAGGCGTACTTCATGTGAACCGTCCAAAGAAATCATGTGCCCTATCCTTGGTTACGCCGATTCAGACGACCGCCCGCCAGATTTCAGACCCGGGTGACCTGTGCTGACAGTCTGTTGTATCCCGACTTGACCGAACAAGCATGATCGTGATCCAGAGCATCGAGGGAAATGTTTTGGTGCCAATGATTCAGCAAAAGGCGGTCGATCTCGCACCGGCACTCCTGATTTCCGTGCAGGTGCTTCTTGGGCTGATCTTCGGGGTGGTGGGGCTGATCCTTGCTGCACCGCTCACGATCGTCGCCATGATTTTGGTGCAGAAGCTCTGGGTGGAACACACGCTGGGAGAGCAGGTGTCGTAGAAACCGAGCAAAAACACGAAGCCAGTACCGGTACCAATCGGACATGCCAATGCGACCGGCCCTCCCGATTTCTGACAGGCTCGGTTGGGGTGTGGCGGCGGGTTGCTATCGGTGATTGAAGTCTATGGGACGCCACCGAGTTCGAAAGCTTCGAGCCGCACTTCGAAGTCCATGTTCAGTGCTTGCTCGGCGCCAGCCGGATGCGCCTTGATGACGATTTTGAAAATACGCTCGGCGCTGCCGTCCAGGGTGCCGATGTAGGACACATGGCTGTCCGCCTCGATTGCGCGCATGTCGATGGTTTGGACGTGACCGACCAGGGTTTCGTGTTGCACACTGATTTCGGCCGAAACTGTTGTTGGCTGCTGGCCCGGTTGGTTTTGCAAAACAACCAGGTTGAGCAGGAAAAGATCGTCTGCGGGTTCAATGCCGTATCGTCGTGCCATTGTATCGGGAAGATCGTTGGCGCGGCTTATATTGGCCCGCAGAGTAAAATTACCGAACTCAGCAACATGCCCCAGGGGATGCTCGACCTCAGCAGGGTGATCGACTTTGGTTTGTTGCCCAGCCGAATCAGCAGGGGCGGGAGCTTGTTGGCAGCCGCCCAGCATGAAGACCCCGGTCGACATGATGATCAATAGAGTAAGCCGCAGCAACACGGTTTGCAGTTTGGTGTTCATAGACTGTTCTACTCCATGGGAATTTGACGCGGATCGGCGATGCGCAGACCGTACCCCACAATAGGACCATGCGACCTGCGCATCAGTACGCTACCAAACATAGCCCCTGCCCGTGTTGTACCCCGAACATACGCGGTCACCGTGCTTCGCTACTCTTCTGACTTTGATCGGCTGACGTCGATATACCCACTTCGCAGGAGAGTGCTCGTGACTATCCAGATCTACCCTACGGCCGCTTCGGACCAACCATCAGTAAAATGATGAGCGCGCCCCAAGACGGTCAATTGTCTGCGCGGTTTCTCGCGTTCATTGACAAGGGAGATTTTCCATGTGTCGGCGCCAAGGCTGCACTTTCGCGCGCCGCGCTGCAGACTGCGGAATAGCGCCAAGTTTTCTCTGAGCATCGCCAGTCACCCGTTCTTTGTCATCGGCTTGCATCCGGGTGCTTCCCGGATCGCACGCCGTTTTCGACACCCGGCACTGGTTTTCAATTCGCATCGCCAGTTCGAGCAGCTGCGTGACGACGGTCGATACGCCAAAATGCAGGCCATCATTCGAAAACGAGACAAATTGCTCCAGGGCTCAGTCAATCCAAGTCTGGCCGACTTCGGTACTGCTACGGAAGCTCGCCAGTACAGCGGCCGCGATGTTGGGAAAGACTGGGAATGTCCGTATGATTTCTCCTGAACGCATACCACCCTGCTCAGCGCGGGCGCTGGAACTCGAAGCTGGCGACACACTGGTCGTGATTGATCCTGAGGGTCAGCAAGTCAGTGACCTGGTCGCCTTCGCGCGTGAGGATCTGCGCGAGTATCTTTCCTCGGGGCGCTCGATTGACTACGCCTCCCGGCTCTGGCTCAGTAGCGGCGACTTGCTCTATTCAAATCGCAGTCGTCCGATGTTCACGATTATCGAGGACACCTGCGGCCGCCACGATTTTCTCCTCACGCCATGTTCCAGGGACACCTTTTCGATCATTTACGGCGAGACCGAGCCACGTCCTGGATGCGAGGGTAATCTGGCCGAGGTGTTGGCACCCTGGGGGATTGGAGTCGATCGGATTCCAGTTGCATTCAACCTGTTCATGAACGTGACGGTGAGTGCGTCGACCGGAGCGATAAAGGTCTGTCCTCCGCGCAGCCGGCCCGGAGACTTTGTTCGGCTGCGTGCAGAAATGCCGCTGGTGGTCGCGCTGACTGCGTGCTCGGCGGGTCAGTCGAACAATTTTAGTTTCAAGCCGATCGACTATTACGTTGAGCGCGAGACCGAATGATCCGGATCGGGGACTGGAGTGGGCCCCTCGCTACATCCTTTTGGGAACCTCTGAATATTGCCGCGCGGGCGCGACAGCGCAGCCGAGTACTCAAGGGCGGTTTGCACGAAGTGCAAGTAGTCTTGAAGTGGACCGTTGCGCGTGACTTTGCGGGAGACTCCGACTCGGCTTGGTGGGGGCTTCTTTGCCTGGCTGGTCGTCCGACCGACCGGAGCCCTGCTGCCAAGGACTGGATTGGCCGGTGGCTTGGCTATCCTGATTGGAATACCCCTGGTCAACTGGTTGACGCTGTTGGCGTTGCTGATTGGTGCCAGCAGGGGTGCATCAAGCATAGTCGTGATGGCTGTGGGTGGCGTATTCGGTGGACTCCTGCTCGCCTTGCCGCGATCAACATGGCGGGCAACATGGCGATGATCAGACACGCGATGTGCCGAACTCCGCACGCCCTTCCTGCCGTCGATGTTCGAAGCAATGATCGGTCTCCTTATCCTCCAGAATCGTCCCGGCATCTTCCAGTGCCTCCATTTGCGCCGACGCAGGCTTTCGTCCTGGCCTCATCGTCCTCCCGTTCCGCTTCCTCAATGGCAAAGGGCAAGGCGACATCCTTTCGGCCTATGGCCAGGAAGTCCCCGACGTCATTGTTCACGTCCCCGGCGCTGCCGAAGTCATTGGCCAATCGGTCTGCATGGGTAGCAGGTCCGTAGAGAACTTGAGCTCCCCGCAGATCGCCAGGTTGCAAGTCGGCGAAAGCCTCGGTGTAGCGAAATCCCATCACCTGTCCGGATGGACCGGGATGGTCCAGGCCAATGGCGTGACCGATCTCGTGAATCAGCGTGTAGCGGATATCGTAGACATTCATGTCACCGTCGAACCCGACCTTCCAATCGTGGTCGGGATTCATGCATACCAGCGCCTGCTCAATGGCGCGCACCCCGTCGTCCGGATCGGGTGCGTAGGTTACGTTGGCGAATGCCCGCCCGCGCGGCTGGCCCTGGGCTCCGATGACGATATTCGCATCCCGGGCATCAGTAACTTCGTGAAATGACAAACCGGCTGCATGCTCCCAAACTCGAAACGCCGCTGCCGTCTCGTGCGCCAGGGTCTCCAAGGAGAGACTGTTGCTGGACAGCAATTCAATCGACGCCATTTCACCACAATTGATCGCATCATGGAATTGTAGCGGTTCGCGGGCAAAGGCATAGCTGACGCTGGCGCCGACTCCCAATCGTTGGTCGCCCCACTTCACCTTGTAGCCATCCAGCTTGAGCAACCGATACCCGTTTTCGCCGGCATCGGCAGGCAAAGGGAATGCCAATGGCAGAAGGCTGGCAATTGCCAGGGCCAGAATGACAAGCTGTTCTTGTGTCAGCGATCGCACCGAAGTCTCTCCGAAAAAGATGCTTGAAAGCACAGGAATCACGCCTGTACAAATCAGTGAATCATTGCCCTCATCGACAGGCCCGCACGTTCCTTGCAGTCCCGCATGGCGAACAGGCCGAAAAAGTATCTCATCTGAACTGCGTTCAAGGAATTCTGGACGGGCTTTATTTG
>RECK01000152.1 GCA_007694055.1 Wenzhouxiangella sp.
GCCGATAACCCGGCCAGGCCCTGAGCGGCCGGATACCACCCGGTGCCTCCTCCACCCTTCCAATCTCTTTTTCATCAGCTTGCAGCAAGCAAAAGCGCTCCCGGCTCCAGACAGCCGAAACCGCATTCAAACCGCAGCACAAAGCTTGTGCAGCTGCCGCCAGTTTTCTGCTCAAAGAAAACGCTATGCCCGGCTCTGGCCACTCATTCTCAGTCCGACGACTCGAAGTCGTCAAAGAAGACCTGGTCGAGGTCTGTCAGTACGCGGGTGCTCAGGCTGGCGCTGTTGTTGCCCGGATTGGGGTCCGAGCTTTCGCCGCTGATCTGGGCGTGGCTGTCCAGGTAGCCATTTGGCGTGTGGGCATCGACGTCAGCGCTTATCTCCAGCGCGGGTGCCATCGTTGCGGCGCTGAGTCCGTCGGGCCACTGGCAGTTGACCGTGCCCGAAGAGTAGTTGCAATGCCATGAGCCAGGGACTCCGGAAGGCAGTGTTCGATGCTGAGAAAATTCAACCTCCGCCGGGAGTTCCAGTGCCACGCTGACAGTCGCACTGTCCGATGGGCCGAAGTTGGTTGCCTGCAGCACCCAGGTCAGTGTCTGTCCGGCCAGAACCGGGGTGGGAACGGCCGTCATGCCGATGGCCAGGTCCGCCTCGTCGGGCGTGCTGCGGCAGTTGTAGCAGACCAGGGCGAAATCCTGGCTGCTTTGGTCGCCGGCGTTGGGAAGGGCGTTTGAATTGATGTCCGCTGCCAGCACCTCGACCTCGATGCTGCCGAGATGCTGATCGGCAGTCAGGAAGACCGCTTCGGTGTTGTTGCGATGATCCGCGCTGCCGCCCGTGCTTGACCAGCCGTCGACGAAGACATTGCCCAGATACAGCTCATCGCCAACCTGAACCCGCAAGTCCAGGTCATTGTTCCAGGCCGGGGTGGATCCGCCGAGACCATGGCCCGGCGCATCGGTCCAGACCAGCATCAGTCGCATCGGCTGGGTTGGGTCGTCGGCGAAGTAGGTCGCCTGCCAGGTTTGTCCGGTCTCGGAAAAGACATGGGTCTGATCGACGTAGACCACGGCTTGCTCGGGGTCTAGTACCGGTTTGGTCATCATCCGTCCCCAGCCCTGCTTGGCATCCGGGCGCGCGCCTATGCTGTTGTTGTTGGCATCGTTGTTCCCTTCCAGGTCGCGCGTGACTGGCAGGAACGCCGCCTTGACCAGGGCCGGACTGGGGTCGACCTCGAACAGGTTTCGGTAGTATTCCGTGAACAAGGCTACCGCGCCGGCCACGTGCGGTGCCGCCTGGCTGGTTCCGCCCTGAAGCCCGTAGCCAGAGCTTCCCAGCGTTGAATCCGTGAAGCGACTGGCGGCGACCATGTGTGGAATGAAGCGGCCATCCAGTGCCGGCCCGTGGGCGCTGTTGGCCCCGATTTGGTCGTTGCGCATGTCCTGGGTGTCGGCATTGACCTGGGCCCAGGTGGAACCAATGGTGAACAGGTTCTTGGCTTCATCCGGGGTGCCCTGGCTGCTGGTGCCGCCGAAGCCGTTCATGATGGCCAGCACGTAGGTCAGCGGCTGATCGCCGGGCTCGTCGATATCGGCGTCGCGAACGCCGATGTCGGCCTGACGGGTGTTGTTGTCGTAACCGAGCGGACTTCCCGAGGGGCCCCAGCTGTTATTCGAAATGACGGCTGCATTGCGCACAGACTCACGCATCAGGTTCAACAGCCACGGCGCGCCGAAGTTGCTGGTGCGCTGATCGACGATCTCGGCTCCCGGCGCCATGCCCTGGCCGCGCAGAAAGCCGCCGCCGTTGGCCGTCCCCGAGGCGGCATCGCCAGCCATGATGCCGGCGACATGGGTGCCGTGTCCGTCGGTCTCCTGCCCGTTTCCGCAGCTTGGCCCGGAACACGGCAGCATGCGGCGGCTCAGGTCGGGATGATTGGCCTGGACGCCATTGTCGACACAGGCCATGATGACCCCGCTGCCGTCCAGGCCCAGCTCGGTGAGAAAGGCCTGGTAGCCAGTCAGCGCCAGCCCGCCGCCGTCGACATTGTCGTGATTGATCTGCACGCTCATTTCACTGCGGGTGCCGCCGTCGGTGGCAACCGGCTGGACGCTGAAAACGCCGGGCATGCCGGCCAGGTCAACCAGGCGGTGTTCGTCGATCCAGACATCAACCACATCAAAATGGCGGTCCATGGGGCCGGCACTGATCAGCTCGGCGTCGGCCAGGTCCAGGGTGTCACGCAGGCTGCCATAGTCCCGACGCATGATGACATTGGCCTCAATGCGCTGGTTGCCCTGGCGGCGGAATCGCGGCGCCAGCCGGTAGTCGGGGAGGAACTCACCCTGCCATCGAACGTTCGCCAGCAGGGATGCCCGGTTCATGGCGGCAGGGTCGGCCCAGACCACGTAAGCATGCGGGTAAATGTACTGAACCGGCTCGACGCCGACGCTGGCCAACTGGTCGAGCCAGGCCTGTCGCACCGGTCCCCGAAACTGCACCAGGCGCCAATCGGGTTGGCTGGATCGTTGCCAATGCGATGTCAGCAGGCTGTGCGGAGGCCCATCGGCCAACGGGTCAAAGCGCAGGCCACCCAGGTCCAGCTCGAAGAATCCATCCCTGACAACCGTATCCGAGTCCAACTGCCGGATTGAGCCAAAGCCCCGGTCTTGTTCCAGTGCCGAATACGGGACCCATAGAAAGCGCCCGTAATCCAGAGCCTCCGGATGGGCTTGCAGGTGCTCGTTGCCGGCAGCGGGCACACGGACCCAGGTCGTTTCAGTTGTCGGTAATGGAGCCGAATGGGTGCCGTTGAATTCAGGCTCGGAAAGCTCGCCTGCAGCCGTTTCGAGACCAACAACAAGCATCAGTGCGCATAAGGCTGCCAGGTGATTATGCATTCTTGTCCTCTCGTGATTTGCCGCCCCTTCGCGTTTCTGGCTCCTTCCGAAGCCGTCAGGCAAATGCCTGGATGACGGATGGTAGCAGCACTCACACTTCAGCGCTTCACGCTTGAGGTCTTTAGCGTGTTCTTTCAGTCCGGTTGCAAATGTGCTTGAACTATCGCTCAGCCCACCCGGCTGGGGTCCATGCGGAAGCTACAGGCTCCCGGAGCAGCGTTCAGCTTCGCTTCGCCTTCAGCTTCCTGCGTCTTCTTCAGTTCCGGCGGCTGGAGGAGAAGCGGAGAAACGATCAAAGATGATGGCGTAGTCGTGATGGCTGCTGGAATCCAGTCTCGGCATCGCTGTGCTGAGTGTTCCGAACTCTGCGTCTTCTCCGCTCAGTGAGCGGCGCCCGCATCCTTCTGCCGTGCAGGCCCAGAAGTCGCCGTGCCGCGAAAAGATGTTTACTGAAACGCTGTCCCCTTCGACCCAGCCTAACATTGGTTGAAACTCGGGGTCGCCGGGCCTGCCGACGCCGCGCCGGGAGTGCAGGTTGCCGACAAGAACAAAATGCGGCGACTCGGGCCGCTGTTGCACTGACTGGTTTATTGCAGCTGCCATCAATTCCTCGTGCTTGCCCGACCCGGCTTCCGGAACGATGGCAATCACCTCGAGCCGACCGGTTTCCGTGCTGATCCGTCTGAGTGAGTCGATCAGTTCAAGCATGGCAACGCTGGTCCGTCCATCCTGGGCTTGCCGTTTCCAGAAGAAGGTCTCCAGGAGCCGCCCTTTATCTTCATGCGAACCTGATGAGTTCACGTAACTCAAGAGGTGCTCGGACTCGACCTGGGGATACTCCAGGGCAACAGTGATAGTCTCCTCATCGAACCTATTCAGGCGTTCACAGATCGCGCTGAGAAACACGAAGGGAGCTTCCTTGGTCCCGTGGAGCTCGCCAAATACAACAACGCTTTTCTCCACGATAGAGCTCGGGACCGTCAGGGAAAAGTCACAAGGACTCACATTCAACTGGCCTGCCTGGGAGATGACTGGCGCGACACTGGTCAATAAAAGAAGAAGCAGAACTTTGCGATATGGCACCTGAAAACTCCCGGAGATTGTTGGAAGCGCACACTGGCCTCCCCACTTCTGAGGGTTGAAGCCGGCCAGGAATGCATGATTTCCGACCTTCGACATGCGAAGGGAGACCTTGTTCAGTTGTTTTCACATCGGACCACAAGAACGCCATCGCGAGCGTTCCCCAGAGCTGGCAAATTGGCAAGATTCAGGAGACAGCCGTCGGCCGAACTCCAGCAGATTGACCTGGCGAGTCATGGCGATTAACCTTCGAGCGGGGCATCTTTGCAGTTGAGGTAAAGACAATGCGAGCTTTTGTGGTTCTTGTGGCCATTCTGATGACATCGGGTGGGAGTGCCGGGGAGCCAAGTTTGTCCGAGCTTCAACAGTCATTCAGCGACTTGTTTCCGACAAGCCCGGTTGCATGTCACGAAGATGTGCCTGAGGGTTGTATCTGCGGCGAGATGGGTAATCTGACGGAATTGCCGGTACGCTACAGCCGCATCCAGTCTTGCCCGCATCCGGTGCTCGAAGGGGTGCGCAACATCAAGACTTTCACGGCCGACGGCGCGATTGTCGATGACTCGATGCACAAGAACGGGCTGTTGCACGGGGCGGTGATCACCTGGCACCCCAACGGCCAGGTTGAGGCAATTGCCAACTTTGCGGAAGGACGCCAGATTGGATTCGCCCGGGTGTGGCACGACAACGGGGCGCTTTCGGCCGAGCAGCAATTCGTCGATGGGGAGTCTCATGGCCCGGAGTTCAGATACGCCAGAACAGGTGAATTGGACTGGGTTGTCGTCTGGAATAACGGCAATGTTGATCGTGAAGAGTCGCGGCGCCTAAACCAAAGTCTGGGTCTCGTCGCCCCATTTGACCGAGCGCGCCCGGCCGCAAGTCAGGGCGACAAGTAGGTCTCATTCAGTGTGGGGATCGGCTACTGTCTCGTCGCCACCAGATGGCTCTGTGCTCGGGTACCCATGTGCCGGAGACTGAGCAGGAGTTTCTTCGGCAGCAACAACCATATTTTCCTCGTGGACTCGGCAAAGCAGGATTTTCCGGGCTTCGAGCGAGAAATGACGCGCATCGTCGCTGCTGACTGCTAAGCGACCAACAGACGACACAAGGCAGAATGCTTTGGTTCCGGTCGCCGGAGATGCCTCCGAATGCCGGCCAATCACGCGTTTTAGCCCAATTTCGCCTGTTTTCAAGACGCTTAGGCAGGCTCGCGTTACCATGAAGTTGAGCTCATAGGCCGTAGAGATCGGTTTAAGAGTCCCAATGGGGCTGACAGCATGGTGGTGAAAATGAATATGAACAACTACGCGGCAATCTTGGCGTCAAGTCCGCATTCCCGATCGGTCAGGTTTGCCTCTGTATTGGCATCGGTCATCGTGTGCGCGATTCTGCTGACTATCCCCGTTCCTGGGCAGGGCAGCGACGCAGATGCGCCGGCCACGGTCGGCCCGGTGACCGAGGGGCAAGACCTGAGAAGCATCGCCGAGGAGAATCTGCCCGCAACGGACATCAGTATTCCCCAGTTCATGCTGGCCTTTGTCGAGCGCAATCCCGACGCCTTTGTCGAAGGCAATGTCAACATGATCCGGGAAGGGGCCATGCTGAACGTGCCCAGCGCTGACGAGGCACGAGCCATTTCCCGCGTCGAAGCCGCGCAGCGTCTGGATGAACAGATGGCATGGTTTGACCAGCTCTCCGAAGATGAGCGGATCGCCCTGCGCGAGATCGTCGATGGGGACCTGGTGGCCATGGATCCGTCCGACCCGATCGTGGAACCAGAGGCTGTCGATCCAGTACCCCAGCCTGAGGCGGGACTGACGCCGGAGGAAGCGCTGGACCGGGCTGAGGCCGTTCCGGAATCAGCGCCGGTGGAAGCGCCACCGGCCCCTGAACCCATGGATGTGGTACCCGAGGTGGAACCGACTCCGGAAACGGACGTAACCATCGATGATGATGTTCCTGAGCCGGATTCCGTTTTCGATCCAGCTTCGGCCGATCCGGAATCGGAACTGCTGCCCGAGCCGCCGGAGCGCTCGCCGGAAGAGATGTTCGAGCCCGAACCAGATCCCATGCAGGATCGGGGCGCCGATGCGACCGTCGATGAACCTTCCATTGATACTCGCAGGCAGGCCGACTTGCCGGCCTCCGAAACGGATTCAGCGGCTGTGCCCGCACCGCCAACGCCCGGAATCGCCCCGGAACCCGTGCCGCCAACGGCAGCCCCCTGGTGGACCTGGCTAGTGGGGGCGGGGTTCCTGGTGCTCGTCCTGGTGGTGATATTCCAGATTTACCGTCGACGCTAATCTGAAAGGAAGGTTACTGCGCGGCCCGAATCACGGGCTGCGAGATTGCCTTGAGACTGTGTGGACGGAGGCTGCTTACCTATTCTTCCACGCTGTTCAGTTGTTGTTCGACAATCAGGCTGTAGGCCACGTAGTACTTGTAGATGTTGGCCACGTATTGCACGGTTTCGCGGCCGATTCGTTCAGCCGCGATTCGCTCGACGTTGTTGAACCAGCGGTTGCGATCAAGCCCCCGCTCGGCTGCGGTCTGGCGCAGCTGGCGTATTCGCCCCGGTCCGGCGTTGTAGGCGGCCAGGGCGAACAGCAGGCGTTCGGAAGGCTCCAGCTCCGGGTCATTGAAGAAATTGTCCTTGAGGTAGCGGACGTAGCGCACGCCGGCCAGTACGTTGTCTTCCAGCACGGTCGGGTCCTCCACGCCCATGTCGGCGGCGGTTGCGGGCAGTAACTGCATGATGCCAATGGCACCGGCAGGACTGACTGCTTTGTGGTCCAGGCGGGATTCCTGGTAACCCTGTGCAATCAGCATCAGCCAGTCCAGATCGTACGAGTCGGCGTGTTGCCGAAACAGGTCCACCAGGCCGAGAAAGCGCGCCCGATCGGCCTCGGCCGAGGCGGTGCTGACAAAGCGCAGATTTCGGTAGTAGCGATTGATCAGCATATTGCCGTGCAGGGTGCCAGCCCGTCGTGTGGCCAGGAAATCATCCAGGGCTGCTTTCAGCAGCGGATTGTCCTGGCGCACTGCAAAGGCAATGACGTTATCCGTGCTCAGAGCCAGCTCGGAATGAACGCGAATCCGGTCAAACACCTGACCCCATAAAGCGGCCAGGTAGCTGTCGGCAATGGTGTATTCAACCAGCCCGGCATTGAGCATCTCCAGGATGTCTTCAGTTTCGAAATGTCCGGGCGCTTCCTGAATTTGAATGGCTGGCAGGCCGCGGCCCACCAAGTCGCGGTTGACCGCTAACAAGTGTTCAAAGTAACTGCTGTCGCCATGAACCATGACGGTCTGGCCGCCAAGCTCGGCCCAGCTGGCCGGCACGTCGGCGTCGGCATGACTGATCAGCAGTTCGCTGACATTGCGTCCCAGTGGGTGGGTAAATGCGATGCGTTCGCTGCGCTCGGGGGTAATAGTCAGGTTGGCGGCAATCACGTCGCCCAGCCCGTCTTCGAGCGCGGCAATCAGCCGATCGCGCGTGGTCGGGATGAATATCATTTCCGTTCGCAGGTGACCGCGGGCTACCTGACGATTCAGCTCGGTTTCGAAGTCACGCATGAGTTCGAAGGCAATACCACGCTGGTCGGGTCCGTCCAGGAAGTACAGGGTGCGACTGTAGGGTACCAGCACTCGAATAACCCGGCGTTCGACCATGCCGTCGAGATCGCCGGCCCAGGGCGCCATGCGAGCGCCCACCACCTCGGACTCGGCAAACGGCTCGGACTGCGCCGATACAGCGCTCAAGGCCAGCAAAGACCAGGTGATGGTGAGTGCTGCGATCCAGGCAGGCTTGTTCATCGTGATCTTCCTTTCCGGTGGCGGGGCCTGCCCAGTCTCATGGAAATCTCTTGAACATTTGGACGACGGCTTCGTCGATCAGACGTGCGGCATCGCGTCGGGTTTTTTCCGTCACTGTATTGCGTGCCACACCTTCCCACACCATTTCGTTGCTGCCTGCATCGATCAGGTCGACTACCAGTGTGCCCTCCGAATACTGTTCGATTTCGGTGCGCGTTGTGTAAGTTGGCCAGGGCGTGTAAAAGCCGTAGCGATAGTCGTAGAAAGTTGGGCCCAGGTAAGGCTCCGGCACCGATCGAGTCCGAATGCGCTCGTCGAGATCAGCGTGAAAATTCACCAGCAGGTCGGCCTGACTGGGATCGTCGATGTAGTTCAAGCCGAGTAACTCGAGTTCACGCCGGGTGGAGAATTTCAGCTGCTGCGAAATCAGGCTTGCATAGCCGGCACGATCCGTGCCCAGGTTGTCGACAAAGGCGAAGGACCGGTAGGCCAAAAGGTCGGCGCCGGGTGCCTGGGTGGTCTGAATGCGAGGGGCAGTAGCACAGGCTGCCAGCATCACCGTCATGACAATCAGTGCGATCGTTCTGGTCATCATCAATCTAAGCTCCATTCCGTCTGTGGTTTATCCGGCTGGCCGGAAACGGCACAGCAGTGTTTTGATTTGGTCATTAAAGAAGCGACCGCTTCAAGGCAGAACCGTAATTTCCCTGAGTCACCCGGCACTTTGATGTGAGGATATGATGATTCCCAAGCGGCTGATAGCAATAAGTCCAGAGACCACTGGATCTCACTAAACGGATTGCCCGCCCGACCGCGAAGGCATCCAAATCGCCATCGCGGCCCTGCTATAGCTTGGCCACCGGGTCCGCACCCTAGCGTCCCCACAGATTGTCGAACAGCACCAGATTGAAGATCGAGACATCTGCCAGGCGATCGGGGGCGGGTCCGCTGTTGGTGTAGTTGACTGTCGCACGCAGGATGTTGCTGACGCCCCAGGCCTGAAAAGGAATCGCGGTCTGGAACAGGCTGGCACCGGCGCTACCGTCCAGGCCGTGAAATTCAGAGACGAGCGAATAGCGCAGGTTGAGCGACTTCAGTGAGGCGGTCGGTTCGGCCACCTTTCTGGCCAGGTCCTCGCTGTCATCGGAAAAAGCGGCGGGCGCGGCGACCAGAAGTACGGTCGCCAACAGCCCGCTAAACCCACTCCGACTGGCAGAGTGTCCGATGAAGCGATCGGAGTGTGTCACCCTCACTGAGATTCAGCGGGCTGCCACGGCGTCCACGGCAGCGCCGGATCTTCCGGAAGACTGCGCGAGATGGGCGGCCCATAGGACGGGTCGCTGCCATCCTCGAAGGGTTTGGTAAGCATGATCATCTCGGTGAATCCGGTGGCCACGATCGGCCCTTCCGGTGAACCTTCGCGCAACTGGATTGCGCCCTCGATGTAGGCACCGGCCAGACCGTAACCTTCCTGCTCCGGATGGGTGGGCTCGTAGTAGAAAGTGCCTTGGGGTGTCTCGATCCGGCCATACCAAGGGTAGGAGTTTCCGGATTTGGGCGATGTCCACATCCGCATCGGAATCACCTTGAACGACGGTCCGAATGCATAGGAACGCTCGAAGGTTTCGCCGTCCATGAACAGGTAGCGATTGACGTTGTAATGCGGATCACGGAAACCGTCGCCCTGGTAGTATTGGCGGAATGTCATCAGGTCGCCGTTCTCGAAGCGGAACCAGGCCCAGAAATAGCGGTACTGGTAGGTGTTGCGGAAATTGCCCCACTGGTGCTCGAACCAGCCATCGGCTTCGAAGCGGATGGTTCTTCCGCCGACCTCGACGCTACCTTCGACGGCCATATTCGGCGCTGTGTAGTAGTAGGTCAGTCCGTACATGGTCTCGGGGTTTTGACGGTGCTGCGGATCAACCCCGATACTTTCCAGACCCCAGTAGGCCATGGGCACGTAGCCGGGTGCCTGCAGCGTGGCCGTCATGTCCAGCTTGAACGGGTGGTTCCACTCGTCATCCTTGGTGTTGTAACCAGAGAACTTCCAGGTCTCGGACGGGTAATCGTATTCGGTCGTGAATCCGTTGCTGCCATCGTCGATCGAGTACTTGAACCAGAAGTCTTCCGCGTCCGGCGCGGAACCCTCTGTCTGCATGGGTCCGGTGATGTAAGGCATCGAGGTATGGAACTCTCCAGTGTCCAGGTTGTGGAAGGCGAACAACACGTTGTGCAGCGGGCGCCCCTCCTCGGCCATCCAGCCCTGCGCCAGCGGCACCCAGAACACCGATATCCGCTCGCCCGTCTCGACGTCCCGACCGTGGGCAGTGAGGTAGTGCCACTCGTTGTAGTCGTTGGTCTGATAGAACGCACCGCCATGCCAGGCATGATCGCGCGGCAGCTGGTATACCGCCTGGCCAGTCTGGGTTTCAATACCCGGGCCGGCGACCGGTGCAGGCGTATTGGCACCTGCCATTGAATTCATTCCAGCCAAAACAACTGCCAGGCTGATGGCCAAAATAGGTTTTGACATGAAATCTCTCCAATCAAACTGAGGTTGCCCGGGTCAGGCCAAATGAAAATGGTTCGTGACCAGCTCCCTACATTAGGTATCCACAAACACAATAAACAGTCGAAAAAGTGCACAAACCATCCCTAACTGCGTGACAAGCTTCAGGGTTGCTGTCTTTTCCCAAGGCGTGTTGTGTATGATGGGAAGTTGCTGGAGGGTCTCCGCAAGTTCAATTGGACAGCATTTGTTTCCGCAAAACCGGTTTCGGTACTCATCTGTCGAGGAACTTCAAGGTGCCCTGTCATCGATCTGGGATGTGGATATCACGCAGTCGGATCGTGGGCAATTGGAAGGAACGTTGAACTTTCGCCGCCTCGGCGAATGCCTTGTCTATGGCAGTCAATCGGATAGATCGCTGCTTTGCTTCGGACAGAGATCAGGCCAGCACTGGACCATCACGCCGGTCACCGCTGCTTGCTCATCGGGTTACTACAGAGGCCAACAACTCAATGAAGGGGACCTGCTTCTACTCAATCCCGCAGGTGAGGTCTTTCAGCGCATCATGCCCGGCCACAGTCAGAACGCGGTCTCGATCCCGCTACCGCTGGCCGAACGTATCATCCGGGCCGAATACCAGAGGTCACCCGAGGAGCTGTGGCGACGCTGGTGCATCAAACCGAACCCGCAAATGTCAATCGAACTGGACGGCATTCTGCAGCGCGTTCTCGCCGACGGCTTGCCTGAGCTGACCCACTGGCAATCGGAAGTCGAGTTCGCCGCCCAGGTGATCGCCCTGGTTCAGGCCGGCACCGAGCCGGTCTACCCCGGGCCACGCCCGGCGCTGCGCCGACGCATCGTTGCCCGCGCGCAGGATCTGATCCACAGCCGGCTCGACAGCCCACCGACTATCACCGAACTGTGCGAAGCGAGTCATGCCAGCCGGCGCGCGCTGTTCTACGCCTTCAGGGAACTGCTTGGACGCTCGCCCAGCGCGCATATCAAGGTGTTGCGACTGCATGCGGCCCGCCGACGAATCATCAAGCTGGGCCGTCACCGCAGCGTGCAGCAGGTCGCCTTCGAGCTGGGCTTCAACCATCCAGGACAGTTTGCAATCGACTACTCGAAGCTGTTCGATGAGCCGCCCAGCGAGACCGGTAAACGGGCCGGTTCATCCGTGGCCAAGCGGCCGCTACCTGCAAGCCTTCTCTCACCCGATAACGTCTCCAAGGAAAAACCCGGATGAAGTATCCAGCTCTGTTCTTGTTGCTTTCCAGCCTGTTGTTGGCCGGCTGTCATTCGCCGGAAGAGCCCGGGACAGCGCCGCTTGTCGGTGTAGGTGTTTACGAGATACGTCCGACTGAAATCAACCGCAGCTGGCGGTTCAGCGCTCGTACGCGTCCGGCCGAGACCGTGCAGGTTCAGGCACGTGTGCCGGCCGAGGTGGCCGCCGTCGCCTTCGAGCGAGGTGCCCGAGTGGAGGCCGGTGATGTCTTGTTCCGACTCGATGACCGGACCCAGCGCGATCAGCTCAGGCAGGCCGAGGCTCAGTTGGCCTCACGCAGCAGCGCGCTGGAATTGGCCGAGCGCAACCTGGCTCGTGGCCTGGAAGTCGCCGATCGCGGCTTCCTTTCGGCGGCCGATATCGATCGCTTGCGTGATGCCCAGGCCCAGGCTCGCGGGGCTTTTGAGGCCGCCGAGGCCGACCTTGAACAAGCACGACAGAATCTTGATTACACGGTTATTCGTGCCCCGATCGCCGGGCGGGTGGGCGATACGACGGCCACGGCAGGCAACCTGGTCGGGCCGGGCTCGGGCCCGCTGGTGCGCCTGCAGGCAACCGACCCCATCCTGGCCCGTTTCCAGCTGACCGATCGGGAGTTTCAGCAGCTCCTGCAGCAGCGTCCGCTGGGGCTGGATTCAGGCCTGTTCGAAATTGGTCTGCTGCTAGAGGGCGACCGGCGTCACCCCTGGGCCGGCACCCTCGATTTCGTGGATATCGAAGTAGACGATCGCACCGGCACCGCCGAGATCACGGTGCGTTTCCCCAACCCCGACGACACGCTTGCCGCCGGCTTGTTCGTCACCGTCGAACTGGAAACGCGAGAAACCGAGAGCCGCCTGCTGGTGCCGAACCAGGCCATTGGCCGCAACCAGCTGGGCAGTTTCGTCATGGTGGTCGGCCCCGACCAAACCGTATCGGAACGTTCGATCACGCTCGAGCGCCAGTTGCGCACATCGGCCGTGCTTGAGGCCGGGCTGGTGGCCGGCGAACGGATCATCGTTGAAGGTCTGCAGAAAGCACGGCCCGGCAGCCGGGTTCAGTCCATCGCTTATGACTGGGACCAGGCCAGTGGTCTGCTGGCGCCGGCCGAGTTGCTGCAGCCGTGAGCGAGTTATTTCTTGAGCGCCCCAAGTTCGCCTTTGTTCTTTCCATCCTGATCACGCTGGGCGGCCTGCTGGCCCTGCAGAACCTGCCGGTCAACATGTATCCGGATCTCGCGCCGCCGCAGGTGCAGGTGCGTGCGGTTTACCCTGGCGCCACCGCCGAGGTGGTCGCCGAGGCGGTCGTCCGGCCGATCGAGCAGCGCCTCAACGGCGTCGAGGGCATGATTTACATCGAATCTTCGGCGACCAGCGACGGGGCGGCCGTGATTACCGTCACCTTCGCCACCGGTACCGATGTCGATATGGCCCAGGTCAACGTCCAGAACCGGGTCAAGCTGGCCGAGAGGCAGTTGCCGGAGGAAGTGCGGCGCGAAGGCGTGGTGGTGCGCAAGCAGGCCGGCAACA
>RECK01000225.1 GCA_007694055.1 Wenzhouxiangella sp.
TCTTCACCCGCCCCCTGACCCTGACCCTGATCCTGCTGGCCCTGGCCTCGTTCCTGATTCCCCTCTCGGGGCACCTCCGGGCAAACCGACACAGGGCGTGACAAAACCTTTGGAACCACCGAATTCACCGAAGGCACCGAAGTTACCTTTAGCCGTCTTTCGGTGTCTTCAGCCCAAGCAACGCAGACCGTGCGGTTTGCGCGCCAGCGCAAGAAGCGCGGGCGGAGTGCTGTCGGGCGTGTTTTCGGTGGTTCCACCGTTTTTGATTTCTGGTGTTCCCGCTCAAGCCGAACGCAAGATGGCCGGCCCATGACCGAAGACAGAGGGTTCAGTAGCCCGTGGCTATGGGCTCGAACAGGCTGGGGATTTGATCACAGCAGCGCGGCTCTCCCAGCTCCAGTACATCACCGGGCTGCAGTGTCGTGTCCTCGGAAATCTGGTTGAGTCGCTTGAGAAGGGCAACCGGCACCCGCTGTTCACGCGCAATACTCCAGAGCGTATCACCCGGCTGGACTCGGTACTGATCGGGCAGCAGGGTCGGCACCCCGGCCGGAATCCGGATCATTTCTCCAGCGCGGACTTCGGCGCCAGCTTCAAGCCGGTTGACCCTTCGTATGGTGTCAGCGCCAACCGAGTAACGATGCGACAGGGTCCACAAGGTCTCGCCTGGGGCAACCTCATGCCAGTTGCGGTTTTCAGGAATACGAGCGGACTTGAGCGCGACCAGTTCGGCCCGCGCCTGGCGGTAGGCAGCGCCCGACTGCGACTCAAGCGCACCTGGTTTCCGCTCGAGGGCTGCAATGACCCGCTCCCGGTCGGCGGCCAGGACATTCAGGGTCAGGAGATGATCGACCCGGGCATCAAGCCGACGATGTCCGGCGTTGAGCTCGACCAGGCCCTGGATGTCCAGTCCCGCCCGCACGGCCAGCTCGGCCAGATCCACGGGGTAATCCAGGGTGATGCTCAACGCGGCGCTGTCCACGGGCACGCGGGGCCAGTCATATTCGAAGCGGTCGGGCTGAGCCAGCAGGCAGGCCAGCCCGAGCAGGCGGGCCAGATAAATGCGAGTCTCACCGGGGAGTTCAGCACTTTTCCATGGCTGCACGCTAAGCGCCCCGCTGGCGGACAGACGGGCCACGCGTCCGGGCCCGGCGTTGTAGGCGGCCAACGCAAGATCCCAGCGATCATTCAGGCGGCGGTGCATGGCCTCGAAATAATCCAGGGCCGCAGATGTCGCCTCGGGCATGTCCCTGCGCGCATCGAAATGTTCGTCGATCACCAGGCCCAGGCTGCGGGCCGTGGGCTCCAGTAACTGCCAGGCACCGGCGGCGCCGCGGCGTGAAAACGCGTACGGGTCGTAGCCGCTTTCGATCATTGGCACCAGGGCCAGCTCGCCGGGCAGGTCGCGCTGCTCCAGCTCGTCGGCGATACCGGCGACCCAGGGCTCGGCACGTGCCAGCACGGTATCGAGATAGTCTGGATGGGCAGCGTAGTGACGCGCCCAGAACAGGCTCTGCTCGCCCGAGGCACAAGCCTCCAGTGCCAGGCGCTGGCCGATCCGGGCCCAGGGATCTTCCGCATGGAACTCGCTGTCGACGGCCAGCAAACCGGTCCATGGCATGAGCAGAAGCGCGATGGAAACCAGCACCACGATCGGCAAGCTGCGACGAGCCCGGCGACCCAACAGGCACAAGAGGCCAGGGCCGGCTGAATGCGATCCGGATTCGTGCCGGGTTAATGACATGTGGAAGCTGTTCCCCTTTTTCTCGACGCAACCCTTCTCCCCTGCCCCATTGTGCCGCAAAGTCGCCCACCCCGCCATTCGGTCCATGGCAGCCTGGCCGGCGATTGGCTATCATTCGCGCCTTTCCCAAGACATTGATGCCATGTCCACGACCGAGAATCTGCTGCTGGCGCTTGCCATCGTCCTGGCAGTCCCCTACCTGATCTGGCGCCTGGGTCGAACCGAGCGCTGGGCCCCCCTGGTCGTGGTCCAGATCCTGACCGGCATTGCCCTGGGCCCTGGCCTGCTGGGCGCTGTCTTCCCCCAGGCCTACCAGTCCGTGTTCACCGACGAGGTGATCCTCATGCTCGGCGGCATCGCCACTTGGGGGGTGATTCTGTTTGTCTGGATTGCCGGCCTGGAGCTTGACCTGCCGCAAGCCTGGGTCAACCGTCGCGACAGTGTGATTACGGCCGGCTTCGCCATGGTCACGCCGATCGCCTTTGGTGCCCTGGTCGGAATCGGCCTGCTGCTGCACTCCCAGAACTGGATGGGTGCGGCAGCCCAGCCCTGGCAATTCGTCGCCGGCATCGGCATGGCCTGCGCAGTCACCGCCCTGCCGATCCTGATCCTGCTGATGGAGAAGCTCGATATATTGCGGCGCCCGCTGGGCCAGCGCGTGCTGCGTTACGCCAGCCTGGACGATATCGCAATCTGGGGGGTGCTGGCCCTGATCCTGGTCGACTACGAACGGATGGGCAAGCAGGCCGCCTTCGCGCTGGGCTTCGTTGTCGTCACCCTGGCCCTGCGCCGCACCCTGCCGCGCCTGCCCCAGGGTGATCGCTGGTTTGTCGCCCTGGTCTGGCTGGCCTTGTGCGCGCTGGCTTCGGACTGGGCCGGCCTGCACTACATGGTCGGCGCCTTCCTGGCCGGAGCGGTACTGGAGGGCAAGTGGTTTGGCCAGGAGCAACTCGACCGTCTGCGCCATTTCCTGCTGTTGATCATGATGCCGGTGTTTTTCCTGTCTACCGGCCTGCGAACCGAGTGGGAATTGGGCGGCCTGGCGGTACTGGTCATTGCCCTGGCGCTGCTGGTCGCTGCCGTGGTCGGCAAACTATCCGGCGTGGCCATCGCCGGACGCATCCTGGGATGGCCGCCGGGCCAGGCCCGAGTCATCGGCTGGCTGCTGCAGACCAAGGCCCTGATCATGATCATCTTTGCCAATATCCTGCTCGACCAGCAGATCATCAGCGCCGAGATCTTCACGGCCTTGCTGCTGATGGCAGCGGCCAGCACGATGTTGACGATACCGATGGTTTTGAGGAGTGGGGAAAGGGGTAGAGGGGTAGAGGGGTAGAGGGGGCGAAACCCTTTTGCAAGGCTGTGGGTTTAGGTGGCGAGGAAGTCGCGGATCCAGGGGATGATGCGGTCGGCGGCGTCTTCGAGGACGTAGTGGCCGGCGTCTTCGAGGTATTCGACGCGGGCCTCGGGCAGGCGCTCGCGCCAGATGGCCAGCACCTTGTCGTTGAAAACAAAGTCCTTGGCACCCCAGGCGATCAGCACCGGCTTGGCGGCCACCTGGTCCAGTAGTTGCTCGGTTTCGGCGAGCACGGCCCAGGCCGAGTCCTTGTCGCTCAGGGGAATGTCCTGAACAAAGCGCAAGGTGGCCAGGCGCTGATCGGGGCTGCCCTGGTAGGGCGCGACCAGGCCACGGGCAACGTCTTTCGACAAGCCCTTTTTCGTGGCCATGCGCACGGCCAGTCCGGAGAAGGCGTTAAAGCGGTTGATCAGAAAACTGCCCAGGCCGGTGCGTGCGAATCGCAGCGAGGCCGGCAGGCTTTCATGGGCGGGGATATTGAACGCCCAGGTATTGAGCAGCACGATGCGTCGAACCCGTTCGGGGTTGCGCACCGCCCAGGACAAGCCGATGGCGCCTCCCCAGTCGTGAACAATCAGATCAATCGGTCGATCGGGCTCGACCGCATCCAGCCAGTGACCGAGGTCATCGACCCGACTGGCCAGGGTGTAGCTGTAATCCTTGTCACCCGGGCGATCCGACAACCCCATGCCGATGTGGTCGGGCACCAGGCAGCGGTGCCGATCCGACAGCGCCTTGACCACGTCGCGGTAGTAGAACGACCAGGTCGGATTGCCATGGACCATGACGACGGGCTGGGCCGAGGCGTCTCCCTCGTCCAGGTAATGGAGGCGATGACCGGCGGCCTGCTCGTGGAAGTGGCTGGCGAAGGGATATAGGGGAGAGGAAAACACGGGTTTTTAAGGTTTAAGGGTTCAGGGTTCAGGTTTCAGGTTTCAGGGGAACTGGCTTGGGGCTATCGGCGACTACTTGGGCCAAAATCGGCCGCAAAGCCGAATGCACCACCCCTTAAACCTTAAACCTGAACCCTGAAACCTGTCTTTGTCCTACCAAACCACCTCGGCCATGGCGCAGTTCAGGCCGGAACCAATGCCCATCAGCGCCATGCGATCACCGCGCTTGGCTTTGCCGTCCTGCATGATGCGCGACATCACCGTGGGGATGGAGGCCGGGCCGATGTTGCCCAGGAACGGGAAAATTCGGTAAACCTTGTCCGGATCGGCGCCGAATGCGCGCACGAAGGACTCGGTGTGGGCCTTGGAAACCTGGTGAATCACCACGTGGTCCAGCTCCTGAACCACCCAGCCCATCACGGTGCGCGCAGCGATGAAGGTCATGCTGGCCAGCTTCATGCCCTCGCGCAGCAGGCTCTTGGTATCGGTCCACATCTGGTGGTTCCAGCCGCGGCACAGGTTGTTGAACTGGGTCGCCGCGCGCGCCACACCGCCCCTGTACTGGTGCCCATCAGGCTCGAGATCGGCCCGCGACAGCACCATCGCAGCCGAACCGGAACCCAGGGTCAGGCTGGCGAATTCGGCCTTGAACTGGTTGCGCGTCACGCCAGGTTCGAGCAGGCGCTTGATCGTGGCATCGTTGATCTCGCGACTGTTTTCACCGTTGACGATCAGGGCATAGTCAATCTGACCGCGTTCCAGCATCTGGGCGGCGATGTTCATGCCGTTGATGAAGGCCAGGCAGGCATTGCCCACATCGAAGCTTTCGCAGGTGTTGGCCAGCTTGAGATTTCCGTGGACCATGCAGGCCGTCGAAGGCTCGAGGAAATCACGCGAAACCGAGGTATTGATCAGGATGCCGATCTGGCGCGGATCAATATCGGCTGCTGCCAGGGCCTTGCGAGCAGCAAGGGTAGCGCCGTCGGAGGGCTGCATGCCCTCGTCCCAGAATCGCCGTTCCATGATCCCGGCCAGGTCAATCAAGGGGTTCCCCGGCACCTTGAGCCGTTTGAGCGTCGGCGATAGCCGCTCTGCGGTTTCCTCGCTGGTGACGCGATGCGGCGGCTCGATGTGAGCAACGGATTTGATGACGACGTTGTTAAACAGCATGAATTAGCGGACCCGCTTGGCGATGGTTCGGAGGAAATAACGCACTATTATAGCTACTTTGAGAATTTCCCGCTCTCACCGGGTCGAGTGGCACAGTGAACAAGACAAGTGAAAGAATCCGCCAGGCCGCGTTCGCGCTGCGAGAGGCCGAGCGGCCGATGCGCATACTCGGCCTGTTGGCCTGGCCGCTGGAAGTGCGCAACCGCTTCCTGGAAACCGATGGTCAGCAACTACCCGACGTCAGCTACCCTCAGGCCGATACCGGCAAGGTGGACGAAGCGCTGGCCCTGGCCCGCCCGCTTATCGCTCGCAGCGGGCCGGCGAAGGAATGGTTCGAACGCATCGCCGATCGCATTGGCATGGCCAACCGCATGCTGCACCACGTCGGCCAGCGCGAGTTTTATCACGCCTCTGGCCAGTTGTACGGGGCACCGCAGGTGGCGCTGTCTGACTCCGGTCGAACGCCGCTGGACCTGGCCCAAAGGCTGCGCCGCATCATCGATCAGCTCAGTCACGTCGACCTGGGCGCGCCGGCAGACCCGACGGCCACCGCCACGGAGGTCGCCGCGCGCATGCGCCTGGCGGTCGAGAAGTTTTTCGCCGAAGAAGCACCGGCCATCGAGATCGTGGACAACCTGTCGGCCAATGCCACGGCCGGACCGGAGCGCATCCGCATCCGGGCCACGGCGCGCTTCACCGATCGCGATGTCGAGCAACTCATCCACCACGAGGCCGGGATTCATGTCACCACCAGCCTGAACGGTCGCCACCAGCTCGACTTGCCCATTCTGGCAGCCAGCCATCCCGGGACAACCCGGACCCAGGAAGGCCTGGCCGTGTTCGCCGAGTTCATTACCGGCTGCATGGACCTGGACCGGCTCAGCCGCCTGGCCGATCGTGTGCTGGGCATCCACATGGCCGTGGAAGGCGCGGATTTCATCGAGGTGTACCGCCACTTTCTCGATCAGCTCCAGGCCCGTGACGGCAGCGACGATGCCGACACTGTCCTGGCCCAGCGCAAGGCCGCATTCGAACAAACCCGGCGCGTTTTTCGCGGCGGACTGCTGACCGGCGGTGCACCGTTCACCAAGGATGTGGTTTACCTGGACGGGCTGCTGCGAGTGCATGATTTCCTGCGCTCGGTGATCGCCGCCGGACGGGCCGACGTACTGATGCTGCTGTTCTGCGGAAAACTGGATCTTGACGATGTACCGGTACTGGGGAAGCTGGCCGACATGGGCCTGCTGCGACCGCCGCGGTTTTTGCCCGGCTGGGCCTCCGACCGCCGCTTCCTGGTCAGCTACCTGGCGTATTCGGGCTTTCTGGGCCGGGTCCGCATGGGCCAGGTCCATGAGCACTACACGGATCTGCTGAAACATGTACCGACCGTTCGATTCGCCGACTGACGGTGGCTGATGTCATCAGTCCGCGGCAGCCACCCGGTTACGCCCGGCTTGCTTGGCCCGGTACAGCGCCTTGTCGGCCCGCTCGATCAGAACGCGCGGCATGTCAGCCAGATCCGGAACCTGGCTGGCAACGCCCAGCGAGGCGGTCAGACGACGATCGGATTGTTCAACGCGAGACCGAATCTGCTCGGCAACTTCAAGCGCGGTTTCCAGGTTCGCACCCGGCAACACGCAGATGAATTCCTCGCCACCGTAACGGGCCACCAGGTCTTCGCTGCGACGCAGGCCGTCGGAGGCAATGTCGGCCACCTCGCGCAAGGCATCGTCCCCGGCCTGGTGCCCATGGGTGTCGTTGTAGGCCTTGAAATGGTCGACATCAAGGATGATGATGGCCAGCTCACGCCCCCTTTCCGCGCAGTTGCGCCAGGCCTCCTCCAGGTATTCTTCAAATCGTCGGCGATTGGCAATGGCAGTCAGGCCATCGATATGGGCCAGGCTGCGCAACTTGCGGTTGGCCGCGGCCAGTTCGGCCGTGCGCTGCTCGACCATGGCAGCAAGGCGCGATTGCTCGGCCCAGGCGCGACGGAGCCGCAGTCGAGTCAGAAAGCCAATCAACAGGGCCAGCAATGAAAGGCCCACGACGACCCAGATCGCCCATGCCCAGCGGGTGCGATGCCATGGCGCCTGAATGACGAACTCGAAGGGCTGAATCCGGCTGACATTGCCGTCAGGATCGCGGGCTTCAGCCTCGAATCGATAGTGCCCCGGGCGCAGGCGCGAGAAGGTGACTCGCGACGACTGCCCCCAGTCTGTGAAGCGCTCTTCCCAGCCCAGCAAACGGTAGCGAATGCGAACCATGTCGGGCCGACGGTATTCCGGCACGGCGTACTCGAACACGAAGTAATCGTCTAATTGCGGGAAGACCAGGTCACTGCCGTCCAGCGGCAATCTCTCCTCTCGCGTCTGATCGCGGTCGCGGCGCAGAACGCCGGTGAGGCGAATTCCGGGCGCCTGGTCCTGTGGAGACGGGACGCTGTCATCGAACGTCAAAAGGGTACCGGTCCCGCCCAGCACAACCGTGTCGCCAATGAAATTGAGCGATGACACCGGGCCTGGGGCAAGCCGGTTGACTTCCTCACTGATCCACTCGCCCGCGTTCGGACGTCGCCACACCTGGGTGTCACTGAACGCCCACGAAGTGCCGTTCGGCCCGGTCTTGAGCGCGACCGGTGATTCGTCCAGGCGCAAGCCATCCAGGCCATCCAGGTCGGTGGGCTCGAACGAACCCTGCAGCCACTGGAAAAAACCGGCCGCGGTCGAGACCACAACCTGGTCGCCCGCGCTTCGGCCGATCCAGGCCAGGCGGTCGTTGCCGAATTGCAGACCCTGGGTTTCATCGAATTTTTCCCAGGCCAACAGCTCGGAGTGATCCGGACTGAACTGCGCTCGAATCACGCCCGCCGAGGTGGCGCTGAGCAGCAGCTCACCCGGGGCCATCTCGACCAGGGAGGTAACGACGCCCAGCAGCTCATCCTGCCTGAACGTCCAGCGCCAGTCTTCATCGACGCGTTCCAGCACGGCCAGACCATAGTCCGTACCGACATAGATCCGGCCTGGTTCATACCGGCTTGCAAGCAGCGACTTGGCGTACAGATCATCGTCGGACAGGGATCGGACGCCGGCCTGGCTGATTTCCAGCAACTGGTAGGAGTTGGCAAACAGGACCCGGTCGCCCAGGTCCAGCCAGGCCCAGGCCTCGAAAGCGCTCCAGTCGGTGGGCTTGAACTCGACCCGTCCAGTCCAGTCCGGATCATCGGGCCGGGTGCTGGCCAAGGCGCCCGTGCTGCCGATGGTCAGCCAGCGATCATCCCATAGCGTGATCTTCATCAGGCTGCCGGACAGCCCGCTTTCGCTGCCTACCCGCAGCCATTGCGAAGGCCAGGCAACATGGAGGGTGCGGGACATGGTTTGCACGAACAAGCCCCCGTGGTGGGAGCGCCTGACTGCCAAGATAAAGTCGTTGGCAACCCGAAAGCTGCGCAGGTTGCCGGTCGTTGGGTGATAGATGTGAAGCCTGCCATCCATGCCGCCCAAGGCCAGGCTGCCGTCGTCCAGCACCTCGGCATCACCGATCTCGGCCGAACCCGGCATGCCCGGCGGCATCGGCCAGTCTTCCAGGCGGCCCTCGCTGAAGTGCATCCAGCGACTATCACGGCGGGTAAGGAGCAGACCGCCGGTAGCCAGGGGCAGCATCATGTAAATCTGCTCGACCAGCTGCTCCCCGCCTTCGATCAGCTCGAACTCATCGTCGACCAGGCGCTTCAGGCCAACACCACGAAACTGGACCAGGACCTCGCCGGCATGCAGCACCTGGGCCCCGAAGCGTCCGGAATGCTGCCAAAGCTTGCGCCGATCACCATCGGGATCGACCAGGAACAGATGATGGTCGGCGTTGAACAAAACGCCGTCAGGCGTCAGCAGGATGTCCCAGATCTGGTCGAAAGGCTCACCGGCCAGCGCCTCGGCAAAATCGGCCGAAAGATCGGTGAAGTGCCACTGGCCGCTGACATCCGCTTGCAGGTAACCGAAAAGTTCCTGGCCACCGATAAACAAACGTCCGTCATCGTCGAGCGCCAGGCTCCTGACCATGGCGTGATTGGGGGTGTTCCAGGTGTTCCAGCGCCGGCCATCGTAGGTGGCCACGCCGCTGCCGGTGGCCAGATGAAGGACGCCGGCATGACCCTGCAAAAGATCAAGTCGGGTCGAATCATGCGACGACGGCAGCTCGATCTCCTGGACCGGCGGCAATCCGGCCGGTAGCGGTGGCAACGTCGCCATGACCGGAAAAATTCCGGTCATGCTCAACAGCAACCCTGACAGCCATCGTTTCACTGCATCCATCCCTGAGGGCAGCCGAGGCAATCGCCAAAACGACAACATCGACTTCCCGGCCCGCCGGTGCTCCGGTATCTGACTCCCGAACCGACAACTCCTCAACATGATAGCAGCCGCCGCCCGCCAAAACCCAACCCACAAGACCGGCCTATCTGACCAGACGATTGATCAGCGACCTCAGGGCCAGCGGCCGAATCGGTTTGTGCAGAAACTCGCAACCGGCGGCGCGAGCTGCCTGGCGCACGGCATCGGCATGATCGGCGCTGATCATGATCGTCGGGCATTGCCGTCCGGCCTGGCGCAAGGACTCGAACAAGTCCAGCCCGGTCTGGCCATGATCAAGGTGGTAGTCCAGGATCATCAGGGAGGGCACCTGTCGCAACCACTGTCCCTCCGCCTCCCCGGGATTGGCAACCGCTGCCACCGACAGGCCCCAGCCGCCAATCAGGGATTTCAGTGACGAGCGCATGGCCGGGTCATTATCAACGACCAGAACCAGCCCGGAAGCACCCGGCCTGTCGGCAACAGCCGCTGCCGGTCGCGGACTGCCGGGCTGGGTCAGCGGCACGGATACGCCGAAAAAGGTGCCGCGGCCCGGCTCGCTGATCAGCGTCAGGGGATGATCCAGCAAACGCGCCATGCGCTCGGCAATGGCCAGGCCCAGGCCCAGGCCCGGCGCATGACGGTCCTTGTCCAGGCGTCTGAACTCCTCGAAGATCATCGTCCGAGCCGCATCGGGAATGCCCGGACCGGTATCCCAGACGCCGGCCAGCACCCGCCCCTGTCGACGGCGGCAGCCGATCAGGATGCGCCCCTGCTCCGTATAGCGGACCGCATTGGACAGAAAGTTCTGCAGGATACGCCGCAGCAGCTGGGGGTCGCTGCGCACCCAGACCGAGGTACGCACACTGGACAGGGCCAGGCCCCGCTCTTCGGCCATCAGGCGAAATTCACCGTGCAGCTGATCAAACAGCTCGCCCAGCTGGAAACGCGTGATCCGGGGCTCAAGCCCGCCGGCATCCAGGCGCGAGATATCCAGCAGCCCTTCAAGCAGATTTTCGGTAGCTGCCAGTGCGCCCGAGATCTGGCGCAGCGAATCAGACTCGGGTTGACGATCAATCCGGCCACTT
This sequence comes from Wenzhouxiangella sp., assembly GCA_007694055.1. Taxonomy (GTDB): domain Bacteria; phylum Pseudomonadota; class Gammaproteobacteria; order Xanthomonadales; family Wenzhouxiangellaceae; genus Wenzhouxiangella. Next base: position 10,596 of record RECK01000225.1, read on the forward strand.
AGAGAGTGGGTCAGCAGCTGGGCGGCATTGAGCGGTTGAACCAGGTCATGGCTGACCGCAGCCAGGAACCGTGTCTTGGCCTCGGAGGCACGCTCGGCATGGAGCTTGGCCTGCTCCAGCTCGGCCGTTCGTGCGACCACCCGCTGCTCCAGGGTTTCGTTGATCTGGCGCAGCTCTTCGGCGGTGCGCCGGAACGCGGTGACATCGGTAAAGGTTGCGACGAAACCACCGCCCGGCATCGGGTTGCCGCGAATCTCGATAATCCGCCCATCCGACCACGGGCGCTCGACCAGGTGCTGCGAGCCAGCCCGCTTGAAGGCCAGCCGCCGCTGAATCTGGGCCTCGATATCACCCTTGCCCATCAAGCCCCGGGCCGCGTTGTGGCGCAGCAGGTCAGCCACGGGCCGGCCAACCCGAATCAGGTCGGCCGGGTAATCGAACAGGTCCAGGTAGGCGCGATTCCAGGCCACCAGGCGCATCTCCCGGTCAACCACGCAAATGCCCTGGCTCATGTTTTCCAGCGCCCCGGACAGCACCTCCTGGGAAAATCGCGCCTGCTCGGCGGCCTGACCGACCAGGTCGGCCACCGTATCCAGCGGGGCCGGCGTTCGTTTGCGTGCTGCGTCCAGCAACAGCCGGGCCGAGGCCGAACCGACCACGGCAGCAAGCTCCAGCTCCAGGCGCGACTCCAGCCCCAGGGCGCTGCCTGGTCCTTCGAACAGGGTAGCGACACGCTGATCGGGCAGGAAACGGGTGGCCAGCTGACGCAACACCGCCGGATCGATCTGGGCAGCTGGACCCGCGGGACTGACACGCGGCAGGAAACGGGTCAATGCCAGGGTGACGGCAATATTGATCAACAGGCTGACAAGCACGGCCCGGCTCAACTGGTCCAGCCCGCCCAGGCCAAACAGCTGCGCCGGAGCCAGCGAGACCAAGCCCAGCGGGCCTTCGCTGACCCAACTCGCCGTCGTCAGCAAGGGCAGAAACAGCACGTAACCCCAGACCAGAACACCCGCGACCAGGCCAGCCAGCACGGCCCGGGCCGGCAAGCCCGGTCGGTAAACCGCCAGGACCACGGCCGGGCCGAGCTGGGCCAGGCCGGAGAAGCTCAGCGCACCAATATCGGCCAGCGCTTCGGTGGTTCCGACCAGCCGACCGTAGACATAGGCCAGCCCCATGACCACGGCAATGCCGATGCGGCGCTGAAGACGCACTGGAATACCGCGCTGGCTGATCCGCGACCAGCCCTGGTTGACCAGGGCCGGGGTCAGCCAGTGGTTGCCGATCATGATCGAAAGCGTCAGCGAGGCCAGGATGACCATGCCGGTCGCGGCACTCAAGCCGCCGAGAAAGGCGAACAGGGCAAGGGTGTCGCGACCATCGGCCAGGGGCAGCAGCAGGACGTAGAGATCCGGCGCCGTGCCCTGATCGGCCAGCAGCGCGTTGCCGGCAAGGGCCAGCGGGACAATGGGCAGGCTGATAAGGATCAGAAACAGCGGAAACAGCCAGCGCGCGGCGCGCAGGTGTGACTCGGCCCGACACTCGACGACACCGATGTGGAACTGGTGCGGCAAGGTAAACATGGCCAGGGCACCCAGTAGCGCCAGGGTGATGAAGCTGTCGATATTGCTGAACGGCGGTCTTGTCGTGGCCGCCGCCAGTCCCGACGGACTGCCGAACAGGCCGAACATCACGAACGCACCCAGCGCCAGCATGGCGATAAGCTTGAGCAGCGACTCGAAACCCATGGCCAGCACCAGGCCCCGGTTGTGCTCCCGGGCCGATGCCCGGCGGGTACCGAACAGCATGGCGAACAAGGCCATGAACAGCGCCACGTAGAAGGCCAGGTCCATCCAGGTGGTCGGCTCGGCCTCGGCCACATCCCCCAGCGTCAGTGCACCGAAACTCATCACCACCGCCTTGAGCTGCAGGGCGATGTAGGGAACGATGCCGAGCATGGCCACGGCCGTGACCGTTGCCGCCAGGATGGATGACTTGCCAAAGCGGGTGGCAATGAAGTCGGCAATGCTGGTGGAATTTTCCGCCTTGCTCAGGCGAACCAGCCTGAGCAGGAACGGGAAGCCGAACAGGAACAGCGCGATGGTGCCAATGAAAGTTGGCGGTATCGGCCAGCCAAAGCGGGCAGCCTGGGTGGTGGTGCCATAGAAAGTCCAGGCCGTGCAGTAGACCGCCAGGGAAAGCGAGTAGATCAGCGGCCAGAGCCGGCGGGTCAGGGCCTTGCCGCGTTCGCCGTAAACGGCAACGGCAAACAGCAAACCCAGCCAGGCCAGCCCGGCCAGCAATACGGTTGCGGTCGACAAGGTCAGCACCCGCGCATCTTACTATGCCCAAAAGAAAAGGTTATATCCGGATCCCGCAAACCGCTGCTTGGCCGAAAAGCACTGAGTACGCAGAGCCGGGCATGGGCTTTCTTTGTGCAGAAAAGTGGCG
>RECK01000288.1 GCA_007694055.1 Wenzhouxiangella sp.
TTTGGCCTGCCGACACATGAACGAAAAGGAATTGCGCATGAAAATCATTACTTGGGTTGCTACGGTCATCTTCACAGCCATTGTGCTGGCGGGCCCGGTCATGGCCCAGCCAATCAGCTACCAGGGCTACCTGGAGCAGCAGGGTCAGCCGTTTTCCGATACGGTTGACCTGGAATTTCGGCTATTCAACGTTCCCGAAGTAGGAGGTCAGATTGGTCCGACGTTGTTCCGGCCGGACTGGTCAGTCACCGATGGCCTTTTCCAGGTCGAGCTGGATTTCGGTAGCAGGGCCTTCAGCTCGGATTTCGGCATTTTTTCTCGCTACCTGGAAATACGCGTCGATGGCACGTTGCTCAGCCCGCGGCAACGAGTGACGCATGCGCCCTGGGCTCTGTATGCCCTTGACGTCGAGCCGACCAGCCTCGATGGACGTTTCTGGCGCCGCTGGGGCAACGCCGGTACCAGCCCCGAGGACTTCATTGGCACGACGGATGAACAACCCTTCGTGATTCGCGTGGCCAATCGGTCAGCGCTGCGAATTCAGCCTTCAAATATAAATTACGGCCCATCCATAATTGCCGGCCATCGAGCGAACTCCGTTGCGTCTGGTGTGGATGGCGCGACCATTTCCGGTGGCGGCGAAAGTGCAGGGCCGAATCACGTGACGGATAGCCTGGGCGCGATTGGCGGCGGGTCCCGCAACCATGCCCATTCCTGGGCTGTTGTCGCCGGTGGCCGTAGAAATACCGCCAGCGGACGCGCCAGCTTTGTTGGTGGCGGCGAGCGGAACTGTGCTGGTGGCCGGTATTCCTGGGCGGGTGGGCACCGTGCGAAAGTGAGGCCCGGGACGGAATCAGGCGGTGAAGGAATCGGATGCGGAGGTGTTGCTGTCGTTGGAGCGCTGGGCGACCTGGGCAGCTTCGTCTGGGCTGATTCAACGAACGCAGACTTCATCTCGGAGCGAGCCAACCAGTTCCGGGTGCGCGCCAATGGCGGCGCGGATTTTCAAACCGGGGCTTATGGCTTGAAGTCGTTCAGTGACAGTTCCGGCACCAGCGCCGCCGCCGTCCAGGCCGAGTCGCTTCACCCGGCCGGCATTGCCCTTGTTGGGCGCAACGACAGCACCGATGCCACCATGGTGCTCAACAATCGTGGCTCCGGACGCCTGATCCGGGCTTTTTCGCATGGAGCGGAGTTGATGCGGCTGGAGAACAACGGCAACCTGTGGATCGCGGGGACGCTGAGTCAGGGTTCTGATCGTGCCAACAAGCAGGACCTGGAATCGGTCGACGTGCAGGCCGTTCTGGACCAGCTGGCCGATCTCGAAATCAGCTCATGGCGCTATCTGCGCGGCGACCCGGAAAGCCGCCACATCGGCCCCATGGCCCAGGATTTCCATGCGGCTTTCGGTTACGGAGTTTCCGATGACAGCATCAGCAGCATTGATGCCCAGGGCATTGCGTTTGCCGCCATCCAGGCGCTTAACGAACGCCTCCACGATGCCAGGTTGTCGCTTGGTCAGCAGCTGGGCGCGTTGGAAGAGGAGAACGTCGCGCTGCGTGCCGAAGTGGCTGTTCTCAAGGCCCAGTCCAGCCAGATGCGTGAACTGGCCGATCGCAACGCCGAGCTGGAAGCACGCCTGGCGGCGCTGGAAGGCCTGCTTCTGGACAATCGGGCGGTGGCCAAGGGCTGGTAGGTTTCAGGCTGGCGCTTGTTCGATCGCTGCGCTAACAACCTGAGGCGAATACTGTGTCATCCTGTGGCACCCTGCCTGCTGCTGTTTTTCGTGCCTGACCGATGAAAACTCCGCCTCGACTGCAACCGCTGGTCAATGATGGCCTGATTGATGAAGTGCTGGCCGAATTGAAAAGCGGCAAGGAGGCTGATGTCTTTATCGTTCGCAGCGGCGACGAGCGGTGCTGCGCGAAGGTGTTCAAGGAAGCCAACAAGCGCAGCTTCAAGCAGGCGGTGATGTACCAGGAGGGGCGCAAGGTGCGCAATACGCGGCGTGCCCGGGCGATGTCGCGAAAGACCGCTTACGGTCAGAAAGAGCAGGAAAAGATCTGGGTCAACGCCGAGGTCGAGGCGCTGTACAAGCTCTCGGCCGCGGGTGTGCGGGTGCCGCGCCCGCTGTCTTTCGTCGACGGCGTGTTGTTGATGGAGTTGATCACCGATGCCGAGGGCCGGGTCGCTCCGCGCCTGGATGGCGTGGTGCTGGATGCCGAGACGGCGCGTGTCTATCACGACCGCCTGGTCGCCGAGGTGGTCCGCATGCTCTCAGCCGGGCTGATCCATGGTGACCTGTCGGAATTCAATATCCTTCTCGATGAACAGGGGCCGGTCATTATCGATTTGCCCCAGGCGGTGAATGCGGCGGCCAACAATTCGGCGGCCATGCTGCTGGTGCGCGACGTTGATCGCCTGCGCCGCTGTTTTGGCCGGTTCGCGCCGGATCTGCTGGATACCGATTACGGCAAGGAGGTGTGGGCGCTATACGCGGCGGGTCGCCTGCAGGCCGATACCCGGCTGACCGGTCGCTACGTTCCCGAACAGGGTGATGTCAACCTGGCCGAACTGATGGGCATCATTGACGCGGCCCGCGACGAAGAGCTGGAGCG
>RECK01000329.1 GCA_007694055.1 Wenzhouxiangella sp.
CGATTCGCGAAGGCGGCCGTACCGTCGGTGCTGGCGTCGTGGCCAAAATCCACGAATAAGTTCTGGCATTTCTACCGGAGCCGCTGCTATAATGGGCGGCTCGGGATTTAAGGGCCCCTTCGGCGTCGCCGGCGGGGCCCCTGATCTTCGGATGAAGGGTCTTCGGATCATCGATCCCTGGATCAGCTGGTGCCTCCCGAAAGGGTGGCCAGATTTTTCGATCTTTTACAGACTAAAGGCGTACGGCAATGGCCGAACAGAAAATCCGTATTCGTTTGAAGGGTTTCGATCATCGACTGATCGATCGGTCGACCCAGGAAATCGTGGACACGGCAAAGCGCACTGGTGCCCAGGTTCGTGGTCCCATTCCGCTGCCCACGCGCAAGGAGCGGTACACCGTACTGATCTCCCCGCACGTCAACAAGGATGCGCGTGACCAGTACGAGATTCGCACCCATAAGCGGTTGCTGGATATCGTTGATCCCAACGACAAGACTGTCGATGCCCTGATGAAGCTGGATCTGGCTGCAGGCGTCGATGTGCAGATCAAGCTGTACTAATCAGCGAAGCGAGTAGTAGAGATGACGATCGGATTGGTAGGACGCAAACGGGGCATGACCCGAATATTCACGGAGGCAGGTAGTTCTCTGCCGGTAACCGTGGTCGAGGTAAGCCCGAACCGTATTACGCAGATTCGCAGTGTGGAACAGGACGGCTATGCGGCCATCCAGGTCACCAGCGGCAAGAAACGTACGTCTTTGGTCAGCAAGCCTGCAGCAGGGCATTTTGCCAAAGCCGGTGCAGAAGCTGGTGAAGGGCTGTGGGAATTCCGTCTCGACGACGGCGAGGGTTCGGACCTGGAAGTGGGTTCCGAAATCACCGTCGAGCATTTCGAGGCCGGCCAGAAAGTGGACGTGACCGGAACCAGCAAGGGTAAAGGCTTTGCCGGTGTCATCAAGCGCCACAATTTCCGCATGCAGGATGCTACTCACGGTAACTCGCTGTCGCATCGCGCGCCGGGTTCCATTGGCCAGTGCCAGACGCCCGGACGCGTGTTCAAGGGCAAGAAGATGGCTGGTCACATGGGTGATGAGCGGGTCACGACCCAGAATCTCGAGATCGTTCGCGTCGATGCCGCGCGCAACCTGCTGTTGATTCGGGGTGCTGTCCCGGGTGCGCCAGGCGGGCATGTGTTCGTCAAGCCGTCGATCAAGGCTTAAAGGAGAGATCAGATGGAACTCGCTATCTCAGGCGGCAACAAGATGGAAGTCTCCGAAGCTATTTTCGGCCGCGACTTCTCCGAGCCGCTGGTACATCAGGTTGTAGTGGCCTATCTTGCCGGCGGTCGCGCTGGCACCAAGGCCCAGAAGAATCGAGCTGCCGTATCCGGTGGCGGCCGCAAGCCCTGGCGCCAGAAAGGCACCGGCAATGCTCGCGCCGGCACCATTCGCAGCCCGCTGTGGCGCAGTGGTGGTGTGACATTCGCTGCCCAGCCGCGTGACTTCACCCAAAAAGTGAATCGCAAGCAGTACCGGGCCGCGATGCGCGCCATTCTGTCGGAACTGCTGCGCCAGGATCGCCTGGTCGTGGTGGATAGTCTCGATATCAATGAGCCCAAGACCAAGGCCGTCCAGGCAGCGCTCGAGGGTCTGGGCGTGAGTCGGGGCCTGGTGGTTGATGCTGACATCGACACCAACCTGTATTTGGGCAGTCGCAACCTGCCGCACGTGCATGTGCTGGCTGCCGATCGTCTCGATCCGGTGAGCCTGGTTGGGGCAGACAAGATTGTAATGACGCGTGCCGCGGTAGAGCGAATTCAGGAGTGGCTGGCATGAGTAACGAACGCATGTACCAGGTTATTCGTTTCCCGCATGTCTCGGAAAAGACCGCGCGCCTTCAGGCCGCCTCGAACCAGTACGCGTTCGAAGTGCGCACCGACGCTACCAAGTCCGAGATCAAGCAGGCGGTTGAAGGCCTGTTCGAGGTGGAAGTGGAGAGCGTTCAGGTTGTCAACCTGAAAGGCAAGCGCAAGACGTTCCGGTTCCGACCGGGCAAGCAGAACGACTGGAAGAAGGCCTACGTCAGGATCAAGGCCGGCCAGACTATCGAAGAACTTCAGGCAGACTGAAAAAGAGCCAGGACATCATCATGGCAATCGTAAAGGCAAAACCGACGTCACCGGGCCGCCGCGGCAAGGTCAGCATCAAGCATGACCATCTGTGGAAAGGCAAGCCGTATTCACCGCTGGTGGAAGCGCAGTCGTCGACTGGTGGACGTAATAACAATGGCCGCATCACCACCCGTCACAAGGGCGGTGGTCACAAGCACCATTACCGCATGGTCGATTTCAAGCGCGACAAGGACGGTATCAAGGGTGTGGTTGAGCGTATCGAATACGATCCCAACCGCAGTGCGCATATCGCCCTGGTCAAGTACCTGGACGGTGAGCGCCGTTACATCCTGGCCGCGCGTAACGTGCGCGCCGGCGATGAAGTTTTGAGCGGCTCGGAAGCGCCGATCAAGCCGGGTAACGCGATGCAGTTGCGGTCTATTCCGGTTGGTACGCAGGTTCACAATGTCGAGCTCAAGCCTGGCAAGGGTGGACAGATGGCTCGCAGTGCCGGCACCTCGGTACAGCTGGTCGCGCGGGAAGGCAACTACGCAACCTTGTTGTTGCGTTCGGGCGAGATGCGCAAGGTTCACACGCGCTGCCGCGCCACCATTGGCCAAGTCGCAAACCAGGAGCACAACCTGGAGAAGCTGGGCAAGGCCGGTGCCAAGCGTTGGCGGGGTGTTCGCCCCACCGTTCGCGGTGTGGCCATGAACCCGGTCGATCACCCGCATGGTGGTGGTGAAGGGCGTACCTCTGGTGGCCGTCATCCGGTTTCGCCGTGGGGTCTGCCGACAAAGGGCAAGCGCACCCGCAGCAACAAGCGCACCGGCAAGTACATCACGCGTTCGCGCAAGCGTAAATAATTCAGGAATTCGTCATGCCACGTTCGATCAAGAAAGGGCCGTTCGTTGATTACCACCTGGTCGCCAAGGTGGAAACGGCCGTGCAAACCTCAAGCAAGCGGCCGATCAAGACCTGGTCGCGGCGCTCGATGATCCTGCCGGAAATGGTGGGCCTGACCATTGCCGTCCATAACGGCCGTCAGCATGTGCCCATTCTGATCAATGAAAACATGGTCGGGCACAAGCTCGGCGAGTTTGCGCCGACGCGGACCTACAAGGGTCACGCGGCGGACCGTAAGACCAAGTAACCAGGATTGACGGTGATGGAAGCAACAGCAAAACTCAAGGGTGCGCGGATTTCCGCCCAGAAAGCGCGATTGGTCGCAGACCAGATTCGCGGCATGCCGGTTGAAAGGGCTGACGAACTGCTGAATTTCAGCAGCAAGAAAGGCGCGCATCTGATTCGCAAAGTACTGCTGTCGGCAGTTGCCAATGCGGAGAATAACGTCGGTGCCGATATTGACGAGCTGAAGGTCAGCCGGATTTTCGTTGATGAAGGTCCGACCTTGAAGCGCGGTCGCGCCCGTGCCAAGGGCCGTTACACGCGCATTCTCAAGCGCACCAGTCACATCACCGTCGTCGTGGCAGAGGATTGAAGGAACGATCATGGGTCAAAAGGTACATCCAACCGGAATTCGCCTCGGAATCGCCAAGGACTGGCGCGCCAAGTGGTATGCAGAAGGTAAAACTTTTGCCGACTACCTGCACACCGATCTCAAGGCGCGGGAATTCCTGAACGAGAAGCTGGCCCACGCTGCCGTGAGCCACATTCAGATCGAGCGTCCGGCGAAGTCTGCGGAGATCACCATTCACACGGCTCGTCCAGGTGTAGTGATCGGGCCCAAGGGTGCAGACATCGAGAAATTGAAGCTGGAAGTGTCGAGACTGATGGGCGTGCCCACGAATATTCGGGTAACCGAAATTCGCAAGCCGGAGCTGGACGCCAAGCTGGTCGCTGATTCCATCGCGCAACAGCTTGAGCGCCGCGTGATGTTCCGTCGCGCCATGAAACGTGCGGTCGGTAATGCCATGCGTCTGGGCGCACTGGGAATCAAGGTCCAGGTTGCCGGGCGTTTGAATGGTGCAGATATTGCTCGAACCGAATGGTACCGCGAGGGCAGAGTGCCGCTGCACACCCTGCGTGCCGATGTCGACTATGGAGTTGCCGTTGCATCCACTACCTATGGTGTCATTGGCATCAAGGTATGGGTGTACAAGGGTGACGTCTTTGACCTGTATAGCGAAAGCTCGTCCGAGTCCGACAAGGGCAAGGGCGGCCGCAAGGAGAACTGATCATGTTGCAGCCGAAACGCACCAAGTTCAGAAAGCAGCAGAAGGGACGCAACCGCGGCACCGCCCAGGTGGGCAACCGTGTCAGCTTCGGTGAGTTTGGCCTTCAGGCCACCACCCGCGGCTTCCTGACTGCCCGCCAGATCGAGTCGGCGCGACGCGCCATTACCCGTCATGTTAAACGTGGCGGAAAGCTCTGGATTCGCGTGTTTCCCGACAAGCCGATTACGAAGAAGCCGGTCGAGGTTCGCATGGGCAAGGGCAAGGGTAACGTCGAGTACTGGGTTGCACCGGTTCAGCCCGGTCGAATGATTTATGAAATTCAGGGCGTCAGCGAAGACGTGGCGCGCGAGGCGTTTCGCCGCGCAGCAGCCAAGCTCAGCGTGAAGACGGCCTTTGTAGCGAGGACGATGTGATGAAAGCCCAGGAACTTCGTGCCAAGAATGCTGCCGAGCTCAAGGATATTTTGCTCGAGTTGCGCAAGGAACAGTTTTCGCTGCGCATGCAGCATGGCAACGGCACCCTGGATGGCCGCCACGAGCTCAAGCGCGTGCGTCGGGAAATTGCCCGGGTCAAGACCGTGATGAACCAGACGCAGGGTGAATCTGCATGAGTACCGAAGAAAACAAGATCCAGCGCAGCCAGGTCGGGCGCGTGGTCAGCAACAAGATGGACAAGACCGTAACCGTGCGTCTCGAGCGTCTGGTCAAGCACCCGCTGTATGGCAAGTACATCCGCCGTTCCAGCAAGGTGCACGCTCACGACGAAAATAATGAGTGTAATGAAGGCGATACCGTTCGCATCTCGCAAACCCGACCGCTCTCGAAGAACAAGAGCTGGCAGGTTGTCGAGATTGTCGAGCGCGCCCAGTAAGCGGAGCGAAGCGTCATGATTCAGATGCAGTCAAGACTCGCGTCAGCCGATAACAGCGGTGCGCGTGAGCTTATGTGTATCAAGGTGCTGGGTGGATCCAAGCGCCGGTACGCCAATATTGGTGACGTCATCAAGGTGACGGTCAAGGACGCAATTCCGCGCGGTAAGGTCAAGAAGGGCGAGGTCTACAATGCTGTTGTCGTGCGTACCCGAAAGGGTGTTCGTCGTCGCGACGGCTCGCTGATTCGCTTTGACGGCAACGCGGCGGTCCTGCTCAACAACAAACTCGAGCCGATCGGCACCCGTATTTTCGGGCCGGTGACGCGCGAGTTGCGCTCGGAGCGATTCATGAAGATCGTGTCCCTGGCGCCGGAAGTACTGTAAGGAGCGATTAATGGAACGTATTCGCAAAGGTGACGAGGTCATCGTGATTGCCGGCCGCAGCAAGGGCCAGCGCGGGCATGTGTTGAAGGTTCTCAAGAATGACCGATACATGGTTGAGAACGTCAACATGATCAAGCGTCACCAAAAGCCCGATCCGCAGGCCCAAAAGCCTGGCGGAATTGTCGAGCGCGAGGCGCCAATTCATGCCTCGAATGTGATGCTCTACAACCCGGCGACCGATCAGGGCGACCGGGTTGGATTCAAGTTTCTGGAAGACGGTCGGAAGGTTCGGTTTTTCCGGTCCACCGGCGAAGTCGTGGATATCTGAGGCTAAATGGAAATGGCTAGGTTGCAGGAATACTATCGCGACACCGTGGTCGGCCAACTGATGGAAAAGTTGGGCTATGCCAATGTGATGCAGGTGCCGCGGTTGGAAAAAATCACCGTGAATATGGGTCTTGGTGAAGCGATCGGTGACAAGAAGGTCATCGAGAAAGCGGTTGGCGATATGGCCAAGATTACCGGTCAGCAGCCGGTGGTCACCAAGGCGCGCAAGTCAGTGGCCAGCTTCAAGATTCGCGATGGCTACCCCATCGGATGCATGGTGACCCTGCGCCGTGAGCGGATGTATGAGTTCATGGATCGCCTGGTCAGCGTCGCCCTGCCGCGAGTACGGGATTTCCGTGGTTTGCCACGCAAGTCCTTCGACGGCAGTGGGAATTACAATCTTGGCGTGAAAGAGCAGATCATCTTTCCCGAGATTGAATACGACCAGATTGATGCGATTCGCGGGATGGACATTGCCATCACCACGACGGCGCGAAACGATGAGGAAGGAGCGGCTCTGCTGGAAGCATTCGGCTTTCCGTTCCGGGCCCGTTAAGGAGATTTGAGGCATGGCTAAGATTTCAATGGTTCAGCGTGACGTTCGTCGCACCAAGCTTGTGGAGAAGTACGCCGCAAAGCGAGCTGAGCTGAAAAAGGTGATTGCAGATCCTGAAGCGGATTACGAGTCCAAGCAGGATGCGATGCACCGGCTCAACAAGATGCCGCGCGATTCAAGCCCGGTTCGCCAGCGCAATCGCTGTCGGATTTCCGGTCGTCCGCGCGGTTATTACCGCAAGTTCGGTCTGGCGCGTAACAAGCTGCGTGAAGCAGCCATGCGCGGTGATATTCCGGGCCTGCGCAAGGCCAGCTGGTAAGGAGAACGATAATGAGCATGAATGATCCGATTTCCGACATGCTGGCCCGCATCAAGAATGCCCAGGCCGTGAACAAGCGCACGGTCTCGATGCCCTCGTCCAAGGTCAAGCTGTCGATTGCGAAAGTCCTGCAGGATGAAGGTTATATTCGCGGGGCGCAGGTCGAGCAGGATGGTCCGAAGTCTACGCTGACCATCGAACTGAAGTATGTCGAAGGCCGAGGTGTTATCGATCGCCTGGACCGTTTCAGCAAGCCCGGTCGGCGTCGCTATAACGCTGCCGGTGATATCCCGCGTGTCCTCAATGGTCTCGGTATCGCTATTGTCAGTACCTCTAACGGCGTTATGACCGACAGGCAGGCTCGCGCCGAAGGTCATGGCGGCGAAGTGCTGTGCCTGGTGGCCTGATCAGGAGCCTCGAAAATGTCAAGAATTGCAAAAAGCCCAATTGAAGTGCCAAAGGGCGTGGAATACAGCCAGACCGGTTCGGTTGTTCGGGTCAAGGGTCCGAAGGCCACGCTGGAAATGGATCTGCATCCGGCCGTGGCAATCACATTGGATGACGGTGTGCTTAGCGTGGCGCCGCGCAACGACGCGGATATGGCGATGGCCGGTACCATGCGGGCCCTGGTGGCCAACATGATCGAAGGTGTGGCCAACGGTTTCGAGAAGAAATTGGCTCTGGTTGGTGTCGGATACCGTGCTTCAGTGCAGGGCAACAGCCTGAATCTGCAGCTGGGGTTCAGTCACCCGGTCGAGTTCCAGATCCCGGAAGGGGTAACGATCGAGACGCCGACCCAGACCGAAATCGTGGTTCGCGGCAGCGACAAGCAGCAGGTTGGTCAGGTCGCGGCCAAGATCCGCGCCTATCGTCCGCCGGAGCCTTACAAGGGCAAGGGTGTTCGCTACGCCGATGAGCGCGTAGTGATGAAGGAAGCCAAGAAGGCTTAAGGATCCAGATCATGAGCGAGAAGAATCAATCAAGACTGCGGCGGGCGCGCAAGACCCGTTCGCGCATTCAGCGCGCCGGTGTGGCTCGTCTGACCGTGCACCGTTCCGGCCGGCATCTGTATGCGCAGGTGATCGCGCCAGGTGGTACTCATACCGTGGCCGCAGCATCGACCGTCCAGAAGGACATCCGCAGCGGTTTGTCGGGCACGGCAAATATTGAAGCGGCCAAGGCTGTAGGCAAGGCGATTGCTGAACGCAGTCTGGCTGCCGGCATCGATGGCGTGGCTTTCGATCGCTCGGGTTTCAAGTACCACGGTCGGATCAAGGCCCTGGCCGACGCCGCGCGTGAAGCCGGCCTGAAGTTTTAAGGAATACGGAATCCATCATGGCAAGAGAAAACAACTCCGACGATCTGATCGAAAAGCTGGTTGCAGTCAACCGCGTGGTCAAGGTAGTCAAGGGTGGTCGTCAGTTCAGCTTCACGGCCCTGACCGTGGTTGGCGATGGCGAGGGCAAGGTCGGCTTTGGCTATGGAAAGGCGCGCGAAGTGCCCCTGGCCATCCAGAAGGCAATGGAACGCGCTCGTCGCGACATGGTCCGAATTTCGCTCAACGAAGGCACCCTCTGGCATCCGGTCAAATCCCGGCACAGTGGCTCGCGTGTATACATGCAGCCGGCCTCTGAAGGTACCGGCGTAATTGCCGGTGGCGCGATGCGCGCTGTTTTCGAAGCCGTCGGTGTGCACAATGTTCTGGCCAAGAGTATCGGCTCGAACAACCCGATTAACCTGGTCCGTGCGACCATGAAAGGCCTGAACGCCATGGTGTCGCCGGAAAAAGTGGCCATCAAGCGCGGCAAGCCGCTCGAGGAGATTCTGGAACATCATGGCTGACAAGCAAGCATCCAAGCTGCGAGTGACCCTGGTTCGCAGCACCAATGGCAAGATCCAGAGCCACCGCGATACCGTACGTGGTCTGGGCCTGAAACGTATGCACCATACGGTTGAAGTTGAGGATACGCCGGCCATTCGCGGCATGATCCACAAGGTCAACTACCTGGTGCGGGTTGAAGAAGCCTGAAACTGTAGAATTCTGCAAGGAAGCGGACAACATGAAACTCAATACCGTCCAGCCGGCTGAAGGCAGCCGCAAGACTCGCAAGCGTGTAGGTCGGGGCATCGGTTCCGGTCTCGGCAAGACGGGTGGTCGTGGCCATAAAGGCCAGAAGTCCCGTTCCGGTGGTTACAGCAAGGTCGGCTTCGAGGGCGGTCAGATGCCGCTGCAGCGCCGTCTGCCCAAGGTCGGCTTCAACTCGGCAGTCAACCGCAAGACGCGCGAAGTCCGTCTGTACCAGATCGAGGGTATGGAAGGCGATGTTGTCGATATGGAAACGCTGAAGGCCGCAGGCCTGGTCCAGAACGATACTCGCAAGGTTCGCCTGATCGCCAAGGGTGATATCAGCCGTGCGGTTACCGTACGGGGTATCCACGTGACTGCCGGGGCCACCAAGGCCATCGAAGCAGCGGGCGGAAAGGTCGAATAATGTCTCGTAGCGCCTCGGAAATGGCCGGCATGCTCGGCGGCATCGGGCGGCTCAAGGAGCTGCGCCAGCGCCTGTTCCTGGTGCTGGTTGCGCTGTTGGTTTTCCGCTTTGGTACCTTTATCCCGGTGCCAGGCATCAATCCGGCCGCCCTGGTCGAATTGATGGATATGCAGCGGGGTACCATCGTTGACATCTTCAACATGTTTTCCGGTGGCGCCCTGGGGCGCTTTTCGATCTTTGCGCTTGGCGTAATGCCGTACATCTCCGCGGCCATCATCATGCAGTTGATGAGCCATGCCATTCCGCAGCTTCAGCAGCTGCGCAAGGACGGAGAAGCTGGTCGACGCAAGATAACGCAGTACACGCGCTACTTTACCGTTGTCCTGGCCATGTTCCAGTCCTTCGGTGTTGCCATTGCCTTGCAGAATCAGGGCGCAGGCGCGGGACTGCCTGTGGTCATCGCCCCGGGTCCGGGGTTTGTACTTGCGGCTGTTGTCACGCTGACCGCTGGAACCGTTTTCCTGATGTGGCTGGGTGAGCAGATCACCGAGCGCGGTATTGGCAACGGTATTTCCATCATCATTTTCGCCGGCATCGTTGCCGAACTGCCCTCGGCAGTCGGGTCGACGCTCGAGTTGGTCAATACCGGGCAGCTGGGCATTGTTACTGCAACGTTCCTGCTGATCATGGCGCTTGCAGTGACCGCTTTCGTTGTGTTCGTCGAGCGCGGCCAACGTCGTATCACGGTCAATTATGCCCAGCGCCAGGGTCGACGCGCCTACCGCAGCCAGTCCACGCATTTGCCGCTGAAGGTCAACATGTCCGGGGTGATTCCGGCCATTTTCGCCTCCAGCCTGGTGCTGTTCCCGGCGACGATATCGACCTGGTTCGGCCAGGCGGAAGGCGTGACCTGGCTACAGACCGTCGCCGAGCAATTGCGACCCGGTCAACCGGTCTACATTGCCCTGTTCGGCGGGCTGGTGGCCTTTTTCTGCTTCTTTTACACCGCGATTGTTTTCAATTCGCGGGAAACCGCTGACAACCTGAAGAAGTCCGGAGCGTTCATTCCGGGTATTCGGCCAGGTCGTCAGACCGGAGATTACATTGACTACGTGTTGACCCGCCTGACCACCGTCGGGGCAATTTACCTGGTAGCCGTTTGCCTGCTGCCGGAGTTTCTGATCATGCGCTGGAATGTGCCGTTCTACTTCGGAGGCACCTCCTTGCTGATCATCGTGGTCGTTACCATGGACTTCATGGCCCAGCTGCAGGCGCATCTGATGTCGCATCAGTACGACAGCTTGCTGAAGAAGTCGAACTTGAAGAACTACGGTCGTTCCGGCGTTGTTCGCCGCTGACGTCCGGTTGAAACCCCAGTAGGAGTAGGAAAGATGAAGGTCCAGGCATCGGTCAAGAAAATTTGCCGGAACTGCAAGATCGTGCGCCGCCAGGGTGTGGTGTTCGTGATTTGCAGTGATCCGAAGCACAAGCAGCGCCAGGGCTGATCGGTTGCAAGGCCGGTCCTGGACTTGAAGAAATTTGCAATTACCGGTACAATTGCCGGTTTGCGCTGATTAGACGCAACAGGTTTTACGGAGAACATACATGGCTCGTATTGCAGGCGTCAACCTGCCCGTGCAAAAGCACACCTGGGTAGCACTGACCCACATTTACGGTATCGGACGAACCCGTGCCTATGAGATCTGCGCGGCCACTGGTGTGGCCCCGGAGACCAAGGTACGTGAACTGACCGAAGCGGATCAGGAAAAACTTCGCCAGGAAATCGGCAAGTACTCTGTTGAAGGGGACTTGCGCCGGGAAGTGGCGATGAATATCAAGCGTCTGATGGACCTGGGTTGCTATCGCGGCCTTCGTCACCGCCGTGGCCTGCCGGTGCGCGGTCAGCGTACCCGTACCAACGCCCGTACCCGCAAGGGTCCGCGTCGTCCGATTCGTTGAGGTTAAGGAATAATGGCCAAGCAGACAGCCAAAGGCAAGAAAAAGGTCAAAAAGGTCATTGTTGACGGTATTGCCCATGTGCATGCATCGTTCAACAATACCATTATCACGATTACCGATCGCCAGGGGAACGCTTTGGCCTGGGCGACCAGCGGTGGTTCCGGTTTCCGTGGCTCGCGCAAGTCTACCCCCTTTGCTGCCCAGGTCGCCGCGGAAAACGCCGGTCGGACTGCACAGGAATACGGGATGAAGAATCTCGAGGTGCGGGTCAATGGTCCTGGGCCGGGTCGCGAGTCCTCCGTGCGTTCGTTGAACGCGGTCGGATTCAAGATCACCAATATCGTGGATGTCACGCCCATTCCTCATAATGGCTGCCGTCCTCCCAAAAAGCGTCGCGTCTGACGTGCTGTAACGCGGAATTCGAAAAAGATTATGGCTAGATATACCGGACCTACCTGCAAACTCGCTCGCCGCGAGGGCATGGACCTGAACCTGAAGAGCCCGGCCCGTGGCCTGGACTCAAAGTGCAAATTGAACCAGCCGCCTGGGCAGCATGGCGACAGTCGTCGTCAGCGCCTTTCCGACTACGCCCTGCAGCTGCGTGAAAAGCAGAAGGTACGGCGCATGTACGGCGTACTTGAGCGTCAGTTCCGCAACTACTACAAGGAAGCTGCGCGCCTGAAGGGCGCTACCGGCGAAAACCTGCTGCAGTTGCTCGAGCGGCGCCTTGACAACGTCGTTTATCGGATGGGGTTTGCCGTGACCCGCGCCCAGGCGCGGCAATTGGTCAGCCACCGGTCGATAGAAGTCAATGGCAAGATCGTGAACATTGCGTCTTTCCAGGTCAAGCCCGGTGACATCGTTTCCGTGCGTGAGAAATCACGTAAGCAGCTGCGCATCCAGGAGGCCATCAACCTCTCGCGCGAGCTTGATCTTGTGCCCGGCTGGGTCACTGTCGATTTCGACAAGATGACAGGGGAATTCAAGGCCGCACCTGATCGCGATGACCTGCCGCCCGACATCAACGAAAGTCTGATCGTCGAGCTTTATTCGAAGTAATCCACGGATGCCGGCGACCCGCCGGCATCTCCGGTCCAAGCAGAATTTTTAGAGAGGCATTCAATGTCAGGCCAGATAAGCACACTTATCGGCAAGATGCTCAAGCCGAAAGGGCTGATCGTCGACGAGATTTCTCCTCGTCGGGCCCGCATCACGCTCGAGCCGCTGGAACGCGGTTTCGGCCATACCCTGGGCAACGCGCTGCGGCGCGTCTTGCTGTCGTCTATCCCCGGTAGTGCCATCACCGAGGTCGAGATGGACGGTGTACTGCACGAGTACACGGCAGTCGAGGGTTTGCAGGAGGATATCGTCGATGTCCTGCTCAACCTCAAGGACGTTGCGGTGCGTATGCATTCGCGCGAAGAAGCCGTCCTGACCCTGAGCAAGGACAAGGCCGGCCCCATCACCGCCGGTGACATTCAGCTCGACCATGATGTTGAAGTGGTCAATCCGGATCACGTGATCTGCAACCTGACCAAGGACGTGAAATTCAGCATGAAGCTGAAGATTACCCGCGGTGTGGGTTACCAGCCGGCAGCAACGCTCAAATTCAGCGATGAAGAGTCGCGACCGATTGGTCGGCTGCAGCTGGATGCTTCGTATTGCCCGGTCCATCGTGTTGCCTACAGCGTCGAGAGCGCTCGTGTCGCTCAGCGTACTGACCTGGACAAGCTGATCCTCGATATCGACACCAACGGCACCATGTCCTGCGAGGACGCGGTGAAGCTGGCAGCCGGTATTCTGGTTGATCAGATGTCCGTATTCGTCGATTTTGTTGCTCGCGAGAAGGACAAGGCAGAGACCAGCGCCGAAACCTTCGATCCGGTACTGATGCGTCCTATCGATGATCTGGAATTGACCGTCCGCTCGGCCAACTGTCTCAAGGCCGAACACATTCAGTATGTGGGCGATCTGGTTCAGCGTACCGAAACCGAGCTGTTGAAGACACCGAACCTGGGCAAGAAATCCCTGACCGAGATCAAGACCGTGCTGGCCTCTCACGATCTCACCCTGGGTACGCGCCTGGAGAACTGGCCGCCGGCTAATCTGGCCCGGACCGAGCGTTAAGGAGAACACAAATGCGTCATCGCAAAGCAGGGCGTAAGCTCAATCGTAATTCCTCGCACCGCCGTGCGATGTTCCGGAACATGACCGCCAGCCTGATTCATCATGAGCTGATCAAGACGACCTTGCCCAAGGCCAAGGAGCTCCGTCGGGTTGCCGAGCCGCTGATCACCCTGGCCAAGGAAGATACCGTGGCAAAGCGACGTCTGGCCTTTGCCCGCTTGCGCGACAAGGAAGCGGTCGGAAAGCTGTTTTCCGAGATTGCGCCGCGCTACGCTCAACGGCCGGGTGGTTACCTTCGGATCCTGAAATGCGGATTCCGTGCCGGTGACAACGCCCCGATGGCCTACGTCGAGCTGGTTGACCGTCCGGATGCTCCGGGTGCCGAAGCGGCTGAGTAGTCCAGGCTGTCATTCTGAACTGGGAATAGCCCGGCCATTGTGCCGGGTTTTTCTTTTTTCACCGTGGCTCCGTTAGAATGAAGACTTCGCCCGCCCGGTTGTAACGATGCGCAACGCCGTCGTCATTCTCGCTGCCGCTGCCATCATGGTGCTGGGTGTCATTGGCAGCGGCATTATCTTTCTCGACGAGCAGCGGCTCAAGTCGCTGGTTGCCCAGCATGTAGAAAATCACACGGGCCGTCGGATCGAGATCCGTGGACCGTTGCGGGTTCGGCTCTTTCCCGGGCTGAGGCTGAGTGCGGAGCAGGTCATCATGCTGCCGCCGGATGATTTCGATGGTCCGGAGTTGTTCCGGGCTGAGCGAGTCGATATGCGGGTTCGGATCCTGGCGCTGGTGCGCGGCCGGGTCGACGCCAGCGACGTCCGTCTTTCGGGTGCCCGGATCAACCTGCATACCGATCCGGCAGGGCGCAGCAGTCTTGAGGGCCTGGGCCGGGACCGGGCGCCAGGCATCGCCGATTGGACCAGTGGACCGGTGACGCTTGAGCATGCGGTGGTCAATTTCAGCGATGCCGGCCGCTCCGGCCGGGAAGTGCTGGAGATGGAGCGCATAGATCTTGCCGGCGTGGCACCCGGCCGTCCGGTGGAATTCCGTTTCCGCGGCAATATGGAAGAGCCGGCGGCTTTTGATAGCCTCGAGGTGGACGGGTTGCTGGTGCCTGGTGGAAACGGTGCGGCGCGTCTGAGCAACATGCGCTTGCAGGCTTCCATGGATGGCGGTCGCTATCAGCTGGAGTTGCGCGGAAACGTTTCTTATGTCGCGGAACCGCCGATGAGGCTGGAGCTAGATGGCGGACAACTGATATTCAATGAGCATCGTTTCCTGGTCGAGGGCAATTACCTTGCAGGCGACCGCCCCTACCTCTCGGCCGCGCTGGCCAGTGATTTTTTCGACGTGGATGTACTGGCACTGGCCCAGAAACTGGGTGATCTGTCCCGCCAGCCTTCCGACGCGGGCCTGCTGACTGCGCTGCGTGGCTTTGATTTCGACGTGGCCGTGGATCTTGGGCGTGTAGCCGAGCTGGGTCTGGTGCTCAACGGTGTAGTGCTGGCCATGGAGGGTCGCAGCGGTCTGGTGGCCCTGGCGCTGGAGCCCACTGAGATCCCGGGTGCGCTTCTGGCGGGCTCTGCGTCGCTGGACTTGCGTCAGCAGCCGCCCCTGATCGAAAGCCTGCTCGCTGCCGACATCAGCAGCATGGCTGCCCTGCTGGAGTCGTTGAGGTTATCGCCTTTCATCGATGGTCAGGGCAATTTGATTCTTGATCTGGAGGCAACGGCGGCTGCGGGCGATCCGGGTTCGGCCGCCTGGGCCGGCTCGGGCACACTGGAGCTCTGGGACGGCAGCTGGCCGCTGCTGGCCGATTTGAAGCAAGGTGCGACAGGGGGGATCGACGGTCCGCGCTTTGAGCTGCTGCGAACGGACCTGCTGCTTTCGGAAACCACGCTGAAAGCACCCGGGCTGCGTCTGGTCAGTGAGGATCTGGTCGTCAGCGGCGAAACCGGGTTCCTGTTTGCCGATCAGGCGCTGTTCGGTCGCCTGCATCTGGACGGAGCGGAGCGCATGGAGCTGGTCGAGTTGGCCGGCAGCCTGGCTGATCCCCTGGTAGTGCGCACTCCGCTGGTTCTGCCGCCCGCCCAGTGAAGTATTCCGAGCATTCGATAGGGCTGGCTGCGGCCCTGGGCGCGTTCATGGCCTGGGGGCTGGCGCCGGTCTACTTCAAGTTTCTTGGCCATGTGGGTGCCGATGAGATCATTGCTCATCGGGTTCTATGGTCTGTTGCCTTTCTCGGCGTGGTTCTCGTCCTCAGGCACGGACGCAGTCTGCCAGCCCGTCTCGCGATTGCGCCCCGCACCTTGGCGGTGCTGTTGCTGAGCGGTAGTCTGATCGTCATCAACTGGCTGGTATTCATTTACGCTGTCAACTCCGATAGGGTGCTCTCTACTAGCCTGGGCTATTTCATCAATCCGCTGGTCACGGTACTTTTTGGTATGCTTTTTTTCCGCGAGCGGCTTGCTCCGCTTCAGTTGATTGGTGTCGGCATCGCGGCACTCGGGACGCTTTACATGACTGTCCGGGTCGGGCAATTTCCCTGGATCGCCCTTGGTCTTGCGCTGACTTTTGCGCTCTATTCTGTGCTGCGCAAGGTGCTCGACGTGGGGCCGATGGTCGGGCTTTTCTGGGAAACCTTGCTGATGGCACCGCTGGCCTTGCTGTGGCTGGTCTGGCTTTCGGGGCAGGGCGATCTGGCCTTTGACCCTGCCGACCCGGGTTTCGGTCTTTTGCTGGCCGGCACCGGCCTGGTCACCGTGGTGCCGCTTTTGCTTTTCGCCGCCGGCGTGCGGCGCCTGCCGCTCAGTACCATTGGCATCATGCAATACCTGGCACCGACGATAACCTTCATTCTGGCCGTGTTCGTTTATATGGAGCCGTTTTCAATAGACCATGCAGTGACGTTTGCCTGCATCTGGATCGGTCTGTTCCTGTTTTCCTGGGCCGGGTGGGTGCGGGTTCGGCGAGCGCGGATTCCTGTCTGATGGCGCGTAACGACTTGACCGAGCAGCGGCCAGCCAGCCGCCGCCTGAATTCATTGAGCTCCCTGCGACCCTTTGTCCTGCGCTACCGCTTGCAGATAGGGCTGGCCGGATTTTTCCTGCTGCTTTCGGCAGCTGGGGCGCTGGCCATTCCCGCCGCCGTCGGGCAGGTGATCGATCGTGGCTTCATGGCCGAAGACCTGGCCCGCATCGATCGCTGGTTCTGGTTGCTGTTCGCGGCGGCGGCTGTGATGGCGGTAGGCGGCGGTTTGCGATTCTACTGGGTCAGCTGGCTGGGTCAGCGGGTGGTGGCCGATATTCGGAGTGCCGTGTTCGAACGAGTGCTGGTGATGAGCCCGGAATTTTTCGCCCGTACCCGCACCGGCGAAGTGCTCTCGCGCCTGAATACTGACACCACGCTGATCGAAACGCTGGTCGGTTCCACGGTTTCGTTCGGCATTCGCAATTTGCTCATGCTCAGCGCCAGTTCCATAGCCCTGGCCCTGACCGCACCGCGCCTGGCTGGTGTCATCGGGGGATTGATCGTGTTGATCATCCTGCCCGTGATCCTGCTCGGACGCTGGGTTCGGCGCCTGTCGCGCAGTGCCCAGGACCGGGTTGCCGACATCAGCGCGCGTGGTGATGAGGCCATCAATGCGGTACAGACCGTTCAGGCCTTTGCCCAGGAAGCCCGAGAGATCGGACGATTCCGGGAAAGCGTCGAAGGCGCGGTCAAGGCCAATACCCATCGCATTGCAGCCAGCACGGTGTTGATCGTGCTGGTCATCCTGCTGACTTTCGGGGCCGTGACCTTCGTGCTGTGGCTGGGCGCTCGGGCCGTGCTGGGAGGAACCATGAGTCCTGGTCAGCTGAGTCAGTTCGTCCTCTACGCTGCGATTGCGGCTGGTTCCACCGCCAGTCTCAGCGAGATCTGGGGGCAGTTGCAGCGGGCCGCTGGTGCCATGGAGCGCCTGGCCGAGTTGTTGTCACTGGAACCGGAGATCCGATCCGTTCCCGACCCTGTACCGTTGCCTGCCGGGCCCCTTGCGCTGAGTTTCGAGTCGGTTTGTTTCTCCTATCCGGTGCGGCCTGACCAGCCCGTGCTTAGTGACCTGAGCTTTCGGATCGAGGCGGGTCAAACCGTCGCTCTGGTCGGCCCATCCGGTGCCGGCAAGTCGACCCTGTTTCAATTGCTGCTGCGGTTCTACGATCCCGATTCAGGTTGTATCCGGGTCGGTGATGTCGACCTGCGCGCGCTGGACCTGACCGAACTACGCCAGGCCATTGGCCTGGTGCCGCAGGACGTGGTGATGTTTTCAGGCACGGCCGCAGACAATATTGCCTACGGTGTCGGCTCGGTGGGCCCGGTTGAGCTGGAAAATGCGGCTCGGTCAGCCCACGCACATGAGTTCATCACGGCCTGGCCGGACGCCTATCAGACTTCGCTGGGAGAGCGCGGCCAGCGCCTGTCGGGTGGGCAGCGTCAGCGCCTGGCCATTGCCCGGGCGCTGATCAAGAATCCCTCGCTGCTACTGCTGGACGAGGCGACCGCCAGTCTTGATGCCGAAAGCGAGCGCCTGGTTCAGGAGGCGCTGGAGACGCTTGGCCGTGACCGTACCGTCCTGGTCATTGCTCACCGTCTGGCAACCGTTCGCCGCGCTGATCGTATCCTGGTGATCGACCAGGGCCGCCTGGTCGCCGATGGCCGGCATGATGACCTGGTCAGGGACAATCCCCTGTATCGGCGCCTGGCCCGCCTGCAGTTCCTTGACCAGGCCGGGACTCAGTCGGCGTCGTCTTCCTACAGCGCCGAGTAGCGGAACTTTTGTCCGCCGATCGAAACTTCGGCCATCAGTCCACCGCGCGTCATGATGAACACGGCCACGCCACGCTCGTAGCTGGTGGTGGCAGCGGCACCTGCGCTGGCGGCAACAGCCGTTGCCTGGGCCGAAAACTCCAGGTTTTCTCGCTGGAATACACGCAGTGCGGATTCATCCTGAAAAAATATGACCTGGCTGTAGGACTGCGCACCGATCTGGGCGCCAATCGTTGCCTGCGATGTCGTGGTGCGGCCAATGGGCCGGCCTTGCTCGAAGACGATGCCGCGCCCAAAGCCGCCGCCCACGCCCAGTCCACCCTTGGCGATTTCGGGAAAAACCGCGTACGCATGGGCGTGATCTATCCAGCCTTGCAGGCCGGGGTCGCGGTCGACAAAGCGTTCCAGCGTGGCCCTGGACTCGCGGATCAGACTGTCGTCAGAGGGGGTGCTGGCGCAGCCGGCCAGAAAGATCAGGGCCAGCGCAAAAATGGTGCCGGTTCGCAGACAAGCAATACGATTCATCGAAATATCTGACATGCAGGACAACCCGTATAGACTGCGAATGACGCGGAAGGTTGCGCCGATTCAACCCGCTGCGGGTTCAACCGATTTCGGGGCGCCCGGCCATGACCTGGGCGGTTACGGC
This sequence comes from Wenzhouxiangella sp., assembly GCA_007694055.1. Taxonomy (GTDB): domain Bacteria; phylum Pseudomonadota; class Gammaproteobacteria; order Xanthomonadales; family Wenzhouxiangellaceae; genus Wenzhouxiangella. The sequence continues at coordinate 18,798 of RECK01000329.1, forward strand.
AGCGAAATGGCAAATGCTGCCGCCGAGCACGAACAGGTGCCAGATGGCATGGCTATAGGGTATGCGCTCGTTATGGTAGAACAGCGTCCCGGCCGTGTAGACCACGCCGCCGGTAATCAGCCAGAACAGGGCGGTCGGAGTCAGGGCCTGGCTCAGCGGCGCGAACCCGATCACTATCAGCCAGCCCATGCCGATGTAGGTGGCGGTTGACAGGTAGCGGAAGCGGCCGGTGAAAAACAGCTTGAACAGGATGCCGAACAGGGCCAGTGTCCACACGATCCCGAACAGTGACCAGCCCCAGCCGCCGCGAATGGCGGCCACGGTGAATGGCGTGTAAGTGCCGGCGATCAGCAGGAATATGGCGCAGTGATCCAGTATCTTCAGGCGCTCCTTGAGCAGCGGCCGGCGGGCCGAATGATACAGCGTGGACACGCTGTAGAGCAGCACCAGAGCGGCCACGAACACTGTCACACTGACGATTTCACGGGCACCCGCGAAAACCGCGGCCAGCGTAATCAACACCGCGCCGCCGCCAATCGCCAAAATAACACCCAGCCCGTGGGTCAGGGCGTTGACAATCTCCTCGCTATGTGTTCCAGGCCTTGAAGTCATACCCGCGAATATAGCACCCTCGGGTTGCAAGCGTGCTTCAGACGTGCCATGGCTCGGCTGGAGTCCGGGCAGTCAGGCGGCCAGTTCGCGGGTCCAGAACACCATGGGTTTGGCGGTTTCCTCGGCTTGGCCGATGTCTTTCCAGGCGAAACGGGTGCCGAGATCATCGCGGCGGCGATAACCGCGCCCTTGCCAGAAAGCGTCCAGCGGGCGGTAGTCGCCGGGTCGGTCCGGGTGGTCTGCGGGGCGTTGCACGGCGCAGAACGTCGCGAATCGGGCTCCGCATTCCCGTGCCCGGGCTTCGCGGGCATCGAAAAAACGGTGGCCGATGCCCTGACCCCGGAAGGCGGGTTCCAGTACCGATTCACCGAAATAGAAAAAGCGCTCGGTTTCCTCTCCGGCCTGTTCGAACGGGCGACGAAACTCGGCATCGGCACCGCGCATGGCCATGGCCGTGGCGCAGCCGACCACGCGGTCATCGTTCAGGGCCAGCACCAGGGTGCTGTCGGGCGCGGTAGCGAATTGGGCCAGGTAGCGGGCCTCGTAGTCCGGGTCGCCGTCGTAAAGGTAGGGATAGGCCCGAAAAACCTGGATGCGCAGGCGGGCAACCTCATTCAGCCACTGGGTCATGTCTGGCCCGGTGACCGTGCGAATCTCCATCATCAGCCGACCAGGCGCTGCCACCAGCTGCGTCGGTAACGGGGCAGGGCATCGGTTAACTGGTCCAGATCCGGATTCCGGCCATCGGCCAGCGCGAGCGGGTATTCGCGGGCCAGGAGCCGGGCCGTGCGTTCATTGGTCCAGCGAGCAACCTGGGCTTCGCCCTTGGATATCTCCGGAATTCTACGTCGGTCGCGGTGGGCATCCGAGGCAATGATGTGGATCAGACTCCGGCTGATCATTTCCCGCGCGCTGGTCTGGACTTGCGGGCCGAACATGCCGGTACAGGATTGCGCGGTGACCTGGCCCAGGCAACCCATCGACACCCACTCGGCCAGCAGTTCCGGATCCTGGCGCAGCTGGCTGTTGCGCTCCGGGTGAGCAATGATGGGTGTCAGGCCCTGGCTGAGAATCTGTTCGATGATATGGTCAGCGCCCATCGGCACGGTGTGTACCGGCAATTCCACCAGGACGGCCTTGCCGTGATTGCCCAGGGTCATCGCCTCGCCGGCTGCCAGCTGTTCCGGCAGTTCGGGGACCAGGTGCAATTCACACCCCGGCAGCAGCTTCAACGGAATCCCCTCGGCAATCAGCGCTTCGCGCAAGTTCGCCAGCGCTGCAAGAATGTCGGCCGCATGGTTGAGGTAGACGCCGTTCAGGTGATGGGGGGTGACGACGGTGGTCTTTATCCCGTCTTCGACTGCCAGCCGAGCCATGGCCAGCGACTGGGCCAGGTCCTTGGCCCCGTCGTCGATACCCGGCAGAATATGGCAGTGCAGATCAGCGTACACGAGGCAGCTCCAGTTGAAACTGAAACAAGACTAGCAGATTCGGATCAACCGCGGTTCCGAGTCCGGCTCGCCACTGGTCCGGTGCATCCGCCACGCCCTCCAGCCTCAATTTTGCCCGGCGGATTCCGACTGTTTTCCCTAAAGCCGGGCGTCGACCAGCGTGCGATCCAGGGCAGCGCGGACGTCGTAGAGCACCCCGTCTTCGATCAGGTGATCACGCAGTCCATGTTGCCTTTCGATGAACTCGCGGTGGGCCACGGCGTGGACCACGGCGGCATAATGGCCTGACTGGGGAGTCTCGGTCATGGCGATGCCGTACTCGGCTTGCGCCTCGGACGGCTTGACCCAGGGATCGTGCACATCGATGGCCAGGTTGTAGTTTTCCAGTTCTGCAATCAGGTCAACGACCCGGGTGTTGCGCAGGTCGGGGCAGTTTTCCTTGAAGGTCAGGCCAAGAATCAGCACGCGGGCACCGGGACGGTAAACGCCTGCCCGGGCCATCAGACGCAGGACTTCACCGGCCACGAACTGGCCCATGGCGTCGTTGACGCGCCGGCCGGAAAGGATCACGGCGGGATGATGGCCGATGGACTGGGCCTTGTGGGTCAGGTAATAGGGGTCGACGCCGATGCAATGACCGCCGACCAGGCCGGGCTTGAACGGCAGGAAATTCCACTTGGTGCCGGCCGCTGCCAGCACGCTGGCGGTATCCAGGCCCATGCGGGCAAACAGCACGGCCAGTTCGTTGACCAGGGCGATGTTGAGGTCGCGCTGGGTGTTCTCGATCACCTTGGCCGCTTCGGCCACGCGGATGGAGTCGGCCTGGAAAGTGCCGGCGCGAATGATGCTGCGGTAGAGCGCATCGACGGCCGCCGCGGCCTCCGGCGTTGAGCCCGAGGTTACCTTGACAATATCGGGCAGGCGGTGCTGGCGGTCACCGGGGTTGATGCGCTCGGGGCTGTAGCCGCAGTAGAAGCCGCTGTCGCCCGAGGACGAAGCGCCGCTCAGGTAGGTCAGCCCGGACTCGCGCTCAAGGATGGGAACGCAGTCTTCTTCCGTGGCTCCGGGGTAGACCGTGGATTCGTAGATCACCAGGTCACCGGGCTCAAGCAGCTTGCCGACCAGGGTCGAGGCCGAGCGCAGCGGACCCAGGTCGGGACGTTTGGCGCTGTCGATCGGGGTCGGGACGGTAATGATGTAAACGCGGCAGGCGCGCAGATCCTCGACCTGGTCGCTGAAGCTCAAGCGGTCGGCGCCGAGCAGCTCTTCGCCATCGACCTCCCGGGTGGCGTCGTGGCCGGTACGCAGTTCGGCGATGCGTTCGGACTTGATGTCGAATCCGATCGTGTCGAAACGCTGGCCAAAGGCCACGGCCAGCGGCAGGCCTACGTAACCCAGGCCGATCACGCCGATACTGGCCTGGCCGGACTCGAGTTGCTCGATCAGTTGGGGCGAATCGATTGGCATCATGACTTTACCTGGTAGTAATCCTTGTACCAGTCGACAAAGCGGGCCACACCCGCTTCCACCGATACCTCCGGCTGATAGCCCACGGCGCGTTTGAGCTCTGCAACATCAGCCTCCGTGTCCGGCACATCGCCAGGCTGCAGCGGCAGCATTTCCATGCGCGCCTTGCGCCCCAGGCACTGCTCCAGCACCTCGATATAGCGCAGCAACTCCACCGGCTGCTCGTTGCCGATGTTGAACAGGCGATACGGTGCGTTGCTGGTGGCCGGGTCGGGTTCCTCGGCCGGCCAATCTGGATCGGCCGCTGGTGGCCGGTCCAGGGTGCGGATCACGCCTTCAACGATGTCATCGATATAGGTAAAGCTGCGCTTGTGATGACCATGGTTGAAGACCTTGATCGGTTCATCGGCGAGAATGGCGCGAGTGAACAGGAACAGGGCCATGTCAGGTCGGCCCCAGGGGCCATAAACGGTGAAGAAACGCAGGCCCGTGACCGGTATGGCGTAGAGATGACTGTAGCTGTGGGCCATCATCTCGTTGGCTTTCTTGGTTGCCGCGTACAAGGTCAGGGGATGCTCGGTGCCGTGGTGCTCGGAAAACGGCATTCGGGTGTTGGCACCGTACACCGAGCTGGTCGAGGCATAGACCAGGTGTTCGACCGGGTGATGGCGGCAGCCTTCGAGCACGTGCAGAAAGCCGGTCACGTTGCTGCGGGTATACGCGTGAGGATTGGTCGCTGCATAGCGCACACCGGCCTGGGCGGCCAGGTGCACGACGCGGCTTGGACGATGCTGATCGAACAGCGCTTCCATGGCTTCCCGGTCAGCCAGGTCGGCCTGGATATGGCGGTAGCCGGCTTGCTGTTGCAGACGGGCCAGTCGGGCCTTTTTCAGATTGACGTCGTAGTAGTCATTGAGGTTGTCCAGACCGATCACGGTCTCCCCCCGCCCAAGCAGGGACAGGGCGACGTGCGATCCGATGAAGCCGGCTGTGCCTGTGACCAGGATGAGGCCGCGGTTGGCCTGGTCCATGCTGCTCACGTCGCGCTCGCCCCGGCTTTCACGGTCGTCGCGGTCGGCGCCAGTGACCGGCCGAACGGGAAGTATTCAAAGCCCATGGCCTGCATCTCGTCTGGCTCGAACAGGTTGCGTCCGTCGAAAATCAACGGCGCCTTGAGGCTGCTGCGGATGTGTTCGAAATCCGGGCTGCGGAACTCGTTCCACTCGGTAACGATGACCAGGGCATCGGCCTGGTCCAGGCAGCCGGTTGCCGAGTCGGCAAAGAGGACGCCGTCGCGATCGGCGAGCAGCTGCTCGGCAACGTTCATGGCGGCTGGATCGTAGGCGGTAATGGTCGCCCCGGCGGCCAGCAACTCATCGATCACGACCAGGCTGGAGGCCTCGCGCATGTCGTCGGTGCGCGGTTTGAATGCCAGTCCCCAGAGGGCGAAGTGGCGGCCATTCAGGTCCTCGCCCAGGCGGGCCCGGATCTTGGCGGCCAGTCGGCTCTTCTGGATCTGGTTGACTTCTTCCACGGCCTCAAGTACGCGCAGGCCACCCTGTGGGGTGGCGCGGGCGCTGTGGATCAGGGCCTTGACGTCCTTGGGAAAGCAGGATCCACCGTAGCCGCAGCCAGGGTAGAGGAAATCGAAGCCAATGCGCGGGTCCGAGCCGATGCCCTGGCGAACATGCTCGATGTCGGCGCCCAGGTGCTCGGCCAGGTTGGCCAGTTCGTTCATGAAGCTGATGCGGGTGGCCAGCATGGCGTTGGCCGCATACTTGGTCAGCTCGGCCGAACGCGCGTCCATGGCAATGAGTCGGTCATGGTTGCGGTTGAAGGGCGCGTAAATGCGCCGCATGACATCCAGCGCGCGCTCGTCCTCGCTGCCGATGATGATGCGGTCTGGCTTCTGGAAATCATTAATGGCCGCACCTTCCTTGAGAAACTCCGGGTTGGAGACGACAGCGAAGGGCAGGTCCTCGCCGCGCTGGCGCAGCTCGTCGGCCACCGCCGCGCTGACCCGGTCGGCCGTGCCCACCGGTACCGTGGACTTGTCGACGATGACCTTGTAGTCGGTCATGTGGCGACCGATGTTGCGAGCTGCGGCAATGGCGTAGCGCAAGTCGGCCGAGCCGTCCTCGCCAGGCGGGGTGCCAACGGCAATGAACTGGATCTGGCCATGGGCCGTGGCAGCGGCGACATCGGTGGTGAAGCGGATTCGGCCGGCGCGCCGATTCTCGGCAATCAGTTTGTCCAGCCCGGGCTCGTGGATGGGAATGCCGCCGTTTTCAAGAATGGCAATCTTGGCCGGATCGGTATCCAGACACAGCACATCGTTGCCAACCTGGGCCAGGCAGGCACCGGTGACCAGTCCAACGTAGCCGCTGCCGATGATGGTGATTCGCATGTCTTGCCAGGTTCCTTATGTTCGAATTATTCGGTTCTGCCTCATGCCGATGACGTGAGAATGACGATTGGCCTATTGGCCGTGGCGTTCGATCAACTCTCCGAGCAGCCCGGTCTTGTCGGCCAACAGCTGGGCGTTGGCCCGGGTCTCCACGTTCAGGCGAATGACTGGCTCGGTGTTGGAGGCGCGCAGATTGAAGCGCCACTCGGCAAAGTCCACGCTGATGCCATCGGTCCGATCCACAACCGCTCCCGGCTCGTCGAATGCGGCCAGTACGGCCTCGATGACCTCACCGGTGTCGCGCACCGAGTAGTTGATTTCGCCGCTGCAGGGGTAGGCCCGGATGCGTTCGTTGACCAGTTCGGCCAGGCTGTGTCCGGTTTCGGATACGGCTTCGGCCAGCAGCAGCCAGGGAATCATGCCGCTGTCGCAGAAAGAGAAGTCGCGAAAGTAGTGATGGGCCGACATTTCGCCGCCGTAGAGCGCGTTTTCAGCGCGCATGCGCTCCTTGATGAAGGCATGCCCACTCTTGTTGATCAGCGGGACGCCGCCGGCGCGGGTCACCATATCCAGGGTGTTCCAGGTCAGGCGCGGATCGAGCACGATGCGTTCGCCCGGGTGACGCTCGAGCAGGCGAGCAGCGAACAGGCCGACCAGGTAATAGCCCTCGATGAAACGTCCGTCTTCGTCAAAGAAAAAGCAGCGGTCGTAATCGCCGTCCCAGGCGATGCCGAAATCGGCCTTGTGTTCGCGAACGGCTGCCGCGGTTTCGGTCCGATTTTCGAGCAGCAGCGGGTTGGGCACACCATTCGGGAATTTTCCATCCGGTTCGTGGTGCAGCCGTACCACGTCCAGCGGCAGTCCCTGGGCGATCCCGTCGAAGGCCGGGCCGGCGCAACCGTTGCCGGCGTTGATCACCAGCTTCAATGGCTTGAGCGCGTCAATATCAATGAATGCCCGCATCCGGGCCATGTATTCGGTAGTGATGTCGTCTGGGCCCGCCTGGCCTGCGCGAGCGGCAGGTTCGGCGATTCCGCCTTCGACCAGGTGTTGCTCGATATCCTTCAATCCGGTGTCGGCGCTGATCGGAATGGCCTGCTCGCGCACCATTTTCATGCCGTTGTAGTCGGCCGGATTGTGACTGGCCGTGACCATGACGCCGCCACCCATGCCCGGGCGGGAGGCCGCGTGGTAAACCATCTCGGTGCCACATAGACCGATATCGAGGGTGTCGACGCCGGCTTCGTTCAGTCCCTGGGCCAGGGCGGCGGCGATTCCGGGACTTGACAAGCGCATGTCCCGTCCGATAACCACCGGTCCGGCCGGCTGCATGACCGCGGCATAGGCCTGGCCGATGGCGTGGGCGCGGTCCTCGTTGAGCGAGTCAGGGACGCGTCCGCGCAGATCGTAGGCCTTGAACGGGCTGTTGGGCAGGGTTTTATCGTTCATGATCCGGTTCTTTGCAGGCGGTTTTCAGGAATCTTTCAGCGTTGATCAGGCCCGGCGAATACTGGTATCGGGCAGTTCGACCCGGCGTTCGTGCTGCAGCAGCTGGAGCAGTACGACAACGCGTTCCTGGCTGGTTCGGGCCTTGAACAGCGCACGGTAGCCACTCATGGGGCCATCAATGATGTCGACCAGGTCATCGGGCTGGAAATCGATCGCCCCGGCCAGGCTGATGACGCCGTCATCGCTGCAACGCCGGCGCAGGGACTCGATGACGTTATCCGGCACAACCGGGGTTTCGAGACCGAGACGAACCAGCCCGATGGCACCACGGGTAGAGCGAATCGGCGTCCAGTCCTGGCCCCTCTGGCACAGACGCACGAACAGGTAGCGCGGAAACATCGACTCCACGGCGACCCGTCGTTGTCCATTGCGGGTGCGGGCAACCCGGGTCTTGGGACGAAAGGTCTCGAAACCCTGGTAGAGCAGGTTCGATTCGGCGACGCTATCCTGGCGTGGTTTGCAGAAGACTGCATGCCAGTTGCGCCCCGATCCATTCAAATGCGGGTCAATCATGTCCCCCCTGCCGAGCGTCGATGTTCACCGGTTGAACATTGTTGCCGCAAGCGACATCGATTGCAAGCGGGGAATTCACCTGCGGCCTCGCAGCGCGCCCGGACTGATCCCGGTCCAGCGTCGGAAGGCGCGACCGAAATTGGCCGGGTCGCGGTAGCCCAGCAGCTCGGCAATGCGGCTGACTGGCATGTCGGTATGGTGCAGCCAGTCGCGCGCCAGGGTCTGACGTACTCGATCAACCAGGCCGCGGTAGCTGCTGTCTTCGGAATCGAGACGCCGGATCAGCGTGCGTTCTGACAGGCCCAGGCGCCTGGCCATGGCCGGCAAACCGGGGTTGCGGCCATTCAGCGCCATCAGCTGCTGGTGAACGCGGGCCGCGGTTGGCCCGTTGTCGTTGTCGCGGTTCAGCAGTTCCTCGCAGCGGCGCAAGGCGCTGGCGTGCAGACCGGGTTCGGCAAGCAGGCAGGGCTGGTCCAGCAGCTCGACTGGCAGCGATAGCTGGTAGTGGTGGCCTTGGAACCGCACATTGCCCGGCAGCGCCTGGCGCAGCTGATTGGCCCACGGCCGGTAACGATCCGGGAGATCGGTTTGCAGGCGGCGCCGGTGACGACCGGCCAGTTCGGCAACCAGGCCGGCCAGGGCAATCAGGTTGATTTCCATCAACAAGTCGCCGGGGGCGGGCAGGGCCAGGGTTGGCAGCACCCGGATCCGCAGCGCACCGGCACAATCGATGGATGATTCGGCAGTTTTGGCCTGAAGCACCGTCCAGGGCGAGCGCAGGGTTTCAAAGCGGATCAGGCAGTCGAGAGCCGAACCGAGATCCGGGGCCGTCACCATGGCAACGCCAAGCGGGCCATGATGGGCCGCCTCCAGGCGCAGGGTAGGGCCAATATGCCAGCCAGGGGGGCTGATTTCGTCGATCAGGGCCAGCGTCTGGAGCAGGCGATCCAGGGAGATTCTCGCCTGCTCGCCGCTCAGCGTCGAGACATCGATCGGGGCCTGGCTGAGAATGCTTTCAAGCCGGGCGTTGTCAAGTTCAGGCGCGTCCAGGTAGCTGGCCAGGTAAGTGGCCGGGACCAGGATGTCGGAAAGTTTCTGCATTTGGCATCAAATGACCAGTGATTGTCATTTTTTACACTTTCCTGTCGGTTCGCGCAAGGCCAGAATGACCGTGGCCCAAAGCGCGGTGTGCGCCCGGAACCCGGTCAACTGACTTTCGACGAGGCAAGATATGAGCGATTCCGCCCTTGCAAGTGATCTTGGCGACTACGTGGACCGCAAACGATATGCCTGGCTGCTGTCGGTGCTCTACCCGCTGTTCCCGGTGTACGCCATCGGTCTGCATGCCTGGAGCGGTAACGAGTGGCTGCTGCTGACGCCGGTGCTGCTGGCCTACGGCGGCGTTCCCCTGCTCGACTGGCTGCTGGGCGAGGATCAGAGCAACCCGCCCGAAGATATCGTCCCGGCGCTGGAGGCTGATCCTTACTACCGGGTGCTGACCTGGCTGACCGTGCCCTTGCACGTAATTGCCCTGGTTGCGGCCGCCTGGTACGCGGCCAGTGCCGAGCTGAGCTGGGCGGGCTGGCTGGCCCTGGTCTATGTCACCGGGCTGGCTTCCGGCCTTGCCGTCAACACGGCCCACGAGATGGGTCACAAACGCGGATGGGTTGACCAGGTGCTGTCGCGGCTCGCCCTGGCCGTCCCGTTCTACGGGCACTTCACCACAGAGCACAATTTTGGCCATCACAGCCAGGTGGCCACGCCCGAGGACTGTGCCAGTGCGCGCATGGGCGAGTCGATTTACCGCTTTGCCTTGCGCGAAATCCCGGGCGGCATGAAACGCGCCTGGCTTATCGAGCGCGAGCGCATGAGCCGGCGAAATCTGCCGGTATGGCACTGGCGCAATACCATCCTGCAATCACACGCCATGGCCCTGTTGCTGCAGGGCGGGCTGGTCCTGGCCCTGGGCTGGCCGGTGCTGATCTTCCTGGTCATTCATAACGTGCTCGCCTGGTTCCAGCTGACCAGTGCCAACTACGTTGAACACTACGGCCTGCTCAGACGGCGCCTGTCCGACGGGCGCTACGAGCGTTGTCAGCCGCATCACTCCTGGAACAGTAACCACACTTTCTCCAACCTGCTGCTGTTTCACCTCGAGCGTCATTCCGACCACCATGCCAACCCCAATCGGCGCTACCAGTCGCTGCGGCACTTTGACGATGTGCCCAGGCTGCCCAGTGGCTACTTCGGCATGTTTCTGCTGGCCTACGTGCCGCCGCTGTGGTTCCGGGTCATGGACCCGCGCCTGATGGCCTTGCCGCATGTCTCTGGCGACCTGAGCCGGGTCAATCGAGGCTTGCCGAGTGCGGTATAGTCAGCGCTCCGCCATTATGGAGCGCGTTCATGGGCGATTGGTTTTTCGACAGCATCAACCTGCTGGTCCACCTGCTTGAAGCAGTCGGCATTCTGGTCATACTCGGTGGTTTCGTCTACGCCACCATCATTTACCTGTTGCACCTGGGACGCTGGACCACGCACCATCTGTATCTCGATTACCGCCGGCGCAGCGTCCGTGGTCTGATCCTGGGGCTGGAATTCCTGGTCGCCGCTGACATCATCAAGACCGTGGCGGTCGAGTACACCATGGAAAGCGTCATCATGCTGGCCATCATCATCGTCATCCGCACCTTCCTGGTATTCGCCCTGCATCTTGAAATCGAGGGTCGCTTCCCTTGGGCTTACGAGGACAAGGACCTGAACGAGCAGGAATGAGACCTGGCCTTTATCCGCCCTTGCCGTGGCCCTGCGGCCTTGGTGATAAAATCCCGGCTTTAAACGCGCCGAGAATGACATGTTTGATCGCAGTGACCGGATTGCCGGCTTTGATGAAGCGCTCGCCCGCGCCATTGCCGCCGAAGAGCAGCGCCAGGAAGACCACATCGAGCTGATCGCCTCGGAAAACTATGCCAGCCCGCGGGTGATGGAAGCGCAGGGTTCGGTACTGACCAACAAGTACGCCGAAGGCTACCCGGGGCGACGCTACTACGGTGGCTGCGAATACGTGGACAGGGCCGAGGAACTGGCCATTGCCCGTCTTTGTGAGCTGTTCGGCGCCAACTATGCCAACGTCCAGCCGCACTCGGGCTCGCAGGCCAACCAGGCCGTCTTTCTTGCCTTGCTGAAGCCGGGAGACACCATCCTGGGCATGGACCTTTCCGAGGGCGGTCACCTGACCCACGGCGCCAAGGTCAATTTCTCCGGCAAGATCTTCAATGCCGTGCATTACGGTCTCGATCACGCCACGGGTGAAATCGACTATGAGCGCATGGCCGAACTGGCCCGCGAGCATCAGCCCAAGCTGCTGATTGGCGGTTTTTCGGCATACTCCCGGGTGGTTGACTGGGCGCGCATGCGCGAGATTGCCGATTCGGTCGGGGCCTGGTTCATGGTCGACATGGCCCATGTTGCCGGTCTCATCGCCGCCGGTGTCTATCCCAGCCCGGTTCCCTACGCGCACGTCGTGACCTCGACCACGCACAAGACCCTGCGCGGCCCACGCGGCGGCATCATCCTGGCATCCGGCCAGGACGAGGCGCTGACCAAGAAATTCAACTCGCTGGTCTTCCCTGGCTGCCAGGGCGGGCCCCTGATGCATGTCATCGCGGCCAAGGCCGTGGCCTTCCTCGAGGCCCTGCAGCCGGAGTTCAAGGCCTATCAGCAGCTGGTGGTCGACAACGCCCGGGCCATGGCCGCAACCGTGGTCGAGCGCGGCTACAAGGTGGTTTCCGGCGGTACTGACAATCACCTGTTCCTGATCGATCTGATTGACAAGGACATCACCGGCAAGGACGCCGAGGAAGCGCTGGGTCGGGCCAACATCACGGCCAACAAGAACACGGTCCCGGGTGAACCGCGCTCGCCGTTCGTGACCTCCGGCCTGCGCATCGGCACCCCGGCCGTTACCACGCGCGGATTTCTCCCCGATGACTGCCAGCAGCTGGCCGGCCTGATCTGTGACGTACTGGATGATCTGGGTAATCAGTCGGTCGAGGAAAAAACCAGGGCGGCAGCGCTGGAACTTTGCCGGCGGTACCCGGTTTATGGATAGGGAAGGTTCAAGGTTCAAGGTTTCAGGTTTCAGGACAACCGGTTTTGCTTGCGCCGCGCTTGGCCGCTGCCCCGAGTCTTGTCCTTCCACCTTTTACCTTTTACCTTTCACCTTGCACCCGACCTTCTAGCATGTGGTGCCCCTTCTGCAACCACACCGATACCCGGGTGGTCGACTCGCGCCTGACCTCGGACGGGTTTCAGATCCGGCGTCGGCGCGAGTGTGCCGAGTGCGGGGCGCGTTTCAATACCTATGAGACCCCGGCGCTGAAGGCGCCCAACGTGATCAAGTCGGATGGCTCGCGGGAGGCCTTCAACGAGGACAAGCTCAGGCGCGGCATGACCAAGGCGCTGGAAAAAAGGCCGGTGGAAACCCAGGAGGTCGAGCGTGCGATTCGCAAGCTGGTGCGCCAGGTGCGCACGCTGGAAGAGCCGGAGATCTCCAGCCAGCAGATCGGAGACTGGGTGGCCGGTGAACTGTCGCGACTGGACAAGGTGGCCTATGTGCGTTTTGCCTCGGTTTATCGCCGCTTCGAGGACGTGCAGGCATTCCGCGACGAAATCGAGCGCCTGGAAAGGATCAACCCGGGCAGCATTGACCGGCGTCAGATTTCCCTGCTGGAAGATGACGGTGACGATTGACGCCGTGGCGCAGGTCCTCGAGTTCGCATGAGTTTCAGCGCTGACGATCATCGCGTCATGGCCGAGGCCCTGCATCTGGCCGAGCGCGGGCGGCTGACCGCCGACCCCAACCCGGCCGTGGGCTGCGTGATCGTGCGCGATGGCAGCATTGTCGGGCGCGGCTGGCACCGTGCTGCTGGCGAGCCGCATGCTGAAGTCCTGGCCCTGCGTGAGGCCGGTGTTCGCGCCCGTGGCGCGCGGGTCTTCGTTACCCTTGAACCTTGCAGTCATCATGGTCGAACCCCGCCGTGCACCGATGCCCTGATCGAAGCCGGGGTGAGCGAAGTCGTGGCGGCCATGGTGGATCCGTTTCCGGCCAACGCCGGGCATGGCCTGGAGCTGTTGATGCGCGCCGGTATTCGGGTCCGCTCCGGGCTCATGGAGGCAGCGGCACGGGCCCTGAACCCGGGATTTGTCAGTCGCTTTGAGCGCGGCCGCCCCTGGGTGCGGGTAAAGCTGGCGATCAGCCTGGACGGCCGGATTGCCGGTCCCGATGGCCGCTCGCAGTGGATAACCGGTCCGGCTGCGCGGGAAGATACCCAGCGCTGGCGCGCCCGGGCCTCGGCACTGCTGACCGGTATCGGTACGGTGCTGGCCGACGATCCGCAGCTGAACCTGCGCCTGCCGGGTATTGATCGTCAGCCCTTGCGAGTCGTCGCCGACTCGCGGGCCCGGCTGCCACAATGTGCCCGGATGCTGAACCTGCCGGGCCCGGTTCTGGTCGCCAGTACACGACCGGCGCCGTGGTCACGCGAGGGCCTGGCCTGGTGGCAGGGTCCGGCCAACCCGGCCGGACGCCTGGACCTGGAGGCGCTGCTGGCCATGCTGGTCACGCGCGAGGTCAACGAGGTGCATGTCGAGGCCGGCGCCATGCTTTCCGGTGCGCTGCTCGAGGCCGGACTGGTTGACGAGTTGCTGGTCTACCAGGCGCCCGTGCTGTTGGGCGACGGTCAGGCCATGCTGGCACTGCCGGGGATGGAAAAATTCGACCAGCGCCTCCATCTAGACCTGATTGACAGTCGTCGGCTCGGGCCGGACTGGCGATTCATTTATAGACCCGACTGCCGCTGACGGCAGCAGAGGCCATCATCATGTTCACAGGAATCATTCAGGCCATGGGCACCGTGGCCGGCATAAAACGCCAGCATGACGGTGCCCGCCTGCGCATCGACTGTCCGGAGCTTGAGCCCGATCGCTGGCAGGCCGGAGACAGCGTGGCCGTCGCAGGTTGCTGTCTGACCGCGCTGGACATGGATGCGCGCGGTTTCAGCGCAGACCTTTCGGGCGAAACCCTGGCTCGCACCAGCCTGGGCCAGCTTGGCGAGAACAGCCGGGTCAATCTCGAACCGGCCCTGGCCGTGGGTGACCGCCTCGGCGGCCACCTGGTCACCGGTCATGTCGATGGGCTGGCCCGGCTGGTCATGCTCACGCAGCTGGGCGACAATTGGCGCTTGCGATTCAGGGTTCCCGCCGCACTCGCACGCTTTGTTGCAGAGAAGGGTTCGGTCACCCTGGACGGGGTCAGCCTGACCGTGAACACGGTTGACGGTGACGAGTTCGAGGTCAACATCATCCCGCATACCCTGGCCGTTACGACCCTGGGCAAGCTTGAAGAGGGGCAGGCGGTCAATCTCGAGGTGGACCTGGTAGCGCGCTACCTGGACCGGCTCCTCGCACAACGTGATAACTGATGACATTTGATTCCATAGAAGACATCCTGGCCGATATTCGCGCCGGCAAGATGGTGGTGATGCTCGACGACGAGGATCGCGAAAACGAAGGTGACCTGATCATGGCCGCCAGCTTGACCCGTCCCGAGGACATCAACTTCATGGCCCGCTACGGACGCGGCCTGATTTGCCTGTCGCTGACCCGGGAACGCTGTCGCCAGCTCGGACTGCAGCTCATGGTGCGTGACACCGACCGCTACCATCGCACCAACTTCACCGTCTCGATCGAAGCGGCTGAAGGCGTCACTACCGGTATTTCGGCCTACGACCGGGCCCACACCATTCGCACCGCGGTGGCGCCGAATGCGCTGCCTGAAGATCTCAATCAGCCTGGCCACGTCTTTCCCCTGATGGCCCAGCCAGGCGGCGTTCTGGCCCGCGCCGGCCACACCGAGGCGAGCATGGACCTGGCCCTGCTGGCGGGTCTCGAGCCGGCCGGCGTGCTGGTCGAAATCCTTAACGAAGATGGCACCATGGCCCGTCGGCCGGAACTGGAAAACTTTGTTCGCAAGCACGGCCTGAAGATGGGCACCGTGGCCGACCTGATCCGCTACCGCCTGGGCACCGAGCAGAACGTCGAGTGCATCCACACCCAGCGTGTGGGCACCGCCCACGGCGATTTCGATCTCAAGGTGTTCCGCGATCGCATCAACCAGAAGCTGCATTGGGCGCTGATGCTCGGCGAGGTGCAGCCGGACCAGTCTTTCCCGGTGCGGGTGCATGTGCCCGAGTTGCTGGGTGATGTGCTGGCCATTACCGACCCCGGTTTCGGCATGCCGCTGGATGCAGCCCTGGCCGACATCGCCCGCCGCGGTCGCGGTCTGGCCCTGGTGCTGGGCTATGATGAGGACGATGGGTCGAGGCTGGCCGGGCTCAAGCGCGCGGCCAGTCTGGAAGATCAAGGCGAGGTTCGTGATCGGGCTGCCGAGGACCTGCGCAGCTACGGCATCGCGGCCCAGATCATTGCCGAGCTGGGTATTCGACGAATGGAAGTGTTCGGGGCCCCGAAGCGCCTGCATGCGCTGGATGGTTTCGGACTGGAGATTACCGGGTACATCGTGCCTGAAGGAGAAGAAAAGGCTTGAACAGCGAATCGTCGGTTGGCGGCGCCGGGCGCCGCGTCGCCATTGTCGTTGCCCGCTTCAATGAGCGGGTAACCAGCATGATGCTGGCAGGCTGTCGCCAGACCCTGCTGGATGCCGGTCTGGAGGCGCAGGATATCGAAGTTCGCTTCGCGCCAGGCGCCTGGGAGCTGCCGCTGGCCTGTCAGCTGCTGGCAGCGAGCGAGCGCTTCCACGCGGTCATCGCGATCGGGGCCGTGATCCGTGGTGAAACCGCCCACTTTGACTTCATCAGTGCCGAGTGTGCGGCAGGTCTGCAGCGCGTGGCCCTTGATACGGGTGTGCCCGTGGCCTTTGGCGTGCTCACCGCCGAAACCGGCGAGCAGGCCCTGGAGCGGGCTGATCCGGCGCGCAAGAACAAGGGGCGCGAGGCCGCCCTGGCGGCCCTGGACATGATTGCCCTGGCCTCGGAGATTGCCGGTGACAACGGGTAAGCGCGGCAAGCGCAGGACCGAGTCGCCGTTCGAGCCCCGGCGCCGGGCCCGACGCCGGGCGCTGCAAGCGCTCTACCAGTGGCAACTCAACGACGATTCGGCCACCGCCATCATCGAGCAATTCGTTCAGGAGCAGAACTTCGAAGGCGTCGACCAGGCCTATTTCGAGACCCTGGTGCGCGAGGTCGTCGCGCGCCGGGCCGAGCTTGATCAGGCGGTCGCGCCATTCGTGCAGCGGGCCGATGCCGGTATCGACCAGATGGAGCGCGTGGTCCTGCGCCTGGGTGCCTGTGAACTCATGTTGCATCCGGAAACACCCTACCGCGTGGTCATCGACGAGGCGGTCGAGCTGGCTCATCGCTTCGGCGCGGAGCAGGCTCACACCTTCATCAACGGGGTGCTCGACCGCCTGGCCACCGAGACCCGCACCCTGGAGCGTCAAGCCGAACAGTCCGGTGAGTGAGTTTGCGCTGATCGAGCGCATTCGTGCCCGTGCCGCAAGCGATGACCGCGTTCTTGTCGGAATCGGTGACGACGCCGCCGTGCTGGCACCCGAACCGGGCCGGGCCCTGGTCGCCACGACCGACTCGCTGGTGCTTGATCGGCATTTCCGGTCAGACTGGCCGGCTGCCGATGTGGGGCATCTTGCCGCGGCGGTCAATCTCAGTGACCTGGCCGCCATGGGCGCCCGTCCGCGCTGGGCCTTGCTGGCCCTGACCCTTCCGACTGGTGATGCGGTCTGGGTGGATGGTTTCCTGGATGGCTTTCTTGGCCTTTGCACGCGTTTCAATACCTGCCTGGTCGGCGGCAACCTGTCGGCCGGGCCGTTGAATATCGGCGTACAGTTGCTGGGCGATGTCGATCCGGCCTGCGTGGCGCGCCGGGGCAGGGCCCGGATCGGCGACCTGCTGGCCGTGACCGGCTCACTGGGTGATGCCGCGGCAGCCCTGCTGGGGGAGGATGGCGCCCCGGCAGACCTGCTGGCTCGCCTGCATCGCCCAGTGCCCCGTGTTGAAGCCGGGCAGGCCATGGCCGCCATGGCAACCGCGATGATCGATGTTTCCGATGGCTTGCTGGCCGACCTCGGTCACCTGCTTGGCCCGGGCCAGGGTGCACGCATCGAGCTGGGCCAGCTCCCCGCTTCCGGGAGTCTGGTCAAGGTCTTTGCCGACGCCTCACAGCGCTGGCCGCTGCAGTTGAGCGGCGGAAACGACTACGAATTGCTGGTCAGCCTGCAGCCGTCGCAATGGGATGCCGCGCACGCCCGTTGCGCTGCCCTGGGGGTGCCATTGACGGTAATCGGCCTCGTCAATAGTGCCGGGGCGATAGAATGTCGCCAACCCGACGGACACAGACTGGAGTTGCCGCGTGGCGGATGGGACCACTTTGAATCGCGCTGAAACGCGGCGCATTGCCCTGGCGACGCCATCGGGCTTCCTCGCTTTCGGCCTGGGCAGCGGCCTGAGCCCGGTCGCGCCCGGAACCGTTGGTACCGTGGCGGCCATACCGCTGGCAGCGGTTTTGCTGCAGCTGCCGTTCTGGATCGCCCTGGCCACCATCGCCGTTGCCTTCCTCGTCGGCGTCTGGATATGTGGCGTTACCGGCCGTGCCCTTGGCGTGCATGATCATGGCGGCATCGTCTGGGACGAGTTTGTCGGCCTGTGGCTGGTGCTGCTGTTTGTCCCCTTTGAATGGACCTGGTGGCTGGCCGGCTTCGTGCTCTTCCGCTTTTTCGATATCCTCAAGCCGTGGCCGATCCGGTGGCTGGATCGCCGTGTCCACGGTGGTTTCGGGGTCATGATCGACGATGTGCTGGCTGCCGTCTATGCGCTGATTCCGCTACTGCTGTTCATGCGCCTGTTCTGAAGCTTCCTGGTCCAGTGCCACAAGCCGTGTCCGGGGCCGTTGCAGTGACAATGGCAGTGTCTCGGGTTCGTTCTGATCCAGTATGGCAAGCGCCTCTGCACGAACCTGTTCGGCTTTTTCCGACTCGCCCAGGGCGAGCAGGTTGCGGTAGTAGTGGAGAGCGCGGTCTATCCTTCCGGGATGGTCGGCCGGGAGGCGGTCGCTGCTGTCCTTGTATTGCGCTTCCAGAATCGGCAGGCTTTCTTCAGCGCGCCCCAGTTCGAGCCAATTGAGCGACTGGATGTAGCGTGCCGCCTGGATCTGAGGATGGTCGTCTCCCAGCTGCCTTTCGCGTTCGGCCAGAACGCTTGAAATGACCACGTCGGCCTCCTGGTGACGACCCATGTCCATCAGGATATGCGCGAAAATCTCCTCCGACTGCAGTGTGTCGAGGTGGGTATCTCCAAGCAACAGACGGCGTTTTTCCACCACCTCCCCGACCAGCACGTGCGCCTGATCGTAATCCATGATCTGGTTTTTCAGGCTGCCGAGATTGAGCTGGGAGCGCAGGGTTTCCGGGTGAGCGGCGCCCAGGGTTTCGGCGCGCAGTCGCAAGGTTTCCTTAAGCAGGGGCATGGCCTCTTCCGCCCGACCCATTTGCATCAGGGTGATGGCCAGGTTGTTCATCGCTCGCAGCGAGGTCGGGTGACGTCGCCCATACAGGCGCTGCATCAGCTGCACGGTTTCCTCGAGCGCGTCCAGAGATTCATCAAGCCGCCGGCTTGCTCCCAGTGCTGCGCCCAGGTTGAGCAGCGCGGAGGCCAGATCAGCCTCGGCTTCTTCGCCCAGCGCCCTGATGGCGTCGACTTCTTCCCTGAAAAATGCCAGGGCAGCCGGCAGATCGCCGGCGCGGGCGTAGACGTAGCCGGCATTCCCCAGGATCCGAATCACCAGTCGGTTGCCTTCGCCATAGCGGCTGCGTGCCATGTCCAGCGCCGTTGTTAAATGTTCCATGGCCTGCTCAGTGGCGCCGGTCTCGACCAGCGAAATGGCCAGTTGGCTGCGGACCCGCAGGGCCAGGCCCTCGGGGTCGTGGGCCATGGCATCGGCTTCTGCCACCAGGCCTTCCAGTGCTGCAACGCTGCGTTCCCGCTCGCCGACATCAAACCAAGCGGTTGCCTGTCGGTAGCGGGCTTCGAGCAGAATCAAGGGATCACGCTCGCCGGCCTCGTCCAGGCGATCGAGTATGGTCGCGGTCAGCGCCGGTCTTTCGCTGTTGACCCCGAGTGAGTCGTAAACGCCATGCAGCGATTGGTAAAGGCTGGCCTGCAGCGCGGGTCGACCTTCGAAGTCGCGCTCAATGGCTTCGCGGGCTCGCGCCAGCAGATGCTGATCGAGCATCTGTCGAGCCAGTTCGGTGCCGCTGACCAGGCTGATGACACGGTCCAGGTCAGCCGTTGTCGCTGAGGGCTGAATCTGTCGCGCCAGTCCGTCGGCAAATTGTTCGCGCAGGCCGTCGATCAGCCCGATTCCCATGGCCTGGGCATCCACGTTTTCCAGCATGGACTGCTGGAAGCGGGAAACCTGTTCCAGCTCCTGCTGACGCTGTTCGGCGATCTGGTACTGGCGCTGAGCCTCGAGCATGCCCAGGGTGGCCGCAGTCAGTCCGGCCACCAGGGCCAGGAGGATGGCACTGGCGCTGCCGACGGCGATGACGTGCCGACGGATGAAACGCCGCAGCCGGTAGCTGCGGGTGTTCGGGATCGCGCTGACCGGTCGCCGCTCCAGTACCCGCCGGATATCGTCGGCCAGTGCCTGCGGCGACTCGTGACGCGCTTCCGGATCGCTTTCCAGGGCCTTGAGCACGACTGCATCGATATCGGTTTTCAGCCGCCGTTGCAGCCGTCGGATGGTGGTGCGACGTGCTTCGGCAATGGCGCCCCGGCTCACGGTATTCATGCTCAGCCGTGATGATGGCGGCGGTGGCGGAAGGCGTTCGGTCAGGGCGTCGGCGCTGCCGGTCTGGCTGGCCGTTTCATAGTGCTCGTTGTCCAGCGGGGGCTGATCGACCAGCAGTTCATACAGCACCACGCCCAGCGCATAGACATCGCTGCGCCCATCAATCGCGATGCGATCAATGCGGAATTGTTCTGGACTCATGTAGCGTGGCGTTCCGGCCAGGTCGCGGCTGGAGCCGGCGTTTGCACGCTCCTGTTCGGCGGCCGTGGCAATCCCGAAGTCGATGATTTTCGGCACCGGCGTGCCGTCGATCTCCCGGACCAGGATGTTGGCCGGCTTGAGATCGCGATGAATGATGCCGCGGGAGTGGGCATGCTGGACACCCTGGCACAGGCGGATGAACAGCGCCAGGCGCTCGCGCACGTTCAGGCGCCGATCACGACAGAATTCATCCAGGCGAACGCCATCGATGAACTCCATGACGAAGTAGGGATGACCTTCAGGAGTCGTGCCGGCATCGAAAACCTGGGCAATGGCCGGGTGGTTCATCTGCGCCAGTGCCTGGCGCTCGACATCAAACCGGGCCAGGTTGGCCGGCGTGTTGAGGCGGCTGCGGATGACCTTGACCGCGACCTGGCGCTGCACGGGCTCGAGCTGCTCGGCCAGAAACACCTGGCCCATGCCACCTTCACCCAGCGAGCGGAGAATGCGGAACCGGCCCAAGTCAAACCGGATCTCGGTATCCCCGGGCAGGCTGCTGGCCCCGGTCAGGGCCGGATCGACCAGGGTGTCGAGCCGGGTGGTGTCGGGGTCGTTGTGATTGGAGTGGGTCACAGGATCTTCCAGGCCGGGGCCGTTCAGCTGGTCTGGTCTTCGGGAAGCTGGAACAAGGTCACGACCCGTTCTACGCCACGGACGGTGCGCGCACGGGCAACCACGGCTTCGGCTTCCTCGTGGCTGACTTCACCCATCAGGTAGATGGTGCCGCGGGCCGAAACCACCTTGACCCGGGTGGCGTCAAAACCTGGCAACTCGCGGATACGGGTCAGGCTGCCGTTGACGCGGGTCGACAACCATCGGTCCGACGTGGACAGGCCCGGTCCGGCGCGCTCGACCGGGGCCAGTTCGTTGAACAGGCGGGTCACGCCGGGCACCCCGGACGCGGCCCGTTCGGCCAGGGCCACCCGTTCCTCGTTGACCGCTTCACCGGCCAGCAATACCCAGCCGTTGAACGCGTTGATCTTGATCCGGACCTCGTCGTTGAATTGCTCGTGGCGATACAGGGCATCGCGCACGCGCACTTCGAGGACGTTGTCATCAACGATCGTGCCGATGCTGCGGCGGTCATGTACGGCCAGTCCCGTGGCCGCTACTCCGCCAATGACCAGGGCGGCGCAGGCGGCCAGCTGGGTGACGAGAACGACAGCGATGGCCAGGCGAATCATTGCATTCATGAGGGTCATTCAACTCCGGAATCAGGGAACATTATGGGATCATGAGTCGATTTCGAAAGCATTAGGCACCCAGATCAAGCGATCGTTCGACGTATCCATGGCAATGACATCGAAGCGGCAGGGGTGCTCCTGCCACTCTGGCTTGCTCATCAAAAAGTGACGCGCTGCCATGATCAGGCGACTGCGCTTGCCAGCATCGATGCTGTCCAGGGCGCTGACCTGGGCGCCGCGTCCTCGTAGCCTGACCTCGACGAAAACCAGCACTTCCTCGGCATCGGTCGGGTTCGGATCGGTCATGACCAGGTCGATTTCCCCGCCACGGCAGCGATAATTGCGCTCGACCAGCTTGAATTGGCGCTTGATCAGAAAAGTCTCGGCCTCGCGTTCTCCCGCGTTACCCAGCTGCTGGCGCAGCGTGTTCATTGGGTAAGGAGTTCAGCGCGGCCCTGAACCAGTCTGATCATGGGCTGATCGCGCTCAACCAGTGCCCCGTCGCCCAGGCGCAGTCGACCGGTCAGTCCGCTCAGGTAAAGGGCCGGATCCATGGCCATGGCGTCCAGCCAGGGCAACAGGGCAATCGCGTCGGCTCCCATGGCATGCAGGCGTGCCAGGTTGGGGTTGTCCAGATGCGGGTACAGTCGCGCTGCGCGCTGTCGTTGCTGGCCCTGGGGTGTGAAGTCCAGGAACCAGGGTGGCATGGCCAGAATGACGCCATCGAGATCACCGTCGCGCGCCGGGTCGGGCGCACCGGCAATCACCTGGGAGGTTGCCAGCACCGGTACGTCGCCGGCACCGAAAAAGCGCAGCTGTGGCCGGATCTGGCGACCATCCTCGGCTCGTGCCGCCAGGAACACGACATCGACGTCCGTGCGCCGCTGCGGCTCCGACTCCACGGGCTGGTTGAGCGTGCGCGCCAGGCGATTGATGCGCTGCTCGGAACGGTCCAGTTCCAGCAGCACCTCAAGCAAGGCGCTGTGATCGACCTGGCGGGTCGAGTATTCGGCGCTGGTCAGCACCCGGCCTCCGCCGAGCTCGAACAGCCGGGTGAATGACATGGCCACGCGCTGGCCCCAGTCCGAATTCTGATGCAGCACCAGGGCCTGGTCATGGCCGCTGACCAGGGCATGGGCCGCGGCCAGCTCGGCGTCGTCTTCAGGTAGCAGGGCAAAGGCGCGGAAAGCGCCGCTGGCGCCAAGTTCGCCGGTCTGGCTGGGGTGGTTGAGCAGTAATACCGGCAGCCCGGGGTCGGGCAGGTCGACCAGGGCATCGACCTGCTCGCGTTCCAGAGGGCCGACCAGGAAGTCGACACCGGCCTCGCGCAAGTCGAACCAGGCCGAGATCACGTCGCGGTGGTCATCGCCGATGTATCGAAACAGCAGTTCCGGGCGCCGTTCGGGCGGGATCTCCAGCCAGGCCGACATCATGCCGTCGCGAACCGCGCTACCGACTCTGGCCATCGCGCTCCGCCCCGGCAGAATGACGCCGATTCGCACCGGGTAGGGCTGGGTCTGGCGCCACAGGGCCAGCCAGAAGCGGGCCGCCTCGGCGCTGTAGCCTGTGAGCGGGTAAGCGGCCTCCCACTCGTCCAGTGCGCTTGAGAGTGAATCGGGGTCGAGTGCGTGTGCTCGGGCAGCGGTCGCCAGCGCCAGCCACGGCTCCAGTTCGGGGCGGTGGCGATGCTCTGACTGCAGCCGCTCCAGATCGGCCAGGGGCAGCTCGATCAACAGTGCCAGACCCAGTTCCGGCGTGAATTCGCCGCTGAAAATCGCCTGCTCCATGGCCTTGAGTGCCTGCAAGGCGGGGCGTTCCATCTGTTCGCGTAAACGCGCCTCCAGATCTTGTCTGCGGGCCTCAAGATCATTGGGCAAGGTGTCAGCCAGGTCGGCCAGGCGCCAGCCCGCGTTTGCCAACTCCCCCCGGTGCAGGTCGATTTCGACGCGGGCCAGGGTCAGACGTTGCCGCTCGCGCGCGCTCAGGGCCGCGTCGTCGATGTCTCCGAGCAGGCTCCAGGCAGCGTCGTGGCTTCCGGTTTCGATCAGCAGTTCGAGCGCATTGAGGCGGTAGCCGGCCTCGGATTCAGGTCGTTCGTCGGCCAGATCCAGCCAGCCGGCAGCCGCCTGGTCCAGACGACCGGCCTCGACAAGCGCGCGAATCTCCTCGATCTCGGGGTCCGCAGGCGGATCGGGCCGTACCATCGGCGCTGGCGGCGCACAGGCAGCCAGGCCGATAACAATCAGAAGTGCGACAGAAAGGTTCTTGATCATGGTGGCGATGATAACCCGCAACTTTCATGAATTCACAAGCGCTGGCTACTCTCTTGTCCGATCATCGTCTGGAGATCGGAAAGATTCGGGACCGATCACCGTGCTGGGTACAATGGCGGCATGGATGACAGCCCCGATTCGACTTCTCCAGCGACTCAACCTGGTACCTTGTTTGTCGTCGCCACGCCAATCGGAAATCTCGAGGATCTGTCGGCGCGGGCGGCGCGGGTGCTGGCCGAGGCCGACCTGATTGCGGTCGAGGATACGCGCATGACCCGACGCCTGGCTGACGTGACCGGACCGCTGCCGCGCATGGTCGTACTCAACGAGCACACTGAGCAGGCCCGGGTTGCTGAACTCATCAACATGCTTGCCGGCGGCGCCAAGCTGGCTCTGGTCAGTGATGCCGGAACACCACTGATTTCCGATCCCGGGTTCCGGCTGGTGCAGGCGACGCACGAGGCCGGCCTTGCGGTCAGCCCCGTACCAGGCCCCTGTGCGGCCATTGCCGCCCTGTCGGCGGCAGGCCTGCCCAGCGATCGCTTCCATTTTGAAGGGTTCCTGCCGGCGCGTCAGTCTGCACGCCGACGCCGACTGCAGGCCCTGTCGGAAATGCAGGAGACCCTTTTGTTCTACGTTCCGGCCAGGGATCTGCCCGCTGTGCTCGACGACATGATCCACGTTTTCGGCGCCGAGCGCCTGGCCTCGCTGGGACGGGAATTGACCAAGCGACACGAGACCGTTTGGCGTGATGCGCTGGCCGCCCTGGCACGCCGGGTAGGGGAAGATGAGGATCAGCGACGTGGCGAGGCGGTGCTGGTTGTTGCCGGTTGTCCGGAGCCTCGCACGCCGATCGCCCTGGAAGCGCTGGTCGCGGCCCTGGCTGCCGAACTGCCTCCCTCGCGGGCCGCCAAACTGTTATCCGGGCTCAGTCACCTGAGTCGTCGCGAAGCCTTCGCCCTGATCGAGTCTGCGCGCTCGTCCATGGAGACTGACGATCTGCACGGACGTTGACCATGAGCAGAGTAAAATCCAGCCATGATCATCATCTTTCTGCTCTTTCTTGCTGTCGCGATATTCCTGCCCCAGTGGTGGGTCAAGCGCGTGCTTCGTCATTACCAGGAGCCCGGTGATCGCTACCAGGGTACCGGTGGCCAGCTGGCCCGGCACCTGCTTGACCGACTTGGTCTGGAAGGCGTGGGCGTGGAGCGGACCGAGCCGGGCTCGGATCACTACGACCCCGAAGAACGAATGGTTCGGCTGTCTCCGGAGCATTACGAAAAATCCTCGCTGGTTGCCATTACGGTAGCCGCACACGAGGTCGGCCATGCCATCCAGCATGCCGACGGTTACAAACCCTTGATGTGGCGTACCCGGATGGTCAAGTCGCTGGCCCGCCTGCAGCGCCTGGGGGTCATTCTGATTGCCCTGATGCCGGTCGCGATCCTGGCCCTGCGCCTGCCG
The DNA here is from genome assembly GCA_007694055.1 of Wenzhouxiangella sp. Classification (GTDB taxonomy): domain Bacteria; phylum Pseudomonadota; class Gammaproteobacteria; order Xanthomonadales; family Wenzhouxiangellaceae; genus Wenzhouxiangella. The sequence goes on from RECK01000329.1 coordinate 43,816, forward strand.
CGGGCCGGCCTGATGTTGCTGGTCATTGGCCTGGCGACCCTGGCTTCGGGGATTGTCGTTCACCTGATGACGCTGCCAACCGAGCTCGATGCCAGCTTCCGGCGGGCGCTTCCGCTGCTGGAAAAGGGCGGCTATCTCAAACCCGGCGATCGGCCCCATGCACGCCGAATCCTGACCGCGGCTGCGTTTACTTATGTAGCCGCCTCCCTGATGGGCTTGGTCAACTTCTGGTGGTGGCTGCGCATACTCCGCCCCTGAGGAGCTTGCCGGCCGGGCGGACTGGGTATAATCGTCCCCTCATTAACCGAGCAATGAGCGATATGGCGGCAACCACCGAGGAAGTTCAGGGCAGCTATGGGCGCTGCCTGCGCAGCAAGGGTTTCATCAGCCGGTTCTACGAGCTGTTGCTGGAAAAGGATCCGCGCGTTGCAAAGATGTTCGAGGGCACCAACTGGAGTCAGCAGAACAAGGCACTGCGACGCGGTATCAGCATCGCGCTGACTTTCGCCGGCGGCTCTTCCATTGTCGAGCGTTCGATGAATGAAATGGCCCTGGTTCACAGTCGCAAGGGCAGGGCGCCGGTCGACCCCCAGCTCTACGTGCACTGGCGAGAAAGCCTGCTGCAAGCCGTTGCCGAGTTCGACCCACGCTTCAACAACGAACTGCGCGATGCCTGGGCCGAGGCCCTGAAAGCGACCACGGATTACTTCACCAAGTCGTTTTGAAGGCAGAAGTGAGAGCCGGCCGATAAGCCGGGTTCTGTCGTGGACAGTCATTCGTCTGGGGCGTCTGTCGCCAGCCGCCTCTAGCAGCCTACCCGGATGCGGCGCGGGCAACGCCATGGCATCCCTATTTGGCCTTGCTTCAGGTGGGGTTTGCCCTGCCGTCTCTGTTGCCAGACACGCGGTGCGCTCTTACCGCACCTTTTCACCCTTGCCTGTGCCCTTGCGGGCCATCGGCGGTATGTTTTCTGTGGCACTTTCCGTAAATCCCGGCTCGCGCCGCGATCCCCCAGGCGTTACCTGGCACCCTGCCCTGTGAAGCCCGGACTTTCCTCCATGCCCTTTACGGACACAGCGACTGTCTGGCCGGCTCTCAATGACCATTATGAACCAAAAAAGGGTCTATCCGAATCCCGCAAAGCCTTACCTGATTACGTACGTACCTCAGCCACGCGCCGGGGCATGCCACAGCAACTCGCTTTGGCTGACTGTGGACGGTGAGATGTGAGACGGGAGAGGGAAGAGGATTGAAGATCGCAGGAGTTTCCGTACGCGCCAGCCTTGACAGTTGGTGGCGCCGACCAACTCAAGGTCTGGCCGGTGGTCGTTTCTGACCAAAGGTTTGGCGGACATTGTCTCGTAGTCGGCCAGACTTTAATTTGCGGTGCCGATGCGTCGTGACATTCGTCTTCCGTCTTCCGTCTTCCGTCTCACTTCTTCCCGACCCGGGTGCCTACGGCCACAGTAAGCCCTGAACCATGGCTGAGATTCATACGTAATCAGGTAACCTTTTTTTGGATGTCTTGAAACTAGCCAAGTATCGGCGGGGGCAGCTCGTTCACCCTTGATAGTACGGTTCAGTCCTCCGCGCTTGTCTGGTCGTGGTTGCTCTCCAGTCCACTGAACCAGCTCAAGCGGCCCAGACGCTTTCTCAGCTCCGCAACCCGTTAAGGGCGACCGGTGGTGGCCAGAGTCAGCAACTGCTCCATTGCCTATGCTGCCGACGGTGCTCGAAGCACCTGCCAGTGTGTTTGTCGTGCCCGCACAGAAACGCTCGGCGGACGCATCTGGAGACGACATGAAAGTAGCCAGACTGGCCGTCGGCAACAATATGACTGCGTGGATAGGTCATGCCCACATTTTGCCAAGCCGAGCCCGTCGGGCCTACCAGACTTCTTCCTGACTGCATGTATGAAATCTTCCGGGAGTTGCCTGT
>RECK01000444.1 GCA_007694055.1 Wenzhouxiangella sp.
CGTCATCCAACCAGAACTCCCTCCCCCAACGATGACGATTTTTCTGATCATTATGCAATGCCCTGGATTATTGAAATTCATGAGTGTGAAGAAAGCGAAGTGTCCGATCAGGCGCGCCAACCTGTAGCCGGAGCACGGGAAGTATAAACGCCCGTTTCGCTGAAATGCAAAAGCATCCAGCGTCAAACAAGGCCGGGCGGGGGCAAAGACTACTGGAGACGTTTCGTAACGAATGCGCCATGAATAAGGGAGGCTAAGTGTTCCGTCTCAGGTACTTCAGCAAACGGTTGTGCGCGGCGGCGCACTCCTCGTCATCGATAGGCCCGGCTTCGTGCAGCGCCTTGAGTCGCTCGATGCGATCGATTGGGTCCACGACTTCGAGTTTCTTGACGTAGAACCAGGCGATGGCCAGGCAACAACGAACAAGCGCCCGAGTTCCGCTCAGTAAACCGTCAGTCCCCGGGCCCGGAACTGATTGCGTACGCGTTCGGTGAGTTCAGGAGTGGGTGGCAGGGTGTCGGCCAGCTGGTAGTTCAAGCCCAGGCGAGTCCACTTGTCGCGGCCCATCTGGTGGAAGCGCAGGATTTCCACGCGTTCCAGGCTACCGAGTTCGGCGCAGATGTCGGCGACCTTTGCGACATTGTCTTCGCCATCGGTCAGACCGGGGACAAGAACGAAGCGCACCCACAGGGGGCGGCCGAGACGGCCCAAGCGGTGGGCGAAGGCGACGGTAGGGGCCAGGGGCTGGCTGGTGACGCGCTGATACACGGCCGGGTCGCCGGACTTTATGTCGAGGATGTGCAGATCGATATCGGCCAGGTCGGCGTCGCTGAAGACCTCGTTGCGGAAGCCGGAGGTATCGATGCAGGTGTGGATGCCCAGCTTGCGGCAGTGGCGAAAGATTTCACGGGCGAAGGCCGGCTGCAAGGCGGGCTCCCCGCCGGACAGGGTAACGCCGCCGCGCGATACGCGCAGCACGTCGGCGTAGCGATTGATTTCCTCGATCACCTCGGCAACGCTGACCCGGCGGCCATTGCGCAGGTGCCAGGTGTCGGGGTTGTGGCAGAACTGACAGCGCAGCGCGCAGCCGGTAAGAAAGAGCACGAAGCGCAGGCCGGGCCCATCGACCGTGCTGCCGATTTCCACCGAGTGGATGTACCCGGGCTGGGTAGGCCCGCCGCCTGCCTGTGGATTGTCGAGGAAGGCCAGGTCCTCGGGATAGATGGTGTGGTAATCGGGCGCCCGCGCCTCGCTGGCGCCGCGCATCTCGTAGCGACTGCCGACCAGGTTATCCACCATGCTTACACGCTGCCGTGGAAGGTGCGATTGATCACGTCCAGCTGCTGCTCGCGGGTGAGCTTGACAAAGTTGACCGCGTAGCCGGAAACCCGAATGGTCAGCTGCGGGTATTTGTCCGGGTGGTCCATAGCATCGCGCAAGGTGTCCTGGTCCAGCACGTTCAGGTTGGTGTGGAAGCCGCCGGCAACCATGAAGGCGTCGATCTTGCCGACGGCCAGGCTGGTGCGTTCGCCCTCGCTGCCCAGCGAATTGGGCACCACTGACAAGGTCAGCGAGATACCGTCTTCACAGTCGTCGTAGGGCAGCCTTGCCACCGACATCATGGCCGCCAGCGCGCCGCGGCTGTCGGCACCGTTGGACGGATTGGCGCCGGGGGCGAAAGGCTGACCGGCGCGACGACCGTCGGGCGAGTTACCGGTCTGCTTGCCGTAGACCACGTTGGAGGTAATGGTCAGGATGGACTGGGTTTGGCGGGCATTGCGGTAGGTCGGGTAGTGACGGATTTTCGCCATCATCTTCCGGCACAGCTCGACGGCCATGTCATCGGCGCGCTGATCGTTGTTGCCATAACGCGGGAAATCGCCCTCGATTTCGTAGTCGACGACCAGGCCGCGCTGGTCGCGGATGGTGCGCACGCGGGCATGACGGATGGCCGAGAGGCTGTCGGTGGTATGCGACAGTCCGGCCAGGCCGCAGGCCAGGGTGCGGATCACGTCGCGGTCGTGCAGGGCCATCAGGGCGGCTTCGTAGCAGTAGCGGTCGTGGGCATAGTGGATGCAATTGAGTGCATGCACGTAGGTGCCGGCCAGCCATTCCATCATGGCCTCCAGCCGGGTCATGACTTGCTCGTAGTCCAGCCATTCGCCGGTAATCGGAGCCAGCTGCGGACCGACCTGCTCGCCGGAGACCTCATCGCGCCCGCCGTTGATGGCGTAAAGCAGGCACTTGAGCAGGTTGACCCGGGCGCCGAAAAACTGCATCTGCTTGCCCAGCGGCATCGCCGATACGCAGCAGGCAATGCCGGCATCGTCGCCGAATTTCGGCCGCATCTTGTCATCGGAAATGTACTGGATGGCGCTGGAATCGATGGAGCAGCGCGCGGCGAAGCGCTTGAACGGCTCCGGCAGGGCCGGCGACCACAGCACGGTGAGATTGGGTTCGGGCGCAGGACCCAGGTTGTACAGGGTCTGGAGCATGCGGAAACTGGTACGGGTCACCAGTGTCCGGCCGTCCGAGCCGATACCGCCAATGCACTCGGTGACCCAGGTCGGATCGCCGGAGAACAGGGCATTGTATTCGGGCGTGCGCAGGAAGCGCACCAGCCGGAACTTGATCACCACATCGTCGATCAGCTCCTGGGCCGATGCTTCGTCGAGTCGGCCTTCTTCGATATCGCGCTGGATGTAGATGTCCCAGAAGGTCGAGACGCGGCCCAACGACATGGCCGCACCGTTCTGCTCCTTGATCGCGGCCAGATAAGCGAAATAGGTCCACTGGATGGCCTCTTCGGCGGTGGCTGCCGGCCGGCTGATATCGAATCCGTAGGCCCGGGCCATCTCGCCCATGGCTTGCAACGAGCGCAGCTGGGCGGCCAGCTCCTCGCGCAGACGCAGGGTATGGTCGTCGGGCTGGCAGCCGTCGAGTTCGGCGCGCTCGCGGCGCTTGTCTTCGATCAGCCGGTCCAGCCCGTACAGCGCCATGCGGCGGTAGTCGCCGATGATGCGGCCGCGCCCGTAGGCATCGGGCAGGCCGGTGATGATGCCGGACTTGCGACAGCGCAGGATTTCCGGGGTGTAGACGTCGAACACGCCGTCGTTGTGGGTGCGGGCATGCTGGGTGTAAATCTCGCGCACACGCTCATCCGGCTCGAATCCGTAGGCCTTGAGGCTGTCTTCGACCACCCGCCAGCCGCCCCTGGGCATGATCGCGCGCTTCAAGGGGGCATCGGTCTGCAGGCCGACGATGCGCTCAAGGTCCTGGTCGATGTAGCCGGGTGCATGCGCGGTAATGCTCGAGGGCGTTTGCGAGACATCGAGCACGCCTTTTTCGCGCTCGGCCTGCAGCAGGGTCTGGACCTTGTGCCACAGACGCTGGGTGCGCGGGGTCGGCCCGGCCAGGAAATCAGACTGGCCAGCGTAAGGGGTGTAGTTGCGCTGGATGAAGTCGCGCACATCGATACGCTGCTGCCATTGGCCAGACGAAAAACCGCGCCAGGCGTCCGGGGCAGACTGTTCAAGATCTTCGCGACGTACCGACATACCGGCGTTCCTCCTGCTGTGGGCCTTAAATCCAGATTACCGAATATTTCTGTCCAGCAGGTTAAAACAGCCTGGAATTTCTTGCTTATATCCGGATACCGAAAAGTACCGGGTATGCAGAGCCAGGCCCCGATCGGCCGGATACCACCCGTTGCGAAAGGTCGGAGTTGGCTGACAGGCGGGGCTCCGGAAGTGTTTTCCTTATCTTCCAACCTCCTCGCACCTGACCAGCGTAGGCCGGGGCCATGTCCCCGGCGGGCCCGCTGTTGCGAGGTTCGGATAGACCCACTTTACTTCTGAGCCTTGGCGCCTTCAGTGATTCAGCAACCATATGAAGCCGTAGACTCCGACCGACAACAGAACGTAGGCCGACTCGACGATACGCTTGCGGCGCGGATTGTCACGGGCGCCGGAAAAGTCGAGTACGGCCTGGTAGAGCAGGAAGGTATAGAGCACGTAGTAAAGAAAAGGCACGAGGTGAACGGCGGCGGAAAAATCGCTGGCGCGTTTCCCGAACAGGCCGAGGATCAGGTCGATCTGCGCGTAAATGCCGAAAAGACCGAGAGCGGCATTGATAAACATCCATTTGACTTCGTCGATTCCAAAAATGACGAGATAGAACACGAGATAAACCAGGATGGCGATACCGCCATGCATGTAGATGAAAACCAGGTCCGGGTTTTCGGCGTCGAGATAGGCCAGGAAAAACCCCGACAGGCCGAACGCGAGCATGTGGATCAGAAAGAAGCCGTATGGCGGGCGCTTGGTCACGGCTGGGGATCGGAAACATCAATGCCGTTGACCTGCCAGTCTCCGTCAACCTGTTCCAGGTAAACCACGGTCCTCATGACCGCGCCGTCACGACGACGAATCTGGCCATGCACTTCGGCAAAGGGCTTGTCCACCAGACTCTGATGCCAGTCCAGGTCAAGCAGCTGGGCCATCCCGGTGTTGTTGCGCAACATGGCAAGGCCGCTTTCGCTCACCACGGCCTGGTTGGCGGCCGTCATGCTGGCAATGGCCTCTTCCAGCTCGCCCGCAGCGATCGCCCTGACAAAGGCATCGGCAGCTTCGACCAAGGGGGTGTCGCCGGCCTCGGCGTTCGCCACGAGGCTCACCGCCAGCACCAAACCCGGTGCCAGCAACAGGTTGAGTAGTTTCATGATCAATCGGTTCCAGAACTGTTTCAGAGCAATTCGGAAACTGGCGACATACTGTGACAAAAGAGCCTCGCTTCCGCACTCCACAAGTGCACAAAACCGGCAGGACTTGCACCTCTTTGTATCCGCGCGCTCCCTGGCTGCCGGGAGCTACACCAAAGGCCGCGGGCTCAAGGGGCTTCGAAGTTGCTGTAGAAGATCGGGTCCGGATTGTCATCGCGGCAGCCATCCCAGCTTGCCACGCGACGCACTTCCTTGCCACCGGCCAGGTTGAAGACACCACCGGCGATCAGGGTGTCATCCTGGACATCCACTGCCTGTACCGTGGCCTGCATGCCAATGTCCTCGCCAGAGACAAAGGGATGCCAGTTCTCTCCGTCCCAGCGCGCGATGTGATTGACGACCTGCCCCCCGGCATGCGTGAACAGGCCTGCCACGATCAGGTCTCCCTCATATTCGACCATGGCCTGAATTTGCGGGTTTGCGCTGATGATATCGGGGTCGTTGGAAACGCCATTGACGCCATTGGCAGTCAGCGGGTGCCACTCCTCTCCGTCCCAGCGCGCAATGTGATTCGCGGTCTGCCCACCCGCCGTATCGAACCGCCCGCCGGCAAAGAGGCTGTCGTCATGCTGGTGCAAGACTCGAACCCTGGTGCTTGTGGTTGGCCCGCCAACACCCACCTCCCCTCCTGAGCTCAGGGTTTCCCAGTCTGAACCACTCCAGCGCGTAATATAGTTGACCGTTGTGTTGTTCGGCGCCTGGCCAAGTACCCGGAAATTACCCCCGACAATCAGATCGCCCTGCCATTCGCTCAGTGCATAGACTCTGCGGACATCGCCAATCCCGATTTGCCCATCTGCTGCCACAAACGGCTGCCAGTTCGATCCCACCCGTTTGACGATGGCGTTGACGGTCTCGTGACCGGCTTTTTCGAAAAAGCCGCCGACGACCAGGTCGTCGCCCCGAACCAGAAGCGCGTAAACAACCCGGTTGGCGCCAGAACCGATGCCGATGAATTCCTCGTCTGAATCATCCACGCTGATCAGCGGGAACCAGTCGGTCCCATCCCACAGTGCAATGCGGTTGATTTCCTGACCGCCCGCCGTCAGGAAACTGCCACCCACCACCAGCTTGTCTTGCCAAACAGCCATCGCCCAGACATTAAGACCCCCACTCACTGATTGGCTGCTGCCTACGCCAACCTGTCCACCGGCTTCCAGCACCTTCCACTGCTCGCCGTCCCAGCGCATGATGTGGTTGATCTCCTGTCCGCCGGCCGTTTCAATCTGCCCGCCGACATACAGGTCGCCCTGATAAACCGCCAGTGACCTGACCTGACCGGTCAAGCCGATTTGCCCGCCCGAACTGAACGCATTCCATGCCGGTATACATTCTTCTGCCAGTGCATTGACGCACATTGCAAGCATTGCCGGAATCAACAGCCATGCCTTGGGCAGCGACGATTCATGCTTTGCCATAGGTTCGCTTCCTGTATTAATGGTTTGCGAGACGCTTGTGTCTCATCTAAGAGAAACGAAATGCTGTCGATTCGGCGACACGGAACCAGGTCGTTCCGCACACCTGGCCGATCGCGGCGCAGAAGCCGAGGTAAATTCACCACTCCCGGCAACCGCCACGAGACCATAGCCGTCTAGCGCGGCACCGCAGAGCCTGCTTGTAGCCGAGCGGGGCCAGTAATGCGGTAGTACACTGGCCTCAGGTTTCAGCCTGCGAGTGAGTGGCATGCGGTCATGGTTCCCGGTCCTGTTTCTGAGCGCGCTGATGGCAGGCTGCGCCGATGAAGCGGCGCGCGATACGACTGAACAAGACCGGCCGAACGTGACCGGGCTGGCGCTGGACACCGACCGAGGCCCGGTGGAACCGCTGCGCGCCCGGGATGGTCTGGATCGATTTCCCGGTCGCCTGTTGGATGCCAAGGATCGTGCGGATCAGTTTGAACGGCCAGCCCGGCCACCGGTTCGCCCGCTGGACGACGACGAAACCCGCCGCCTGCTAGAGCGCCTGGAACCCATGCCGCGGGAGGTGGACGACAAGCTCGAGTTTGCCCTGCGGCCCGATAGCCGACCACCGCCGCGAACCGGGGAAGTCACGCGAGCTGAGTTCCCGCCGGACGATGAGCTGGGCCTGCCGGCACTGCCCGTGCCACAGGGGCCGCTGGAGGTGGTGCGCTTTGCACCGGAGGGCGAGGTCGAGGTCGCCGGCCAGATTTCGGTCACTTTCGATCGACCGATGGTAGCGGTCACCGCGCATGATGATCTGGTCGGCGTCATACCCCTTCAGATGTCTCCGCAGATCGACGGCCGCTGGCGCTGGGCGGGCACCCGCACCCTGCTTTTCGAACCCGACGCGGCGCGGCTGCCCATGGCGACACAATTCGAGCTTCGGGTCGAGGCAGGCACGGCAGCGGCCGACGGCAGCGTCCTGGAAGCGTCGGTGGAATGGCAGTTCTCCACCCCGCCGGCACGGATGATCAATGCTTATCCGGCCGGCAGCAGCGTCATCCTCGAGCCGGTGGTGGTGCTGGTCTTTGACCAGCGGGTCCGACTGGAAGCGATCCAACCGCACCTGACATTAAGAGATGACCAGGGTGAGTACCTGCCTTGGCGTGCCGCCAGCGATGAAGCGCTGGCCGCCGATGAAGGAGCTGCCCGACTGGTCGAGAATCTCGAGCCGGGACGTTGGGTGGCGATTCGGGCCGACTCGCCGCTGCCGCCGGCAACGACCATCGAAATCGTCCTCGAAGCCGGAGCGCCGTCAGCCGAAGGCTTGCTGCTGACCACCCAGGCCCAGCGACGAAGCTTCTCGACCTATGGCCCGTTGACCGTCAAGCCCCGGCACTGCGGTGGAATGGGTCCGCGCTGCAGCCCGGTCGACGCGCTGGGGCTGGAGTTTTCCAATCCGCTGGCAGACGGCCAGGCGCTGGATGAGCTGGTCACGGTCAGCCCTGAGGTGCGCGGCCTGAGCATCGAGGCCTCGGGTCGCAGCCTGATCATTCGCGGGCTCAAGCAGGGCCGAACGCGCTACCAGGTCACCCTGGATGCAGCCCTGGCCGATCAGTTCGGTCAGACCCTCGGCGATGAGCAGGTGGTCAGTTTCGACATTGGCAGTTTGCCGCCGTCGGTCTGGCTGGCCACCGAGACCCTGACGACAGCCGACCCGGCAGGCGCGCCCGGGCTGGATGTCTTCAGCACCAACCAGGCCAGCCTGGCCGTCGAGATTCACCGGGTTGATCCGGATGACTGGGGCGATTACCTGGCCCACTTTCGACATTGGCGAGGCCACGAAGCCGGGGCAGCCTCAATGCCGGGTGAACGGGTCCACGCCGGCCAGGTCATGATCGAAGCTCGACGTGACGAGCCGGTTCGCACCCGGATTGATCTTTCACCCTGGTTGGTCGATGGCCGCCACGGCCACCTGATCGTTCAGATCCGACCCGGTGAGCTGATGGCCGATGTCGATGAGCCCGAATGGCATCGTCAGAACGTCTTCACCACCTGGGTTCAGGCCACCGATCTGGCCCTGGATGCGGCGGCTGACGCCCGAACCCTGCAGGTCTGGACCAGCCGCCTGAGCGACGGCAGCCCGCTGGCCAACGCCGAGATCGAACTGAGCGGCACGGACGGGCAGTGGCTGAGTAATGAAGAGGGCCTGGCCAGTATCGAGTTGCCGGAGCGGGTCGAGCGCGGCGACCTTCCAGGCTGGATTAGCGTGCGCCGGGGCAGCGACAGCGCCTTGCTGCCCGATTCCACCTACGGGTACTCGCGTGGTCAATGGCACAAGCGTGACGAGCCTGACGCCCTGATCTGGCAGGTTTTCGACGATCGGGGCCTGTATCGACCGGGCGAGACGGTCCACGTCAAGGGTTGGACCCGGCGCATGGAGCGGCGGCCCGACGGCGGCCTGGGGCTGTTGCCGGAAGGCCGGCATCTGAGCTGGAGCCTGGCCGATTCACGGGGCAATACCCTGGGCGAGGGAGAAACGAAGCTGTCGGCCCTGGGTGGATTCGATTTTTCACTGGCGCTGCCGGCAACGCCCAACCTGGGCCAGGCCAGGCTGCAGCTGGGTCTTGGCAGCGACGAGCGTTTGAGCAACACCCGCCATATCCACCGCTTCCGGATCGAGGAATTCCGCACCCCGGAATTCGAGGTCCGCACCGAGATCGAGGCCGGGCCTTTTCTGGGCGACGAACCCGTCACCGTTGCGGTAGCGGCCGCCTACTACGCCGGCGGCCCGCTGAGCGCAGCACCGGTGCGCTGGCAAGTGCGGGCCGAACCCGGTGACTATCGGCCGCCGGACCACGATCAATGGCATTTCGGATTCCAGCCGTCCTGGTGGATGCCCTGGCCGATGAACGAAGCCGGCGTGTCGGCCAGCGAAAGCCACGAGGGACAAACCGATGGGCTGGGCCGCCATGGTCTGGATATCGCCCTGGATTTCAGCCAGCTACCACGACCCCTGGCCATCCATGCCGCGGCCACGGTCACCGATGTCAATCGCCAGGCCTGGTCGGCGACGACCGACTTCCTGGTTCATCCGGGCCAGGCCTATATCGGCATGAAAACCGAGACCTATTTTGTCGAACAGGGCACGCCACTGGAGGTGGCCTTGCTGACAGTGGATCTTGATGGTGAGCGATTGACCAGTCGCCCGGTCGTGGTCGAGATGGTTCGCCTGGCTCGTTTCGGTCGTGGACCGGGCCGTTCCGAAATCGAAGGGGAGACGCAGCGCTGCGAGGTGGTCAGTGATGATGAAGGCTACGCCAGCTGCCGTTTTGAAACCCCGGTCGGCGGCCAGTACCGGATCACCGCCACCACCCGCGACGAGCAGGGACGACGCAACGCCAGCCGCATCACACGCTGGGTGGGTGGCGGCCGGATGCCGGCGGCCGAGCGGGTCGAGATCGAATCGCTGCTGCTGATTCCGGACCGCGACGAGTATGCGCCGGGCGATGTTGCGCGCTTGCTGGTGCAATCACCGTTCGAGGATGCCGAAGGCCTGCTGACCCTGCGCCGGCACGGCCTGGCCGAGCAACGGCGCTTCCGTATCGAGGGCAGCTCGATCACGCTTGACATACCGCTCAAGCGCGACTGGATGCCCAATATCGAGGCGCATGTGACCCTGCTGGGCTCGACCGCGCGGGCTGAACAGGCTGATCTTCCGCCCCGTCCGGCCATCGCGGTCGGGCGTCATAACTTGCCGATCTCGACCGCCGAGCGGGTGCTGGCGCTGGAACTGACACCGGCCTCACGGGCCCTGGCGCCGGGTGAAAGCACCGAGATCGCCCTGACCGTTCGCGATGCCGACGGCCAACCCGTGCCGGGTGCCGAACTGGCGCTGATCGTGGTTGACGAAGCGGTGCTTGCCCTGACCGGCTACCGGGTGACCGACCCGCTCGGCGTGTTCTACCCGGAACGCCCGGCCGAGGTACGCGACTGGCATCTGCGGCCCAGCGTGCGCCTGCGGGCCAACGAGGACTTGATCGAGTCAGCACTGCTCTCGGGGCGGTCGCTGGACGTGGCGGCGGGCTTCCCTCCGCCTGTCGCCGACAGTGCGGTGATGGAACGCGCGATGGTCACCGACGCACGCGGCGAATCGGGCCCCCAGGCAGCGCCCGGCATCGATATTCGTGCCGACTTCAACCCCCTGGCGGCTTTCGTGCCGGCCTTGATCAGCGACGATGAAGGTCGGGTCAGTACAAGCGTTCAGTTGCCGGACAACCTGACCCGCTACCGGATCACGGCGGTGGCGGTCTCCGATGCCACCCGCTACGGCATGGCCGAGTCGACCCTGACCGCCCGACTGCCGCTGATGCTCAGGCCATCACCGCCCCGGTTTCTCAACTTCGGCGATGAATTCGAGTTCCCGGTTGTGTTGCAGAACCAGACCGATGAGGTCATGGAGGTGTCGGTTGCCATGGCCACCAGCAACCTGGACCTGACCGCCGGCCAGGCTTATCGCCTGGTCGTGCCGGCCAATGATCGGGTCGAGCTTCGTTTCCCGGCCTCGGCCGTCAGCGCCGGAACCGCACGCTACCAGATTGCCGCGGCAAGCGACGACTACGCCGATGCCGCGCGCGGTCAGCTGCCGGTCTGGACTCCGGCCACCAGCGAAGCCTTTGCCACCTTCGGGGTCATCGATGACGGAGGCATACGGCAGCCGGTCAGAACCCCGACCGAGGTCTGGCCGCAGTTCGGCCAGCTCGAGGTCACGACCGCCTCGACCGCGCTGCAGTCGCTGACCGATGCCTTTTTGTACCTGCACGACTACCCCTTTGCCTCGAGCGACCAGATTGCTTCAAGGATGATCGCCACGGCGGCCCTGCGTGATGTGCTCGAGGCTTTTGCGGTGGCCGACATGCCCAGTCCAGCGGAGATCGACCGGGTCATGGCCGAGGATATGGCCCGCCTGATCGGGCTGCAGAATGCCGACGGCGGCTTCGGCCTGTGGCGGCGCGGGCACGAATCCTGGCCATACGCCACGCTGCATGTGGCCCATGCCCTGGTTCGGGCCAGGCTCAAGGGCTACCCGGTGGATGCCGGGCTGCACGCCCGCACGCTGGCCCACGTGCGCGAGATCGAGCGACATATTCCCGCCAGCTACGGTGACTGGGCGCGCCGCCACATCGTCGCCTACAGCCTTTACGTGCGCGCCCTGGACGGCGATCACGATGCAGCCCGGGCACGCGCCCTGATCGCCGAGGTCGACAGCCTCGACCAGCTCAGCTTCGAGTCCATTGGCTGGCTGCTCAACGTACTCAGCCGCGATCAGAACTCGCAGGCTGCCCGCGCCGAACTGCGCCGCTTTCTCGCCAACCGCGTGGTCGAGACCGCCGGCGCGGCCACTTTCGCCAGCGGCTGGCGCGATGGCGCGCATCTGATCATGCATTCCAGCCGCCGCGCCGATGGCGTGATCCTGGAAGCCCTGATCGCCGATCAGCCGCAGTCGGACCTGATCCCCAAGCTGGTCCAGGGACTGCAGGCCCATCGCGTTCGTGGCCGCTGGGCCAACACGCAGGAAAATGCCTTCGTGCTGCTGGCGCTGGATCAGTATTTCCAGGCCTTCGAGGGGCCGACGCCTGACTTTGTTGCCCGGGTCTGGCTGGGCGAGGATTTTGCCGGTGAACACGCCTTCCGCGGTCGCAGTACCGAGCAACACCAGATTGACGTACCCATGCAGTGGCTGGTTGACGGCGGACCCGAGCATGATCTGGTCCTGGACAAGGACGGTGCTGGGCGGCTTTACTACCGGATTGGACTACGCTACGCACCGCGCAGCCTGGCGCTGGCATCGGCCAGCCACGGCTTCGAGGTCGAACGCCGTTACCTGGCCGTGGATGACGAGGATGACGTGCAGCAACTCGAAGACGGCAGCTGGCAGATCAGGGCCGGCGCCCGGGTGCAGGTCGAGATCGAGATGGTCGCACCCGCCCGGCGCTATCACGTGGCCTTGATCGATCCACTGCCGGCCGGACTCGAACCGATCAATCCGGCCCTGCGCCTCAGCGAGCCCCCGCCCGAAGGTCAGAGTCCTGGGCCGCCGCGGCCTTATCGCGGCTGGTGGTGGGGCCCCTGGTACCAGCATCAGAACCTGCGCGATGAGCGCGCCGAGGCTTTCGCTACACTGCTGCCCGGCGGGGTCTACCAGTACCGCTACTACGCCCGCGCGACCACGCCTGGCCAGTTCGTGGTGCCACCGGCCCGGGCCGAGGAAATGTATGCACCCGAGACCTTCGGCCGCAGCGCCTCCAGCCGAGTGCTGGTTATTGACCCGGATTGAGCCCGGGCCCGGCGGCGACAATCCGGTGCTAGCGTATACTCGCCCGGCTTGCGCCGTGGCGACAAGCTGCTATGTTGGTCGCCCATTTCACTAAACCCCCAAGGAATCCCAGATGGCATTGAAGTGGCCTGGTTTGACCGTCTTGTTGCTCGGCATTGCCGGCTCGCTGAGCGTGCAGGCCGGCGAGTGCCAGTTTCCCGATCTGACTGGCATGGAGCCCATTCCAATGCAGCTTGGCGCCCAAGCGGCCGCCGGTAGCGGCGGAGAGATAGCGGGCGGGCGCTGGGAATTGGTGCGACTGCGTTATGCCACCTCACCGTTTCTAATTCCCCTGACCGGCGAGGCCATTGGCGCGATCGAGATGGATGCTGCCGGACCGATATCCGGAACCGCCGGGCTGGC
>RECK01000006.1 GCA_007694055.1 Wenzhouxiangella sp.
CGGCCGCAGCGCCAGCGGTAGTAGCGGTAGCGGACCGGGTTTTTCAGGTAGTAGCCCTGGTGATATTCCTCGGCCGGATAGAAGGCCTCGAAGGGCAGAATGCGGGTGTCGATCGGTCCCGACTCCGGGCCTTGCGCGGCCAGTTCGGCCAGTGACTCGCGGGCCAGGCGTTCCTGCTCGTCGTCATGAAAGAACACGGCCGAACGATATATCTCGCCGCGATCGCAGAACTGGCCATCGGCCTGGTAGGGGTCGATGTTGCGCCAGAACACGCGCAGCAGGGTCTGATAGTCGACGACGGACGGGTCATAGATCACCTGGACCACTTCCAGGTGCCCGGTGCCGCCGCGCACGACCTGGTTGTAGCTGGGGTTCGATACGTGGCCACCGCTGAAGCCGGAAATCGTCTCGATCACGCCGTCCAGGCGATCGTAGGGCGGCTCCATGCACCAGAAACAGCCGCCGGCAAAGGTCGCCCGCGCCAGCTCCCGATCCTCGGCGGACGAAGCCAGTACGGCCCCCGAAATCGTAAGTGTCAGCAGCGCCGCCAAGGCCACCGCGTAGGTCGGGGCCACGCCCCCGACGGCCCAGGCCCGGATCCGCCACAGACCTCGAGCCCATCGCCGACCGATCCGCGAATGATCCACCGGCTTCACGCCTCAACCCCCATCCGCAAAGCCGGCAAATCCTGACCAGCCGGCACGAAGCGCAAGGCCACGCCGTTGTTGCACCAGCGCTGGCCGGTGGGCTCGGGACCGTCGTCGAAAACGTGTCCCTGGTGGCCGCCGCAGCGGGCACAGTGGTACTCGGTGCGTGGGATGAACAGGCGGAAATCACGTCGGGTGCCGATATGCTGGTCGTTGATGGGCTGCCAGAAGCTGGGCCAGCCGGTGCGCGAGTCGTACTTGTGAGCGCTGGAGAACAGCGGCAGGAAGCAGCCGGCACAAACGTAGGTGCCGTCACCGTACTCCTTGTCCAGAGGGCTGGAAAATGCCCGCTCGGTGCCCTCACGCCGAAGGACGCGGTATTCCTCGGCGCTGAGAATTTCGCGCCACTCGCGCGCGCTCAGCTCCAGCGGTTCGAACGGCAGTTCCTCGCCGGCGCTGGCCGACGAGCCGAAGCCGCCCAACCAAAATGCCGGAACGGACAAGCCCAGTGCCGTCAGCACTCGCCTGCGGGAAAGCATGGGCGCATTTTTTTTCATGCTCTGATTGAACCAGAAATCGGGGGAGAATGAGTGAACGCCAGGCGCGCGGGAACCGTTAGCCTCGCTGAGTCGTGAAGCGTTCTTGGCGCCGTCCTGCAGCAGAGAGCGCCATGAACAAGGGCGGGTCATACCTCGACTTCGGCCAGGTTCCCCTTTTCCTCCAGCCAGGCGCGGCGGTCGCCGGCGCGCTTCTTGGCCAGCAGCATGTCCATCAGGGCGTCGGTGGCATTGGAGTCGTCGATGGTCAGCTGGATCAGGCGGCGGGTGTCGGGGTCGATGGTCGACTCCCTGAGCTGCAGCGGGTTCATCTCGCCTAAGCCCTTGAAGCGGGTCTCGGAGATCTTGCCCTTGATTTTCTCGGCCTCGATGCGGGCCAGCAGGCCCTTGCGCTCCTCGGCGTCCAGGGCATAGAAGGTCTGCTTGCCGACATCGATCCGGTACAGCGGCGGCATGGCCACGAAGATGCGGCCGGCCTCGACCAGCGGGCGGAAGTGGCGCACGAACAAAGCCGATAGCAAGGTGGCGATATGCAGGCCGTCGGAATCGGCATCGGCCAGGATGATGACCTTGCCATACCTGAGCTTGGCCAGGTCGTTCGAGCCCGGGTCAACGCCGATGGCCACGGCCAGGTCGTGGACTTCCTGCGATCTCAAGACCTGGTCCGGATCGGTTTCCCAGGTGTTCAGGATCTTTCCCCGGAGCGGCATGATGGCCTGGTATTCGCGGTTCCTGGCCTGCTTGGCGCTGCCGCCGGCCGAGTCGCCCTCGACCAGGAACAGCTCGGTTTCCTCCAGGTCGGTGGAGGCGCAGTCGGCGAGCTTGCCGGGTAAAGCCGGGCCGGCGGTGACCTTGCGCCGGGCCACCTGCTTGCGGGCTTTCTGGCGCTTGAGCGCATTGTCGATGGCCAGTCGGGCAATGGCCTCGCCGTCGGCGACATGCTTGTTCAGCCACAGGGCGAAGGCGTCCTTGACCACCCCGGATACGAAGCTGGCTGTGGCCCGGGAGCTCAGTCGTTCCTTGGTCTGGCCGGCAAACTGCGGGTCGGCCAGCTTGACCGACAGCAGGAAGCTCAGCCGTTCCCAGACATCTTCGGGGGAGAGCTTCAGCCCGCGCGGCAGCAGGTTGCGAATCTCGCAGAACTCGCGCAAGCCCTCGATCAGGCCGGTGCGCAGGCCGTTGGTGTGGGTGCCGCCGGCCGGGGTCGGAATCAGGTTGACGTAGGATTCCTGGACCAGTTCGCCTTCGGGTAGCCAGGCGAGGGCCCAGGCGGCTTCCTGATCGGCACCGGAGAATTCGCCGGTAAACGGGGTTTCGGGCACGCGCTCGCGGCCTTCCAGGCTTTCGGTCAGGTAATCGGTCAGCCCGTCCTCGAACTGCCAGG
>RECK01000014.1 GCA_007694055.1 Wenzhouxiangella sp.
CGTCTCCCTGCAGTCCGCCGGTCGATACTGACAAGCCCCCCAGTCAGATCTCTGGCGCGCAGCCTTCAAGACGAGAGTTAGTCTATAGACCCTGAAAACCCAGTGTTATCGTCAGGCGACAAGCGTGTGTCAAATCGCGACAATTCGACGGTTTGGCGCTGAATCATTCGACATCGCCTTCCCTAATCAGCAGCTTTCGCCAGCGACTGGGCGGTAACCCCTCGACCTGGGTGAAAATCTTGCTGAAGGCCTGTGGCGTCGAAAACCCGCAGCTGGAAGCAATATCCTTGACCGAGCGGTCGCTGTCGGCCAGCATTTCCCGCGCCATTTGCAGGCGGAATTCCTGGAGGTAGGCCGCCGGTGTGCGATCCAGCAAGGATTTCAACTTGCGCTGCAATGTGCGCACGTCCACCAGCGTGGCATCGGCCAGATCAGCCACCTTGATCCCAGGGTCCGGATAATGGCTTTCGACCCAGGCATGCAGTCTTTCCAGCAGTTCACGGTCGCGCTGGCCGATATCAAGGGCATCCCGATCAATCGAGGTACGCCGCGGTGCGTCGGCGCCGAGTTCGCGCCGCAGTTGGTCGCGCAGGCGGCGACGGGCATCCATCATGGAGCCAAGACGAACGCAGAATTCATCGTCTTCGAAAGGTTTGGGCAGAAAGTCGTCGGCTTGCAGGGTAAATGCCTGGACTCGCGTATCGTGATCCTGGCGCGCTGTCAGGAGCATGATCGGAATGTGACTGGTCTTGATGTCGGACCGCAGCGACTCCAGCAATTCCAGACCGCTCAACCCGGGCATCATGATATCGCTGACGATCACGTCGGGCATTTCCGAGCGCGCCATGGCCCGGCCCGCATCGCCGTCGGCCGCCTCCAGTACGCACCAGTGGCTGTCCAGCAAGTCCCGCAAATGGGCCCGCATGTCGGCGTTGTCTTCGATCACCAGGACCGTGGGCCGAACGGAATTGCTTGCGGGCTCGGCCTGATCCCGACGCTGAACGACCGGTTTCAGCGCCTCGATATCTCGCGCATGTTCATGCTCGGTCAGCAGAACCATCGGAGCAGCGGTGTGCGGCTCGCGCCAGGCCGGCAAAAAGACCGAGAAACAGCTGCCCTCCCCGACCCGGCTGGTTACGCTGACCCGCCCGCCGTTGGCGCGGGCGGCTTCCCAGACCAGGGCCAGGCCGATGCCGGCTCCGGAGACCTCCTCCTGCTCGACGGCCGGCACGCGGTAGAAGCGCTCGAAGATGCTTTCGAGATTCTCGTCGGGGATGCCACGACCGGAGTCGGCCACGCTCAATCGCGCGCCATCGTCTGCTGCCTCAAGTCGCACCCGGACCTGGCCTCCGGCCGGCGTGAACTTCAGCGCATTGGTCAGCAGGTTCAGGACAATTTTTTCGATCTGTTCTTGCTGGCATCGTGTTCGCCAGCCGTGCTCCACCTCCACGATCAGCTCGATGCCTCGTTCTTCGGCCACGGCGCTGAATCCGTCAACGGTCATGCGCACCATGCGCCCCAGTGGCCAGGGCTTGCGCCCGGCATCGCACTGCTCATGGCTCAAGCGGGAAAAATCCATCAACTGGTCGACCAGCTTGAGCAGGCGGCGCAGGTAGCGGCGACCGAGGGTAACCGCCTCGGGGTTGCTACCGTCGCGGTCCAGGCGATCCAGGCTGGTCTTGATCAGCGTCAGCGGCGTTCTGAACTCGTGCGAGACGTTGGCAAACAGGACGGTCCGGGCTTCCAGGGCTTGCTCCAGATCCCGGGCCTGACGTTCGACCAGGGCCTGTTGCTCGGTCAGGGCCGCGGTGCGTGCGGCCACCTGCGACTCCAGTGCGCGCCGTCGACGAAGGTTTTCCACGTGGATCGCCGTAGCGACCAGCATGAGCAGCAGCCCGTAGGCGGCAAGCGCCCAGGGCGTGGCCCAGGGCGGCGCGGCCACGGTCGCGGTCAGCAACATCGAGTCCTCCGACCAGACGCCGTCGCTATTGGCTGCACGCACCTGGAACGAGTACGTACCCGGCCTCAGGCTGGCGTAGCGCGCCTGGCGCCGTGAACCAGCATCAATCCAATTGCCATCCAGGCCACTCAATTTGAAAGCATAGCGAACCCGCTGCGGATCGGCGAAATTCAGCCCGACGAACTGCACCTCGAGATCGTTTTCATCGTGCCGCAGACGCAAGGGATTGTCCTGGACGTTGGCCAAATCGATGACCCGGCCGTTGACCCGGACTTCCTGCAGGAGAACCCGCGGCGGGGCGCGCAGGGAACCGAACACCTCGGGACGGAACTGGTTGACGCCGTTGATGCCGCCGAAATAGAAGTAGCCGCGCTCGCTGCGATAGGCCACAGCGCGGTTGAACTCCAGCGCCTGGAGACCGTCCGGCAAAGTGAACTGACGCACTCTCGAAGTTTCCGGATCCCACAGCATCAATCCGTTGTTGGTGCTCACCCAGACCCGTCCGTTGACCTCCGGCAGCACGGCATAGACGGTCTCGTCGGCCAGCCCATCACCGCGATCCAGCCAGTCTGCCTGCACCATCGGCCGGCCCTGAGCGTCCATCTCCAGTCGGACATGGCCCAGAC
>RECK01000335.1 GCA_007694055.1 Wenzhouxiangella sp.
ACGCACGTGATCTTCCAACCGCTGGATTTCATCGCGCGGCTGGCGGCACTCGTCCCGCCACCGCGCCTGAATCTGACCCGCTTTCATGGGGTATTCGCACCCAACAGCCCCTGGCGCGCCAGGATCACGCCGGCCCGCCGGGGCCGGGGTGCGAAGCCCACAAATCCAACCCGAACCGAAGACCGCACGCCGGCTGAGCAACGCTCGGCGATGCGCTGGGCGAAGCGCCTCAAGCGGGTTTTTCAGATCGATGTCGAGACCTGTCCGAAATGCGCGGGCACGGTCCAGATCATTGCTTGCATCGAAGACCCGCCGGTGATCGAGCAGATCTTGAATCACCTGGCCAGCAAGGCTCTTCCTGGCCTGTGGGCAGAAAGCCGCGCGCCGCCGGCCCCGCGTATCGGCTTGCCTCACTGAACTGTAGAAAACCGACTTCAGATCACTCTTCGCCCGAGCGCGGTCAGGCGTCGCTCGTGCAGCTCCGGCGCCATGCCGGCCAAATCGGGATCGCTTTGCTGCCCGATTGGCGAAGATAAGGCAGAATCGAGCGCAATCCGGCCCGCTGCGTGTTGCAATCGGTGTCAAACGTCAGGCTGATACGGCACCGGCTACCGCTGGAATTGGCGGAAAAGGGCGGTTATAGTTCCTATACGCCGGACAATGATCCCACCGGCGTCGCAAGTACCCTGACCCTGCCGCCAGGTGGCGAAATCGGGAAGCTGGAGGTTGAACTCGAGATCGACCACACCTGGGTTGGAGATCTCATCGTCGAACTTGAGCACCCGAATGGAACGACGGTGCGACTGGTTAATCTTCCGAATTGTAGCGGAGAAAACATCGACACCGTACTGGATGATGACGCTGCCCTGAGCATCCAGGATGATTGTCAGGACGACGACCCCGCCTATCCGGCAGCACGCTATCGGCCGGCCAACGTACTGAGCGGGTTCAACAACCTGCCCGTCGGTGGTACCTGGACGCTCACCGTCAGTGACAATGCCCCAGCCGATACCGGTGTATTGCGGCGCTGGTGTCTGGTGCCGACCACGGCCAGTGGCGAGATATTCAGCGATCGCTTTGAACAGTAAGCATGCGCCAGAGAAGCCTCTGAGCAGAGACCCAAGAGCGCCAGGGCCGGTTCTTGCCGGCCACTGGCGCGGTTTTCCAGACCCTTTGCGAATGCTGGACCCTTGCTCGGCACGGCAGGGTAATTGAATCGTCCAACCTGCTAATTTGGTATGGCCGATAAACCACGATCTTCTGATTTGATCTCGGATTCGTTCGCTGCGGTCATCGATCCGATCTCCTTCAAGGTCTCTGCGACCCTGGGGTGATCCGGCCCCAGCACCGACTGTCGCAACAACAATGCCTGCTCGAACGCATGACGAGACTCCGGGTAACGATTCTGCTGCCGATAGAGCACGCCCTGGTTGAACAATACGTCCGCTACATTGCGGCTTTCGTATCCATAGACAGACTGCTTGGCCTTGAGCGCTTGTTCCAACAAAGCTTCGGCAAGATCGAGCTCACCTTGATGCTGAGCCACACGGGCCATCGCCATCCTGGACGCGGCGACGGTCGCATGCTCGGGCCCGTAGGCGTTCAGCCGAATCTCCAGCGCTTCTTTCCAGTATGCCTCGGCGTTGTCCGTATCGCCCCTCCTCCAGCTCACGGTACCAATCATGTGGAGTAGTCGGGCCACATCCGGATGACTTGGACCCAGCGCCTGGCGCCGCGCCGCCAGCGCTTCCCGGTAGCCTGTATAGGCCTGGTCCAAATCTCCCAGGGCCATATAGGCTGCAGCAATATTGCCCTGGGCTGAGGTGGTAGACGGATGGCCGGGCCCAATGTCCGGATCGGCCAGTCGCAAAGCAAGCGCCTGCTGGAAATGGCCCAGCGCCTCATCGATGCGCCCCATCTGCCACAACAGCCTTCCGAGTGAGTTGTACAGCAGATCCATGCGTTCAAACCCCTCGTCTAGCTGCCGGGCTTCCTCGATTCCCTCGCGAAAAACCGCTTCGGCTCGCGCATGCTGACTGAGATTGGTCAAGGTGATGCCCAGGTTTGCCAAGGTGCGAATTCGCAGGGAGTCGCCAGCCGGGGCATGACGCAAGGCCTGCAGGTAAGCTTCGCTGGCTTCCTGGTAACGATTGAGATAATCCAGCCTGATTGCCATACTGAGCCACGCCTCGGCAAGTTGGTTTGGCGTGGCGTCGGGGAGCATCAAGGTTTTTTCCAACGCCTGTTCAGACAGTCTCAGAGCATCCTCGTATTCGCCGATGTTCTGCAGGACCGTGGACAAGGCATGCAAAAGGGTGATCTGTACCAGCGGCTGATGATCCAGTTGGCCAATGCGATCTACCCCCTGCGCTATCAGGTCCTGCGCAGTCAATACCTGACCGGGCGACCAGTTTGGATCGGCACCCTTGAACAGGTCGACCATGTAGTCAGTCACCTCACGAGCCAGTGCGGCCTCATGTTCGGCCTTGCCGCGTTCGGCTTCGAGTCGTTCGCCATGAACGATCAAGGCGACAATGACAAGCGCAGGCAACAGCACGGCCAGGGCAACACCGACCAGGT
>RECK01000005.1 GCA_007694055.1 Wenzhouxiangella sp.
GCCTCCACCCTTCCAACCTCTTTTCCCAAAGTCGCGACCATGCGCTACGAGCAGTGGAATCAACTTCTGCTCCCGGTGGCCCCCGCATGTTCCGAGCTTTTGATGGACCCCAGGTTTTTACCCGGGATTCAGCGGGCGCACGGTTAAGCGACTTCATCTTGAGCAAGCAAGCCGGATCTACCTCGCTTGTTTCCGGCTGTAACGGCGGGTTACAGTGGTCCGGGTTGATGGCGTTTGACTTCGACAATGCCTGTTTGTCCCACGCGGCCTGCCATGGGAGATACCGAGACCCGATTCGGCCGCACCAGCTCCGAGACAGGAAAGGATTCTGCCAATGAGTGAGACAGGAGAGCTTGAGACGACGAAAAAAGCAAAGCTTTACAGAATGGTGACCGACGAACACATCTGCCCGTTCGGTCTGAAGAGCAAGGCCTTGCTGGAGCGGGAGGGCTGGTCGGTCGACGACCACTGGCTGACCAGCCGCAAAGAAACCGACGCCTTCAAGGAAAAACATGATGTCGAGACCACGCCGCAGACCTTTATCGACGGCAAACGCATCGGCGGCTACGACGACCTGCTGGATTACTTCGGAAAACCTGTTCCCGATTCGGACGAGACCAGCTACCGGCCCATCATCGCGATCTTCAGCACGGCCCTGCTGGTCGCCTTGGCCATCAGCTGGGCGGGTACCGAGTCCCTGCTGAGCATCAGAACCATCGAATGGTTCGTGGCCACGGCCATGTGTCTGCTGGGGTTGCAGAAGCTCAAGGACCTGGAAAGCTTCAGCAACATGTTTCTCAATTACGACCTGTTGGCCCAGCGCAAGGTGCGCTACGCCTACGTCTACCCCTTTGCCGAAACCCTGGCCGGCATTCTCATGATTGCCGGGGCGCTGATCTGGCTGGCCGCACCGGTTGCTCTGTTCATCGGCACCGTTGGAGCAATTTCAGTCTTCAAGGCCGTCTATATCGACCGCCGCGAGCTCAAGTGCGCCTGCGCCGGTGGTGACTCGAATGTGCCGCTGGGTTTCGTCTCGCTGACCGAAAACCTGATCATGATCCTGATGGGCATCTGGATGCCGCTACGGATGTACGTGTTGAATTTCTGACTCGAGTCGCCGCAACGAAGCAGGCCATTCCGGTCTCCAATCGCTTTTGCTCAGCTGAGCTGGTCGAGTAGGGCCCGGCAGAACGCCGGTAGATCGTCAGGCACCCGGCTGGATATCAGGTGACCATCGACCACGACGGCTTCGTCGACCCAGTTGCCACCCGCGTTGACCATGTCGTCGCGGATGGAGGCGAACGAAGTCACGCGCCGGCCGCGGATGATATCTGCCGACACCGCCATCCAGCCGGCATGGCATATCCAGGCCACGGGTTTTTCCTGCTCGCTCAAGGTGCGCACGAACTCCACCATGGTCCGATGCCTGCGCATCTTGTCCGGGGCCATGCCACCGGGAATCACGACCGCGTCAAAACCGTCGGCGCTGACCTCGTCTACATCCGCGTCTGTCTTGACCGCATAGCCCTTGGCCGAGTGGTAGACGGCTTCACCGGCACCCAGCACACGCACCTCGTGGCCGGCCTCAATCAGGCGCAAGCGCGGATAGTGCAGTTCAAGCTCCTGGTAATCGTTTTCAACCAGGATGGCAATGCGCTTCTTTCTCGAACTCATGTCAATGCTCGCTGTTCATCATGGCCTTACAGTATGCAAAAAGATTGAATTGCCCACGCGAAAACGTCCGGAATTGGCAGGCGAAAGGGCTCAAGACCTGTGCCTGGCAGGCCAACCCGGTCGCCAATGGCCGCGCGAATGGGCGCTATCATGGTCGGCACGGATTATTACGGCTGGCGACAGGTTTCCTATCGCCGTTTTCGGGAAAGATAACTGGGAGACACCAAGCTTGGCTTCACCGAATCGATTCAAAACGATTGTCGTCATGCATACCATCCCGGCTCCAATCGGTGATGTCTTCGACGTGTTGAGCGATCATGCCGGTTACACGGCCTTCAAAGGCATCAAGGGAGCGCGCCTGCTCCAGGAGGGTGAGGACGACCGGAACGGCCTGGGTGCGGTGCGCCGTATTGAGCTTGGCGGCGTCTGGTTCGAAGAGGAAATTACCGCCTTCGACCGACCAGGCAGAATGGATTACAAGATTCTGCGCTCACGACCACCGATCGAACACGAACTGGGCAGCATTCGGCTTGAGACTACGGAGCAAGGCACGAAGGTCACCTGGACCTCCACGTTTCGCGTTCGGATTCCCTTGATTGGTGGATGGATGACCGGGCTTGCGGCCAATGCCGGGGAAAAAGCTTTTGGCGACATGTTGAAGGCCATTGAAAAACAGCTTCGGCCCGGATAGGAAACCGCATTTGAGGACTTGGTTGCCTGGATCGGCGTGAAAGTCCGGGCCGGGCCCTTGTGGCCTTTGAACTCAGCGGCAATCAGGCGCAGTCGCGGACTCGTATACCTTTACTGACTCCGGGATGATGCAGCGGTAACGACGACGCCGTCCCGGGGTTCGTCCCGCTGTCCGGGCCTGTGCTGCCCTGGCCGCATCCCGCATTGATCA
>RECK01000004.1 GCA_007694055.1 Wenzhouxiangella sp.
GTGGCGTTTGCCGGCGTTTCGGCCGGCTTCAGCGCCAATCTCTTCCCCGGCCCGGTTGATGCGATCATCGGCGTCAATGCCCAGGCCTTCGCCGAGGCCCAGGGCGTGCCCTTCACCACGGCCGACGGCACGCCGCTGCGGCCGGCGACCATGAATTACTACTTCATTGTGGTCTCGACCTTCGTGCTGACCTTGACCGGCTATTTCGTCACCCGGCGTTTCGTTGAGCCGCGTCTGGATCGCCAGTCATTCGTCGTGCCCGATGATATCGAGGCCGGCGAATTCCAGGTCTCGGCATCTGAGCGACGGGGCCTGCGTGCCAGCCTGGTTGGCCTGGTCGTGGCCATCCTGGTGCTTTTGGGGATGATCTATGGACCACTGGCCAGCTTCGAGACCGAGGCCGGCAACCAGGTGCAGCCATGGATGGATAACATCATCCTGCTGATCTCGATCTTCTTCGTCATCGTTGGTCTGTTCTTTGGCATCGCCGCCGGTACGTTCCGTTCAGTTGGTGATGTGGTCAAAGCCATGGTGGGCCAGATGAACACCATGGGCTACATCCTGGTCCTGACCTTCTTCTGCTACAACTTTCTCGGGCTTTTGAGTTACAGCGGTCTGGGTTCCTACATTACCTACCTGGGCGCCGAAACCCTGTTGGCACTGGGTCTGCAGCAGTTCCCGGTGCTGCTGCTGATCGGGTTCATCATCACCACGGCGATCATCAACATCTTCATTGGCGGGCTGATGTCGAAGTGGATGCTGCTGGGTCCGATCTTTGTCCCCATGCTGTACTTCGTCAATCCGGCCATGACCCCTGACCTGGTCGCTGCCGCCTTCCGCGTCGCCGATTCAGCCACCAATATCATCACGCCGATGATGACCTATGCTGGTGTCATCCTGGCCTTCATGCGCAAGTATCGTCCCGACATGGGCTTTGGCGACATGCTGCTGATCATGTTGCCGTACTCGATCGCCTTCATGTTCATCTGGACCGCGCTGCTGGTGGCCTTCTTTACCCTCGGCATCCCGCTGGGACGCTGATGCGATGGCGCTGAAACCCTGCAGCGGCTTGACTGAGGTGAGGCGGCGAGCTCGGTACCCAACGCTCTGCCGCGAATCGGGCAGAATAGGCTCCTGAGGGCAGAGCTTCCGGAATTTCAACCGGGAAACCACGGAAGACACGGAAAGCACTGAAAAGAATTTCCGTGTCTTCCGTGGTTCCAGAAGTTTTGGTGTTTTATTTCTCGCTTACAAAACAACAGGGCAGTTGTTTGTTTGACGAGAATCAAGCGTTTGTCTCCGGGTTTGCCAGGCGGCGTAGTTTTTCGATCTGGGTGGTGAGTTCTGCGACGCGGTTGCGGTGATCGGCCTGGCGCTGTCTTTCCTTGTCGACGACCGGGGCCGGGGCGTTGCTGACGAAGCGTTCGTTGGCCAGCTTTTTCTCGACCATGTCCAGGCCCTTCTGCTCGCGCTCGAGCTGTTTTTCCAGACGAGCCAGTTCTTCACCGATGTCGACCAGACCGGCAAGGGGGATGAGCAGGCGCAAGCTTCCGGCCAGGGCGACGGCCGAGTCGGCGCTGTCGCGGTCATCACCGACCCGTTCGATGGTCTCGATTCGGGCCAGGCGGCGAATCAGGCTGCCGAAACGCGCCAGGCGCTCATGGTCCTCAATGGTGCCGGCCTGAGTCATCAGCGGCATGGGCTTGCCGGGTGCAAGGTTGAGCTCGGTGCGGGCCGAACGAATGGCGCTGATCACGGTCTTGAGCCATTCGGCGTCGGCCTCTGCGGTTGGGTCGGGCACTCCGGCGTGCGGCCAGGGCGCGGTGCTGATGCTCTCCCCCTCGACGCCGGCCGGATCTTTGACCTTGTGCCAGATTTCCTCGGTGACGAATGGCACGAAGGGGTGGAGCAGGCGCAGGGTCGTTTCCAGCACCGTGGCCAGGGTGTGGCGAGTGGCCCGTGCCGTGGCCGGATCTTCAGCCTCGGCTTCTTCGAACAGGGCCGGCTTGGACAGTTCCAGGTACCAGTCGCAGAATTCGTGCCAGACGAATTCATACAGGGCCTTGGCAGCCAGGTCGAAGCGGTAGTCGGCCAGGGCGTGGTCGACTTCGCTGATGGTCCGGCCCAGGCGCGACAGGATCCAGCGCGAGAGCACGTCCAGGTCTTCGTGGTGCGGTTCGGGCAGGCGTTCTTCGCCCACGTTCATCAAGGTGAAGCGGGCGGCGTTCCAGAGCTTGTTCAGAAAGTTGCGGTAGCCTTCGCAGCGGGCCAGGTCGAACTTGATGTCGCGACCGTGGCCGGCCAGGGCGGTGAAAGTGAAACGCAGGGCATCGGCGCCGAAGGCGGGAATGCCGTCGGGGAATTCCTCGCGGGTGGCCTTCTCGATCTTTTTGGCCAGCTGCGGCTGCATCATGGCGCTGGTGCGTTTCTTGACCAGCGTTTCCAGTTCGATACCGTCGATCAGGTCCAGCGGATCGAGGATGTTGCCCTTGGACTTGGACATCTTCTGGCCGTCGCGGTCGCGGATCAGGCCGGTGATGTAGACCTGCTCGAACGGCACCTTGCCGG
>RECK01000003.1 GCA_007694055.1 Wenzhouxiangella sp.
CTCTGTTGTTTGATCTAAAATAGTGAATACTTCTTATCCATAAAAACTATTATCAGTACCCGTTCAGTCTTCCGTGCTGTCTGGTGGTGGTTCGGGGCCTTCGGCTCTTTTTTGGTGGGCGCGTTTGTGGAGGTTGAGGTCCAGCCAGGTTTTGCCGGCGATGACCAGGATCAGGACGGGGGCGGCTGTGGCGCCGCCGGAGGCGATGACGAAGAAGCTGCCAATGATGATCGAGATGTGCAGGATCGCCAGGCGGGGGTAGGGGTCGAACATGATGTTGTCGAGACAGCGGCCGTGATCCTCGCGGCCGACGAAGTGATGCCGATAGAGGGAAATGCTGTGGCTGATGATCAGGGCCAGCAGCGGGATGAAGTACAGCTCAGGCGCGTTGGTGCCTATCCATTGCAGCACGCCGCGGAGCATGTAGAAAGGGATGAAGATGGGAATGTCACCTTCCTCGAAATCAAAGCCCTCCGTGTGGCCACTGCCCATTGTGCTCAGGGCGATGACGAACATGCCGTGTCCGGCGCAGAAAAAGCCGTAGTGCACGGCAAAGAACAAGCTGGTTCCGATCGCTTTCAGGCCGCCGATATGCAGCATGCGGATGATGGTCGCAGCACCGATGACCAGGTTTTCCAGCCAGTAGAGCAGGAGCAGGTAGCGAACATCCCAGTCCAGCAGCAGGACCCCGATCAGCGGCAGCAGGTTGGCAATGATCAGGGCCCTGGTCGGCAGTCGATCGCGGGCTTGCCATTCAGGGTTCCCTTCATCGGTCAGTGCGGAAATGGCCAGGGCGGGGGCAGCGGCAGCGGTGGAGCTGGCTGTGCCTGTCGGGTCGCTTGAATCCTGTTCCGGCGCGGGTGTCTCGACAGGCAGCTCGGCCAGCGTGTCCCGGCTGTCCAGCGCAGACGCCATGGTTTCCAGCAGTTCGTTCTCGGCCTGGGTAATGTGATGGTCGTGGTGGGCGGTTGCGGCCAGGGCGCGCACCATGGCAAAACGGAATCCAGAAGCGGTGGCTGCCAGGGCGTCCAGGGCCTGATCCACTTTTCGCGTTGAGAACTGGCCTGCTGGTAGCAGCGTGCCGAGTCCGTCCATTGGTGCGAGGCGGGCACCGGCCAGGTAGGCGTCCCGGCGCGCCTGTTCCTCGTGCTGGCCGGCCCGGGCCAGCAGGCTGAGTAGTAGTCGAGTATGTTGCCGCAAGTGGTTTATATCAAAAGGCTTTTTTCTGCTGGATGGCTGAAGGGCATCTCTCAGCAAGCGGGTGTAAAGGTACTCGGTCAAGGAGACACGACCATCGGCCTCGACCAGCCGACGTGCCATGTCGGGTAACAGTTGGCGGCGTCTTGCATCCAGCCCGGCCAGCTGCGGTACGGTGGAAAGCAAGGTATCGAGCCGATCGGAACGACTCAGCGAAGTTAGTGCCTTTGCCTCATCCTCGACCAGGTGAAACCAGTCTTTATCCAGGTGCGAGGCCAGTTCGGCCAGCTGCCGCGCGCGAACATCCGGGTCGGCTGCTATAAGCAAGGCCAGCGCCCGTGCGGCGGCTGACAGCGCTGAGTCCTCGATGCGGGTGGGTGACATGGCTCCCCCTGGCAGAACGTCCCTTCTTGTCCGATTATTCGCCGGTTCCGGGTCTCGGCGCAAGCCTTTGGGTCAAGCAAGGTTCGCGCAAACCCGGCATGATAGCGGGCATGAAGACAGCCTATGACGATGACGGCCTGGCCATGCTGGCCGCCGCGACCGCAGCCGAGCTCAAGGCCCACGGCCGCATGCTGGCGACTGCCGAATCCTGCACCGGTGGCTGGATAGCCAAGCTGTGCACGGATCTGGCCGGCAGCTCGGTCTGGTTCGAGCGCGGCGTGGTCAGCTACAGCAACGAGGCCAAGCAAGAGCTGCTCGGCGTCCCGGCGGCCACGATCTACCGGTTTGGAGCCGTCAGCGAGGAAGTGGCCGCTGCCATGGCCGCCGGCATCGTGGCCCGCAGCCGGGCCGATTACGGCATTTCGGTTTCCGGTATCGCCGGCCCTGGTGGCGGCAGCCCGGACAAGCCCGTCGGCACGGTCTGTTTCGGCTGGGCCTTGCCCGATGAGGTGCTCGAAACCGAGCTCCACCTGTTTGCCGGCGACCGCGACGGAATCCGCCGCGCCACGGTAGCCACAGCCTTGCAGGGGTTGCTGACGCGGGTTAGTGCCTATGGCTAAAGCGTTGCCCAACCCGGAGCAGGCTGTAGTCGACGAAAGAAAAATTCGTGATTATTTGCTCTCGCCAGTTCACGCGGTTGGCCGGCACAAGGCTCAGTTTTTCAGGGCGTTGGGGTATGATTTATTAACTCGGCAACGAAATACCTACGGTATTCGTTGCGCGGCATTTGCGGCACATGTCCGCAAACGCCTTCGCTGCGCGGCCCCGGCCGTTCCGGCCGGGCATTAACCCGGCAATCTGTTTGATTGCCGGGTTAATAGCTAATTGGCGTCGTCTTCAAGCCGATCTGCGTGCCCTAGTGTACCCCGTCGTTAATCCTGTAACATTCAGCGAGTCGGAAAGCGCTTAGCTGCAAGGCAGGGCTCG
>RECK01000203.1 GCA_007694055.1 Wenzhouxiangella sp.
CTCCTCCACCCTTCCAATCTCTTTTTCATCAGCTCGCAGCAAGCAAAAGCGCTCCCGGCTTCAGACAGCCAAACCCCCGTTTACATCAAAGCATAGTAAGTATCCTCCGGCAAAGCCGGGGCATACTTACATTTCTGCCACGCGGGCATGCAGGAAAGCCCGGGCCCGCTGCCACTCGCGCCAGGCGGTGCGGCTCGATATCCCCATCAGCTCGGCGATCTCATTGACTGGCAGACCCGCGAAGAATTTCAACTCCACCAACTCGCGCTGCTGGGGACTGATCAGGTCAAGCTCGTTGAGCGCCTGGTCCAGGTCGAGAATGCTCTCGGCAGGGCCAGCCTCGCCAAGTTGATCGGTCAAGGTGATTGCGACCTGGTCGCCGCCACGTTTCTGGGCGCCGGAGGCGCGCAGATGATCGACAATGATGTTGCGCATGGCCCGCCCGGCACAGGCGAAGAAATGACGACGGCCGCTCAAGTCCAGTCGGTCGGCCTGAACCAGTCGCATGAAGGCTTCGTGGACCAGCACCGTCGGCGTGATCGTTTGCCCCTTGCTCAACGAGGCCAGGCGAGCCCGGGCCAGTTGCTTCAGCTCAGGGTATAGACGATCGAAAACGGCCTTGAGGTCCGGGCCATCCTCGGAATCGACCAAAAGCCGGGTGATGTCACTCATTGCGCCTGCATGTCTCGATTGACCCTCCGTAGACCGAAGCATACCGCGGAACCTTGACGCCTGCTATGGGTGCAGGCTCACGATATCCGGCTGCAGATGATCAGGTGAGCGAAACCGTACCCGCCACGACATCATTGGGTCGACCGGGCAGTCGGGGCAATGGTAGAGCTGGCTGACGGTATCGACGGCAATCGCCGTGAGTACCTGCCCGTTGGCGCGAACCTCGATGATAGGCATCTCGGCCCACCATGGAAACGGATTGCTGATGACCAGCCAGTGTCCCGTGGGGGTTTCAAAGCTGAGCTCCCGTAGCTGGCTGGTAGCCATGCTTCGTTCGCGCGGCGGATAGTCGCGGCCGCGCGCCAGGGCCACGCCCGATGGCGGATGAAGAACCGTTGCGACCGGAAAGAAGTGCAGCGCTTCCAGGCGTCGGGCAGGCGCGAAGGGCAATGCTGCTGCAACCGACGGACCCAGTGCAAAATCATGTTGCGTCGCTTCGCCCGTTCCACTGATACGTATCATCGGCTTGTCGTTCGGGCAGTAAAGGTCAAAGACCAGATCGGTCAATGTGTCGGCTTGCTGGGCCAGGGCACCGTGCAGATGGCGGTTCGCGGAATCCCTGCACAACCAGCGCGCCAGTCGATCGCTGCCGTGAAAGCTAAGCTGGGGCCCGGCATGGCTGACACCGGCCGCGCCACCTGCCATCAGGTTCATCATGAAGGCCGCGGGAAAATGACGGCGACCGTTGTCGTCTGCGGTAGCCAGCATGCTGCCCAGCAGGGCAAGGCAGCAGGCCAGTCCGACCAGTACAGGCGGAACCAGGGCCAGGTGCCTGGGCAGCATGCTGAGTCCGGCGGCGGGAATCATCATGGCCAGGGTGGGGACGGCCAGCATCATGTACCACAGTACCTCGGCTCGCATCAGCAGGGCGGCCAGCGACTGCACAAGGATTCCGACAAGGGCGATGATCAATACCTGCTTCAGTCGCGGGCATCGCACGACCTGAGGCAAACCAAACAGAGATAAAAGCAGCAGCGCGGCCGTGGCCAGTCCCAGCGGCCAGGCCATCAGCGGCAGGCCTTGCGTGCTGAGAATCAGGCCATGGCGGAAGCCGTCGACCAGGCTGTACCAGACCAGCCAGGGCGCGCCCAGTGCTGCTGTCCACGACCAGTGTGAGCCCAGGTGGGCCGCCAGCGATCCGGTCGGTGTTTCGGGCAGCCCGCTGGTCATCGCGGCCAGCAACAGCGGCAGAAAGGGAACCAGGAAACCGGCCGCCATCAGGCCGCAGCGCCTGATCAACAAATGCCGATCTGGAAGCAAGAGCAACAAAGGCAGCCAGGCCAGTGCCAGTGTGGCCGGGTGGGCGTGGACGAGCAGGGCGAAGGTCAGCCCGACCAGCCCGGCCGAGATCGGACTGCGGCGGACATGATCGTGACAGCTCGCCAGCAACAGTCCGATCAATGCAGCCGGGACCAGGTTGAAATGATTGAACGACAGGCTGCTGAAACTGGTCAGGCCCGGCAAGCACAGCAGCAGGGCCAGGCAGAAGCCGAATCGCCAGCGCCCCAGGCACTGCCCCAGCGCCAACGCCAGCGGATACTGCAGGCCCTGAAGCAGCCCGGCCCAGGCGGCAACGGCGGCCAGGCTGCTGTCCAGCCACAGTGCCGGGGCCAGCAGGTAGTACCAGAGCGGTCCCAGGTGGGTGAAAAAGCCGATCTCGGGGCCGACCAGGGGCAGTTCCTGACCAGAGGCGATGCGATGTGCCCAGTAGACGTCGCGAATCGGATCCAGGTATGGGGAGCCCAGTAGCCCCGTGGCAATGGAGATCAGCACCAGCAGGGCGATGATCAGCCAGGCCCAGACGGGCGCGTCGGATTGCTCCGGCAGGCGGCTGGTTTGAGATGCAGGATTCAAGTGCTCTGGACCATGTGGTTGAGCCGTCATGATAGCCAGCCAGGGCCGCGAAGTCATTGGCGGCATTCGCTATACTCTCGCTCAATGAAGCAAGATCACAGGCAGGTTCCATGAATACCGCCGTCACCGCTCCCGTGCTGAGCGTGATCATCCCCTGTTTCAACGAGGCCGACGGCATCGAGGCCCTGGCCCATGCGCTGGAGCCGGTGCTGGCAGCAATCGACGACCAGGCCTACGAAGTACTGCTGATCGACGACGGCAGTCGCGACCAGACCTTGCAAAGAGTCGAGGCCTGGCGCGCCCGCAATCCACGGGTGCACTTCATCCGGCTGGCCAGGAATTTCGGCAAGGAAGCAGCCATGAGCTGTGGCCTGCATTTCGCCCAGGGTCAGGCCGTCGTCATCCTGGATGCGGATCTGCAGGACCCACCGACGTTGATACCCGACATGCTGAGTCGGTGGCGCGACGGAGCCGACATCGTGCTTGCCCACCGGGCCCTGCGTCGGGAAGACGGCTGGTTCAAGCGCGTCACGGCGGCTGCCTTTTACCGGGTGATGGGCGTTCTGGCCGGGTCTGCCGTGCCGGCCAACGTCGGTGATTTCCGGTTGATGGACAGGCGCGTAGTCGATGCGCTGCTGCACCTTCCCGAGAAGACGAGGTTCATGAAGGGCCTGATGAACTATGTCGGCTTCGAGATCGAAACGATCGAGTACGAGCGGCCGGGCCGGCATAGTGGCCAAACCCGCTGGAGCATCTGGCGCCTGTGGAATCTTGCCCTGGAAGGCATCACTTCATTCAGTACGGCGCCGTTGCGAGCGTGGGGATACCTCGGCTTCCTGTTCGCAGCCCTGGGTCTGGTCTATGCAGTCTGGATCGTGGTTCGGACCCTGCTGCACGGAGTCGATGTGCCTGGTTACGCCTCGCTGGCCACCTTGATCCTGTTTTTCAGCGGGCTGCAGCTGATCAGCATTGGCATCATCGGCGAATACCTGGCCCGGGTGTTTATCGAGACCAAGAATCGGCCCTTGTACGTGGTTGAACGCATGGATGGCTTCGAGTCCGACTGGGTGGAGGAGCGCTCGCAGCGGGTGATCGGCAATATCGTTCTGCCGCGTCCGGTGTCTGCCGGCAAGAATGCGTCCAGACGATTATCCAGGCAAGCGACCGAACCGGAGCTGGGCTGAGCGCTTCAGTCTTGCAATGCGCCGCCGCAGCTCGATCCCTGGCCGGCGGTGCAGCCGTAGCAATGACCAGCCACGGCAATTCGCTCAGGTACGCCCTCGGCTTCCAGCAGGTCGCGCAGGTGCCGACGCTCACCGCCCAATGGCATTTCCAGCATCTGATTGAAGTCGCAGTCGTAAAGGTAGCCGAGGTAGTCGACACTGATCAGATCTCGACACATGACCGACTTCAGGTTGCCGGGCTGATAGGCATCTTTCAACAGCGACATGTAGTCGTGGAACTCCCCCTTGGCCATCAAGATCGCACCGAAGCGCTTGATCGGCATATTGGTGATGGTGAACAGCCGGTTGAAGCGGATACCGAACTCCTCGCCCAGAAAGCGTTTGTAGTCGCTCTCCAGCTTTTGCTGTGGTGGCGGCAGGCTGGGTCCAAGCGGGTTGTAGACCAGGTTGAGAACCAGCCCGGAGTCGGGGTCGCCGTAGCCCAGCTCGTTGAGGCTGCGCAAGGCCGTGATCGACGCCTCGAACACGCCGTTGCCGCGCTGGGCATCGACGTTTTCCCGAGAGTAACAGGGCAGTGACGCTATGGTCTCGACCCGATGCCGGGCGAGAAATTCGCCGACCCATTCGTAGCCAGGCTCTTCCATGATGGTTGGGTTGAGCCGGTCCATGACGTGCATGCCCATCGCTCGGGCGCCTTCGATCAACCAGCGAAAGTGCGGATTCATTTCCGGTGAACCGCCGGTCAGGTCCAGCGTGCCGATATTGAATCGGCGGGCCACATCCAGCGCCTGCTCCATCGTCTCCAGGGCCATCAGCTCCTTGCGGTTCGGTCCAGCTGCGACATGACAATGCAGGCAGGCGAGATTGCACAGGTAGCCGAGATTCATCTGCAAGGTGTTGATTTGCTTGCGACGAATCTGCGGGAAATCGTGTTGTTCGAGCAAGGGCGAAGTATCGCGCATAACTGGCCTGGTTCTTGGTTTTCAAATGCAAAGCAATTCCGGATTCACGTCGTGACTCAGGAAACGATTGGGCAGGATAGAGCAAGTTGGTTGATGATGTGTCTACGGTATGCGGATTTCTGTGGCACCCTCGGATCTGCATGAATCTGCATGAATCGGCATGGGCAGGTAAACCCATGCCGATACATCAGCACTTCTGGATAGAGCCGGCGTCAGCAGTCAATGAAGGTCCTGGCTTGCGCAGCCAGGCCAGCAACGCTGACTGGCCCGGCTGTGGGCGTTCCAGTGCCTTAAGCTCGCTGATCATTACGGCCAGGTCGTCGAATTGGTCCAGGTCGGACAGCGCTGGAAGCGTAAGCCACTCGCCCAGGTCTTGCATGGTTTGACGAAATTCCTTGCAAGTGGATGCCTGGCTGTAGTGCACGGTGTTCCAGCGTTCACGCTCCGGCACGCGATTGGCGCCAAAGGTCCAGAAGCCCCCGTCCCTGGCCGGCCCGAGGCACAGGCGGGCATCGGGCGCAGCAAGCCAGTCGTGCGCGCGCTCAAGCCAGGCCGGCTGAAACTGGGGTGCGTCGGCACCCAGCAGCAAACCGCTGCCGTGGTGAGTTACCAGCCACTCAAGAATGCTGCCCATGCGCTCACCCAGCCCGCCGTGGCCTTGTTCCAGCAAGGGTAAATCGGGCCAATGCGACCCGGCCGAGGCAGCGCTTTCGGCCACGGCCCAGTAAACGGGCCCCACCTGCGCTGCCCGAGCCGTCTCGGCGACGGCCCGGGCCGCCCGAATGTGCCACGCTTCAGCCCATGCCTGACCGCTGCAAGCCGCCAGTCGGGTCTTGACCGGCGACAGGCCCGGGGTCTTGACGAATATGGCGATGGCTGTCACGGCGGCTGTCCCCCGTTGCGGGCCTGGCGAACAAGGCGGATGGCGTTGAGCTGGTGTTGAATTGTCGTGCGCAGCCAGCCGCGGTCACGGTAGCGGCGGGCGCTGGTGGTGATGGTCAGACCCATGCGGCGCACCTGCAGCCCGCCGGCCTTTGCCCGAACGACCAGGTCAAGGTCTTCACCGCGATCCAGGTCTTCGCGAAAGCCGCCCAGCTTTCGGAACCAGGCTGCCGGCAGGCACAGGCCCTGGTCGCCGTAGGGGAGGCCGAGCAGGCGACTGCGCAGATTGGCGCCCATGGCATTGAGGCGGGCCAGGGCCGGCCCATCGGCCGCAAATCGCAGGTCGGCGTAACCCAGTGACGGCGCGCCGCGGCTGAAACAGGCGACCTGCTGCACGGCGTTCGGCGAAAGCGTGGAGTCGGCGTGCAGGAACCAGAGCCATTGGCCCTTGGCCCGCGCTGCAGCCGCGTTCTGCTGAAGACCTCGGCCAGGCAGGGACTGACATTCGATGACATCCTTCGCAACCGGAAAACGACAGTTCAAGGTGGTGGCCAGGATCAGCTCCCAGTCAATGGCCTTGCTCCGCAGTGAGTCCAGCAGCCGGGTCGGCATCGGCTCCGCCGGCGCCAGCGGCACAATTACGCTCAGTACTTTCATTGTCGTGTCATGGTACCGTGCGCAGGCGGGAGTCAGGTGCTGAGTCGTCCCAAGATACCGTTACCGCAGACAAGCAAACAGAATAAAAACAATCGACCACTAAGGATAATCCAGTGATGAAGACATTCGTCCTCCAGGCCGCTTGCGGCTTGCTGCTTTTCTTTGCCCTGGCAAGTGCCGTCGACGCCGCACCGCGTTTGTTGATCGTTGGAGACAGCTGGGCTGAAGAGCAGTGGCTGGATGGCTCGCATGCGCGGGTTTTCGCCGGCCATGGGCTGACAGACGTGGCGATCAGCGGTGAGATGACGACTACCAGCGGCAGCACGGCGGCTGACTGGGTCATGCCGGCTAACCTGCAGCGTATTGCCGACGCGCTTCAGCAATATCCCCATGTTGACACCGTCCAGCTGACCGTGGGCGGCAATGATTTTCTCGATAGCTGGAATACCGGCATGACGCCGGAACAGTTCCAGGAGCTGATCGGTTTTATCCGGAATGATGTTGCCATCGTGTCTGACTACATTCTTGGCCTGCGGCCGGATATCGAAATCGTCCTTAGCCTTTACGACTATCCCAATTTTGAAGATACCCGCAACGGCCTGATCTGGACCGTTGCCTGCTCGGTGCTGTGGAATGATTTGGGTCAACCCGATCCGCTGGAGGTGAATACTGCCGCTGTTACGGTAATTGACGCGATTGAGTCCGAGCTGACCAGTGATCCCCGCGTCTACCATGTTCGTCATCTGGGCCAGGCCCAGAACCATTTTGGTTTGCCCGGTCAGCCTCCCGGCAGTCTTCCGCCCCCGGGCCTGCTCGATCAGCCCAGTCCGGCCGCAGCAATGCGCGAACGCTTTCTGTTCGGCGGACTGGATTGCTTTCACTTCAACGCCGCGGCATACGACGTGCTGGTGAACAACCTGGTCCAGGAGTATCTGAATGTGCGTTTCCAGTCCGGGCTTGCCCTGGAACTGGCCGGGGAAGTGCCGGTCTATGACGGTTCGCCGAAGGCTGCCGAGATACTCTCCGATCCGCCAGTTGATGCGCTGATTGTGAGCTACGACGGCAGCCTGGCCCCGCCGGTGGATGCCGGTGTTTACGATTTGGTGGTGACCGCGCCCGGCTGGCGTAAGTCGCTGGCAACCAGCTTCGTGGTGGCCAGGGCATCCCAGACGGTCGACTTGTCATCGCCCGAAGCGGTGCCGATCACCGAGCCCGATATCGAGCTGCAGACCAGCGCCAGTTCTGGCCTGTTGGTGGAGCTTGAGGTCATCTCCGGTCCGGCCAGCCTGGACGGTCAGACCCTGGTGCTTGATGGCGCGCCTGGCACCGTGGTGATCGTGGCCCGCCAGCCCGGTGACGGCAACTGGCTGCCGGCTGAGCCGGTGCAGCGTCAGATCGAGGTCTTTGAACTGACTGATGCCTTGTTCGAGGACCGCTTCGAGCCTAACTCAGTCCGGCGCTGATTCCAGCTCCTCCCAGCGCCGGTAGGCCTGGTCCAGTGCTTCCTGAAGCTGCTGGGCCTGTGCGCTGACCCGGGCGATTTCCTCGGCCGGGCGCTGGTAGAAGGCAGGTTCGTTCATGAGCTTGCCGATTTTTTCGATGTCGGCTTCCAGCGACTCGACCTGGCCCGGCAGCTGTTCCAGCTCGCGGGCGAGCTTGTAACTGAGCTTTGGTGCACGTGGCTTGGCCTGCGGAGATTTTGGTGACCCCGACTCGAGCGTCTTGGCCTTCGTCGTCGGCCACTCGCCGTCCGACCCGGGTCGCTGCCGCAGCCAGTCACTGTAGCCACCCACGTACTCGACCACCCGGCCATCACCTTCAAAAACCAGGCTGCTGGTCACGACGTTGTCGAGGAATTCGCGGTCGTGGCTGACCAGGAGCAGGGTGCCCGGATAGTCGGCCAGGCGCTCTTCCAGCAGCTCCAGGGTTTCTGCGTCCAGGTCATTGGTGGGCTCGTCCATGACCAGGAAGTTGGAGGGGCGTGCGAACAGGCGCGCCAGCAGGAGGCGATTGCGCTCGCCGCCGGACAACTTGGAAATGGGTGCGCGTGCCCGCTCAGGCGGGAACAGGAAATCCTGCAGGTAGCCGATGATGTGCTTGCGTTTGCCGTCTATTTCGACGAAGTCTCGTCCCTCGGCCACGTTTTCGGCAGCTGACCAGTCATCTCTCAAGACGGCCCGGTGCTGGTCGTAGTAGGCGATCTCCAGCCCGGTGCCCAGCCGAACTTCGCCGGCATCGGGCTCGATCTGTCCCAGCAGCAGCTGAATCAGGGTGGTCTTGCCAGAACCGTTGGGCCCGATCAGTCCGATCCGGTCACCCCGCATCACCACGGTGGAAAAATCCCTGACCAGGGTCTGTCCTGACCAGCCATGGCTCAGGTCAACCGCCTCGATGACCTTGCGCCCCGACTGTCCGGCATGGGCAACCTGCAGCTGTACCTGGCCCTGTCGTTCGCGGCGCTGGGCGCGCTCGGCGCGCAGCCGCTTAAGCGCCCGGACCCGACCCTCGTTGCGGGTACGGCGGGCCTTGATGCCCTGTCGAATCCACACCTCCTCTTCGGCGAGCTTCTTGTCCATGCGCTCGTTTTCCAGCGTTTCCGCATGCAGGCGCTCGTCGACGCGACGCTGGTAGTTGTCCCAGTCACCGGGCCAGGACGTGACTTTCCCCCGATCAATTTCGACGATGCGGGTGGCCAGGCTTTTCAGGAAGCGGCGATCATGGGTGACGAATACCAGGCTGCCGGAGAAGCGCTTCAGAAAAGACTCCAGCCATTCGATGGCGGTGATGTCGAGATGGTTGGTTGGCTCGTCCAGCAACAGGATGTCCGGTCGCTGGACCAGTGCCCGGGCCAGCAGGACGCGGCGTTTCAAGCCGCCCGAAAGTTGATCGAACGACAGGCTGCCATCCAGGGAGAGGCGTTCGAGCACCGTTTCAACACGCTGGTCCATATCCCAGCCTTCTGCCGCCTCGATCCTGGACTGGGCCTCAGCCAGCTGTGCGGGATTTTCTCCGGACTGGCTGAGGCGATGGAAGTCGGCCAGCCAGCGTCCCAGGTCACCGAGACCGCCGGCCACCAGGTCAAACACGTTGCCGCTGCCCTTGCCGGGTACATCCTGCTGCAAGCGGGCAATTCGTATCCCCGGCCCTGGAACGACCTGGCCATCATCGGGCTGGATATCTCCGGCCATCAGTTTCATCAAGGTCGACTTGCCGGCGCCGTTGCGCCCGACCAGGGCAACCCGCTCGTCGGAACCGATGTCGAGTTCGACCCCTTCGAGCAGCAGTGGACCGCCGATGCTGTAATCGACCTGGCGCAGGCTCAGCAACATCAGCGGCCGTCCGGTGCGGCCCAGCGCAACTTGAACTTCCGGGTCAGGAGCTTTTCAACTTCCACCAGGACGAAGACCAGCAGCCCAAACGCGAGCACCATGAACCAATAGTCCAGTGGCAGGTAGGTCGTTCCGAAAACGGTCTGAAACCAGGGCATGTAGGTGAACGCCAACTGCATGACCACCAGCATGCTGACCGAAACCCAGGCCCAACCATTGGCCAGCATGGCCGAGGCGGTGAAACTGGGTTGCTGCCAGCGCCGGCAATTGAACAGGTAGGTGATCTGCCCGGCCACCAGGACGTTGACAGCCAGCGTGCGGGCCAGATCGATGTCGTCGAGCGTGTCAAGTATGTGATTGTAGGCCAGAAAGGTTCCGGCGGTCAGCAGTGCGCCGACCCAGATCACCCGGGTCAGAATGAAGGAGCTGATCAGGCCCTGGTCCAGCGGGCGCGGCTGACGGTGCATGATGTCATCTTCAAGTGGTTCGAAAGCCAGCGACAGGGCCAGGGTGATGGCGATGGCCATGTTGACCCACAGGATCTGCACCGGCGTGATCGGCAAGGTCAAACCAGCCAGCACCGCGAGCAGAATCACCGCAGCCTGGGCGGCATTGGTTGGCAACACGAAAAGCACGGCCTTGCGGATGTTGTCGTAAACGCCTCGGCCTTCTTCGACACCGTTGACAATGGTGGCGAAATTGTCGTCTGCCAGCACCATCTCCGAGGCCTGGCGAGACGCTTCCGTGCCCTTGATGCCCATGGCCACTCCAATATCGGCCCGCTTGAGCGCTGGCGCATCGTTGGCGCCGTCGCCGGTCATGGCGATGACCTCGCCATGCGCCTGCAGTGCCTTGACCAGGCGCAGCTTGTGTTCAGGTGTTGCCCGGGCGAAGACGTCGCAGTCGATGCTGGCCTGCTCCAGCTCGGCATCGTCCATGGCATCGATCTCGCGGCCGCTGATGGCCTTGCCTTCAGCATCGGTCAGTCCGAGCTCGCGGGCGATGGCCAGCGCCGTGGTGGCATGGTCGCCGGTAATCATCTTGACCTTGACGCCGGCACTCTGACAGGCAGCGATGGCTTCCGGAACTTCCTCCCGCGGCGGATCGGCGAAACCGACCAGGCCCAGCAGGTTCAGATCCTGCATGTCACGGTTCGAATCAATGCTGTTCTTGCTCTCGTCAACCCGCTTCTCGGCAAAAGCCAGAACACGGAGGCCTTCGGCGGCCATCTCATCGAGTCGTTGATGCCAGCTTTCAAGCTCCAGCTCCCTGTTTTCACCGCTCTGGAACTGCGTGGCGCACCGCTCCAGCAGGGCCTCGGGTGCGCCCTTGACGGTCAGCAGCCCGTGGCTGAGGCTGGCCATGTACTTGTGATCCGAGGAAAACGGTATCAGCGCCAGGCGGGGGTTTTCCCGGCGCAGGCCGGTGATGTCCAGGGACTGGGACTCGGCCAGTTCGATCAGTGCCCGCTCCAGCGGGTCGCCGCCATCGTGGCCTGGCTCATGGTCGTTGCAAAGCACCGCCGCACGGAGCAGGCCCTGGCCGGCTGCACTGTCGACCGCGTCAGACTCCGGGTTGATTTCACCTGAACACAGCGCGATTCGCCTGGCCTTGAGCTCATTGCGAGTGAGCGTGCCGGTTTTGTCTGAACAAATGATGCTGACCGAGCCCAGGGTTTCCACCGCCGGTAAACGCCTGATGATGGCCTGGCGAGAGGCCATGCGCTGGACCCCGATGGCCAGCGTGATCGTGATGATCGCCGGCAACCCCTCGGGGATGGCGGCGACGGCCAGGGCAATACCGGCCAGCAAGCCTTCAGACAGGGCCAGACCGTGGAGCAGGGCACCAGTGCTGACAGCCAGAGTGGCAAAGAGCAGAATGACAACGGTCAGTGCCTTGGCAAAGCGGTTGATGCGCTGCAGCAGCGGCGTGGTCAGGGTCTGGACTTCGCTGAGCATCCCGCTGATTCGACCCAGCTCGGTGTTGCTGCCGGTCACTGCTACCAGCCCGGTTGCCTGTCCGTTCGTGGTCATGGAGCCGGAGTAAATCATGCAGTCGCGATCAGCCAGGTCGGTATCGGAGTCCAGCGTTTCGGGATTTTTGTCGACTGGCAGAGACTCACCGGTCAGCGCGGCTTGATCCACGCGCAGATCATGCGCTTCAAGCAGGCGGATGTCGGCCGGCACGCGGTCACCCGCCTTGACCTTGACCAGGTCACCGGGCACCAGGTT
Organism: Wenzhouxiangella sp.; assembly: GCA_007694055.1. Classification (GTDB taxonomy): domain Bacteria; phylum Pseudomonadota; class Gammaproteobacteria; order Xanthomonadales; family Wenzhouxiangellaceae; genus Wenzhouxiangella. The sequence goes on from RECK01000203.1 coordinate 11,832, forward strand.
TTCCGAGTCGATTTCCTGCCAGCGGCCATCGCGTCGCACACGCGCTTTCGGGGCCAGCATGTCGCCGATCGCCTCCATGGCGCGCTCCGCCTTCCCTTCCTGGACGAAACCGATGACCGCGTTAATCAGGACAACGGCCAGGATGACGGCGGTGTCGATCCACTCACCCAGCAGCGCGGCTATGACGCCGGCGGCCATCAGTACGTAGATAAGGACGTTGTGGAACTGGGCCAGAAAGCGCAGCAGGGCAGGAGGCTTGGGCGGTCGCGGCAGCGAATTCGCTCCGTGGATCTCGAGCCGGCGGGCAACTTCCTGGTCGCTCAGGCCGTCTCCACTGGAATCCAGTTCCGAAATCGCAGCGTCGGTGTCCAGGGCATGCCAGGCGGTCGGCTTGTTTGACATGAGGAGGGTCCGCGAATTAGCCAGCGGCTAGTTTAGCGGATGCTCATTTCCTGCGGTGAATGGTCACGGGTCACCGATGGTGCCCCGTGACGGACTGGCGGGATACCTCAGGCGGCTTCGGCGACGCCCTGATCGATTTCCTGCTCGGTGGCCTTGCGCACGCTCTTGATTGCAACCTGGAAATTCAGGACCTTGCCGGCCAGGGCATGATTGCCGTCCACGGTGACCGTCTCGTCACCCACATCGCGCACGGTCACGGTCATGGGGCCGGCATTTGATTCAGCACGGAAACTCATGCCGGGTTCGACCTTGTCCATGCCGGCAAACGCCGATTTCGGTACTTCCTGGATGAGTTCCTCGCGGTACGGCCCGTAGCCTTCCTCGGGCTCGACCTGTACGCTCATCTCCTCACCGGCCTGCTGGCCTTCCATGGCTTTTTCAAGGCCCGGGATTATATTGTTATGGCCGTGTAGATAGACCAGTGGTTCGCGACCTTCGGATGTGTCAATCACCTGGCCGGCGTCATCAGTGAGGGTGTAGTCGAAGCTGACGACGCTGTTTTCTGAAATCTGCATGATGCTCCTTGTGTTTTTT